>NZ_JACHFK010000001.1:705637-1058456 GCF_014201805.1 Deinococcus metalli | reverse complement strand
GCGGGGACGTTCCCGGTGCGGGTGCAGGCGCCGGGGTTCCGGGACTACACCACCACCGTGTCCATCCGCGGCGGCGCCACCACCAACCTCAATGTCGAGTTCGCGCAGGTCGTCACGCCCACGCCCGCTCCCGTCACGTCCTACACCGTCAGCATCCGTAGCGGCGTGAACGGTGCCCGCGTGTTCGTGGACGGCACCGAGGCCGGCACCATCCGCAACGGCGGACTGGACGTGCAGGTCTCCCGCGGCGCCCACGAGATCGTCGTGATCGCCCCCGGCTTCCGCACTTTCCTGAACACCTACAACGTCACGACCAACGGCCAGATCACCATCAACCAGGTGAAGTAACCCTTTGGAGGCAAGGCCCCCACCTGACGGTGGGGGCCTTGTTCTGTGCGGCCTATGCTGCGGGCGTCAGGGCGTCGCCACTGGCCCGGCGAGGGGTGGGCCAGCGAGGGCCGTCGGGCAGGAGGGTTGTGCGCCTGTCGGCCGCTCGCCCTTCCCTGTCAGCTGGGACCGCCGGTGAGCAGGTCGTGGAGCACCCGCGCCGTCATGCCCCAGATGTCGTGGCCTTCCCACGGGTAGGTGTAGAGCGTGACCATGCGGCCGTCCGGCAGGGCGCGGTCGTCCTCGCGCGGCACGGTGGCGCGCAGCGTGCCCAACGTGGGCATGAGCAGCTTCACGACCTCGGCGGACAGCCGCAGCTCCGGGCGGGCCGGCAGCCGGGCCAGGACCGGCGTGACGTGAAAGCCGATGGGGGTGAACACGTCGTCCAGTTCTCCCAGCACCTCCACCGCCGCCGGGTCCAGGCCGACCTCCTCCCATGCTTCTCGTAGTGCGGCCTGCACCGGCGTCTCGCCGGGTTCCAGGCTGCCGCCGGGAAAGCTGATCTGCCCCTTGTGGGTGGGCAGATCGGCCGAGCGGACGGTGAGCAGCACGCGCGGGTCGTGTTCCCGCGTCAGGCCGACCAGCACCGCCGCGCGCCGGTAGGTCGGCAGATGCAGCGCCGAGCGCTCGCGGCCGGAGAGCCAGAGCCGCCACGGGTCGTCCAGCACCTCATCCAGCGGGTCTGGCGCGGGCTCCTCAGCCACGACGCTGCTCCCGCACGTCGGCGCGCGTCATTCGGCGTCCTGTGGAGCGAGGGCGTCCAGACGCCGCTGGGTGTGCTCGCGCAGGGCCAGTTCCGCATCGACGCCGTGTGCGCGGGCCCACGCGACGGCCGCCTCCAACACCTGCGCCACGCCCTCGGCCGAGTCGGGCGCACTGCTCACACTGTGTTCCAGCGCGGCCCGGTCGCTCCGGTGCCGGGCCAGGTGCTGTGTCTGCGCCTCGCGGGCCAGCGCGCCGAGGCCTCTGGGGACGCTGTCGGCCGGGCGGCGCGGGCGGCCACCGCGCTCGGCCACCTTGATCGCCTGCCAGTTGCTCACCACCTCGCCGCTGTCCCGCACGTTCACGTCTGCGAACACGTGCGGGTGCCGCCGCACGAGCTTGTCCACGATGGCCCGCTCCACGTCGGCGTACGTGAAGGCGCCCTCCTCCTCGGCGATCACGCTGTGGAAGGCCACCTGCAGCAGCACATCCCCCAGCTCGGCGGCCAGTTCTGCGCGGTCGCCGGCAGTGACGGCGTCCACGGCCTCGGCCGCTTCCTCCAGCAGGTAGGGACGCAGCGAGTCGTGGGTCTGCTCCTGGTCCCACGGGCAGCCTCCGGGGCCGCGCAGGCGGCGCATGATTGACAGCAGCTCCAACATGACGGCATGCTACCCGCCCGCGCCGCATTCCGGCAGCGGATCGGCCCTGGGCGCGGCTTCACGCCCCACACCCGGCTCTTCTGCGCGGGGGCCGGTCATGGTGTACCATAGGTCTCATGCTTTTCGAGGAGACCTCCTTTGGTGCAGCTTGATTCCGGCGCGGTCGCAGAGGGCCGCGTGACGCGCGTCACGGACTTCGGCGCGTTCATCCAGTTCGAGAACGGCGAGACGGGCCTGGTGCACATCTCGCAGATCGCTCACTCCTTCGTCCGGAACATCCATGATCACGTCCGTGAGGGCGAGAACATCGAGGTGAAGGTGCTGGGCCGGGACGAGCGAGGCCGACTCGACCTGTCCATCAAGGAGCTGCTGGAAGAGCCCGAGGAAGTGCCGCGCCCCCGCGCGATCGGCCGCCAGAGCCCCCAGTTCGAGGCCAAGCTGCGCTCGTTCATGCGGGACGCCAAGGAACGCACCCACGGCGGGGGCGGCAGCGCTGCCAAGAAACCCGCCGGCGGCGGCAAGCGCAAGAAGTAAGGTTCTGCCCGCGCCCCACCCTGGCCATGTAGTCCAGGGTGGGGCGTTGATGTGGTGTGCCCCGGGCCATGCCCGGTCACGCTGAAGGCGTCATGGGCGCTCTTTAACCGTCGTGTAACCGCACACGGGCACACTCACACCCATGAACCGACCCCTCTCGATCCTGGCGCTGACGGGCACGCTTGCTGTGGGCGCCTTCGCCGGTTTTCAGGTCAACGAACACATCGCCGCGCAGAACGTCACGGCCACCACGCCTGCGGCCCAGGGCGAGATGGTCCCGGCGCTCGCGCAGAGCACCCCCACCAGCCCCGCCACCTACGACGGCGGCCGTGCCCGCACCGAGTCCGAGGCGAACACCGTGAACGTGGTGAAGGCCCGCCAGAACGGGCTGGTGTACATCAGCGTGACCGAGGGCGCCGACAGCACCCCGCAGGCCCAGCTGCGCCAGCGGCTCCAGCAGCAGCTGCCCTTCGGCTTCGGCACGCCGGACGACGGCCAGCCGCAGACCGGCACCGGCAGCGGTTTTTTCGTGAACGCGCAGGGTGACATCATCACGAACAACCACGTGGTCGAGGGCGCCAGCGAGATCACCATCCGCCTGCACGGCTCCAAGACCACGTACAAGGCGAAGGTCATCGCCCGCGCCCCGGACTTCGACCTCGCGCTGATCCGTGCCGAGGGCGTGCCGGCATCGGCCATCCAGCCCATTCCGCTGGGCGACAGCGACCAGCTCGACGTGGGGCTCAAGGCCATCGCCATGGGCGCGCCCTTCAACCTGGACTTCAGCGTGTCCGAGGGCATCATCTCCTCACTGGAACGCACCGTGCCGGTCGGCACCAAGCAGGTCGAGCAGAGCGTGATCCAGACGGACGCCGCCATCAACCCCGGGAACTCCGGCGGACCGCTGCTGAACTCCAGCGGTCAGGTGATCGGCGTGAACACCCAGATCCTCACCGGCGGCGCCGGGCAGAGCGCCGGTGTGGGCTTCGCGATTCCCGTGAACACGGTCAAGAAGCTCCTGCCGCAGCTCCAGGCGGGCAAGGGGGGCGTGCTCCAGACGCCCACCCTGGGCATCCAGTTCACGGACCTCAGCGGCCTGACCTCCGCGCAGCGCACCCAGGCCAAGCTTCCGGCCAGCGGCGCCCTGATCCAGCAGGTCGCGCCGAACAGTCCGGCCGCCGCCGCGGGCCTCAAGGGCGGCAGCAACAACGCCCTGAGCGTGGGCGCCGCCAGCCAGGATCAGCCGAACGCCATCTCCACCGACGGCGACATCATCACTGCCATCGACGGTCAGGCGATCTCGGCCGGGGACGACCTGCGCCGCGCGATCATCGGCAAGCAGATCGGGGACAGTGTGCAGCTCACAGTGGTCCGCGGCGGCCAGACGCGCACCGTCACGGTCGATCTGAAGGCCTTCGCCTTCCCGGCCGCTCAGAGCCAGTAAGCAGCGAGCCACACGGCGGGGCCGGGGGATTCCCTCCGGTCCCGCCCTCCGTTACATCCCGAACAGCGGCCCCAGATCCGTGAACGTGCCCGTGGGCCGGGGCTCCCCGAAGGCGTACGAGCCGAACACGGCGTGGAATTCCGTACGGGAGAGGTGCCGTGGCTGCCCGCTCGGCCCGCACGCCAGCACCTCGTCGCCGCGCATGGTCAGGCGATAGGCGCCCAGCTCGCGGACGCTGGCCTTGCGCCCCCGGCCCGCGTGCAGCAGCGCCTGCACCTCATATTCCTGCCCGCCCCGCGCGGCGAGGAAGTCGAGCAGTTCGGCCGGCGTCATCGAGCGCGCAGGATAGCGCACGCCGCACCGCTGTCAGGACACGACCGTGCCCGCTCCACCCAGCGCCGCGCTGACCGGCTGACCGGCGCGGGCATCCCCGAAGATCACGCGCCGCACGCCGCCCTGCACGGCCTCGGCGGCGCCCAGCACCTTCTTCTTCATGCGGTCCTGGGCAAATTCCAGGTAGCTCTCGACGTCGCCAGCGGGAATCGTGGGAATCAGGCTGGCCTCGTCCGGATAGGCGCGCAGCAGGCCCGGCACGTTCGAGAGCAGCAGCAGCGCGTCGGCCTTCAGGGCCACGGCCAGGGCGGCGGCGGCGCGGTCGCCGTCCACGTTGATCGCCACGCCCTCGTAACTGCTGGCCGGCGGCGTGAGCACTGGCAGGTAGCCCGCGCCGAGCAGCAGCTCGATCAGGCCGGTGTTCACCTTCTCGACGGTGCCGGTGTGGTCGCCGCGCAGCACCTTGACCTTGCCGTTCTCGACGGCGCGCACCGAGTCCTTGTGGCGGCCCTCGAAGATGCGGCCGTCCAGACCCGACAGGCCGACCGCGTTCACGCCCAGCCGTTGCAGGCGTTCCACGATGCCCTTGTTCATCTTGCCGCAGTACACCATCTCGAAGATTTCCAGCGTCTCGCGGTCGGTGAAGCGCGAGGTATACCCGCTGGGACTGGTCACGAACTTCGGCGGATGCCCCAGCGCCTCGGCGATCCGGTTGGTCTCCCCGCTGCCGCCGTGCACCAGAATCAGCTTCTCGCCCGCCGCCCAGCGTGCGGCGATGTCCGCACATACTGCGTCGTAATCGATTCCTGCACTGCCGCCCACCTTCACCACGATCATGCGGATGAAGGTATCACATGGCAAGTCGAATACAGAATTGCATTGCAAATGGCAAGATTCGGCACTCAGTTCGCCAGGAGTCGCAGCCCGATCACGGCCCCCCAAGCGCCCAGCCAGCACGCGGCGATCCGCAGGAAGGCGCGCTGGTACGGCGCCTTGCGGGTCTTGTGGCGGAACACGCGCTGCGCCACGAACGAGCCCAGCCACCCGCCCCACGCTTCTGTGCGGTGGAGGGTGCGTTCCGGCACGCGCCGGCGCCCACCCGAGGCCAGCACCTTGTCCCGCCACACCGACACGAACGCGATCAGCCCCCACACCACCTGCCACGCCACGAACACCCGCAGTACGGCATCGAACGCTGCCCACGCGGCAGGGGAGAGGATCATCCCGAACCTCCGTGCGTCCAGGACCTCCCGCGGAAGGATCGGGAAATCTTTGTAGCCCTCCAGTCCGGGATGGGTCTTCTCGCGTCGCTCGGACTCGTCTCCGACCCACGTGAAGGTGAAATCACTGCATGGTGCGCGGCAGGGCGTCGGTGGGCAGGATCTTCCTCGGCTCGCGGAACTCGATGTCCTCCCACTCGCCTTCCTCAATCACCTCCAGCGCCGGGTTCAGGGCGCGGAAGTGCGCGACCACCGCCTGCACGAGGTCGTCCGGGGTGCTGGCTGCCGACGTGATGCCCACGCTGTGCACGCCCGCGAGGTCCACGTGCGCCAGGTCTGCCACCGTCTCCAGCCGCTCGGCCCGGCCGCAGGTCTCGGCGGCCAGTTCCAGCAGGCGCATGCCGTTGCTCGAGTGCGTGCTGGTCAGCACCAGAAAGGCGTCCACATGCGGAGCGATGGCCTTGACCGCGTCCTGGCGGTTCTTCGTGGCATAGCACAGGTCCTCGCTGGGCGGCACCACCAGCGCCGGGAAGCGCGACTTCAGGATCTCGATGGTGCGGCGGGTGTCGTCCACGCTCAGGGTCGTCTGTGTCAGCACGACCAGTTTCTGTGGATCGGGCACCTGCACGGTGTACGGATCGTGCAGCCCCTCGCCGGTCTTGCCCAGCACCCCGACCAGGATCGTGTGCTCCGGCGCCTCGCCGCGCGTGCCGATCACCTCCTGGTGCCGGGCGCTGTCTCCGATCAGCAGGATGGTGTAGCCCTCGCGCGCGTACTTCTTCGCCTCGGTGTGCACCTTCGTGACCAGCGGGCACGTCGCGTCGATGGTCGCCAGCCCCAGCGCGCGGGCGCGTTCCCGCACCGCGGGGCTGATGCCGTGGGCGCTGAACACGACCGTCTCGCCGCCCTCGGGCAGGGCGTTCACGGCGTCGAGATCCTCCACGAAGTGCACGCCGTGCGCCGACGACAGCCGCTCGACCACGGTGTGGTTGTGCACGATGGAGTGGTACACCGTGACCGGCTTCTCCTCACGCTGCGCCGCCCGTTCGACCGCCTGGATCGCCATGACCACCCCGGCGCAGAAGCCGCGCGGCTTGGCCAGGAACACGCGCTCAACCATGACCACACCTCGGCGAGGACCAGCGGACGGGAACACCACTCATGCACACAGTCTACGGAAGCCCGGCGCGTCAGACCGTGCCCCCGCCGCCGGTGTGCGTTCTCAGTTCAGGAGGTCCTGGGTGACGTTCGGCAGCCAGCGTTCCTCCGGGACGGGCCGGCTGCCGTTGGCCCACACGTCGTTGAAGCTCGCCTCCTGTTCGGCCACCGCCCGTGGATCGTCGGTCGCCAGCGCAGCTTCCGCCAGGCCCAGGCTGCCCCACGACGCGAAATGGAAGTTCATGCTGCCGGTCACGACCAGCTCGTGGTCGACGGTCAGGGCCTTGGTGTGCATGGTGAAGGTGGTGTAGCGGGCCTCGAAGCGGTCGTCCAGGCCCCGGCGGTGCAGTTCACGGCGGATCAGCGCCACCCCGCTGCGGTTCGGCGCGGCCCCGATGCCGTAGTCCACCAGCAGCAGCCGGACGTGCACACCCCGCCGCAGCGCGGTCAGCACCTCCGTCATGTACGTCGTCCACTCGCGCACCGGGCACGTGGACGGATTCAGGTAGGCATACCAGCACGTCAGCGGCGGCCCGAAATCCGCCTGCATCAGGTCGACCTGTGTGCGGGCGCCGTCCAGCAGCGCCAGGTGCGCCACGTCCGCCTGGTCGACCCCAGTGCGGCGGTACAGCATGTAGGCGCGCGTGTCTCCTGTCCGCACGGCGTGCCGGGCCAGTTCTGGGTGCGAGGGGGGCGCGGGCTCCTGCAGGGCGCAGCGGGCGGTCACGTCGTCCGGGGCCACGTCCGCCGGGCAGACCAGTTCCTGGCTGCGGCGCCACAGGTCGTCGAACACCGCCACGCCGCTCTGCGCGACCGGGCCGGACATGTGCAGGCCCAGGTCGTGCAGGGCGCGGCCGCCGGGCTCGCTGACCGGCAGGTGCCAGTCGGTGTAGTTGTAGCCGGCCACCGTGAGGTCCGTGCCGTCGATAACGTGCAGTTTCACGTGGCTGTGCGGCAGGTAGCGGTAGTTCAGCAGCGTGACCGTCCACCCGGCGCGGGGGTCGCTCAGGGGCACGCCCACACTGCGCAGGTCGTGGGCTACGCTCAGGATCTGCGTCGCGCCGTCCGGGCGCACGAAGTCCGGCAGGCCGCCGAGCAGCAGCCGCACGCTCATGCCCTGCGGGTACGCGGCCGGATTTGCGGCCACGCGGACATACAGGTCGCGCACTGCCCGAGCGAAGGTCATGCCGGGGTTCTCGCCGCCGGACCGCCACTCCATGCTGGCCAACAGTACCTCGGCGTGGGCGGCCCGGATCTGGTCGGCGGCGACCTGGAAGGCGTCCTCGGGCACGCGGTCGCTGCGGGGTGTGCGGTCGAAGGCCACGAAGGCGTTGCCGCAGGTCAGGTCCGGGCCGCCCTCCTGCCGCACGAGTTCCCACAGGCGCAGGCTCAGGCGGCCCGTGGGTTCCGCGCACGGCGGCTCGGGGGTCGAGATGGGCTGTGGCGGCTGAAGCCCCCCCGGCCACAGCAGCACCTCGGCGGCGTGGCCGGGCGCGGCGACCATGACGGCCAGCAGCGCCAGCGTGGACAGAACGCGCAGCAGCGTCGGCCGGATCACCCCGGCAGCATAGGGAGCTCAGATGAAGGCCGGACGAAGATCTGCGGGCGGGCCGGGCCCATTCCTAGACACCCCGCCGAACCTCAGCAAATCATGAGGGGCGGCGTCATGTCAGTCCAGGACCTCGAAGCCGAGCTTGTGCGCCTCGTCCACGAAGAAGTTGATGTTCTCCGTGAGGGTCTGCGGGCCCAGGCTCTTGCGGCCGTGCTCGCCCGTCGCGGCGATGATCAGCGTCTCCGCGAGGCACGCCGGCACCGCGCCCTCGCCGAACTGCAGGTCGATGTTGCTGGTCATGCCGCCGGGCGGGCGCACCACGCCGCCGGGGATGATCCGCACGCCCGGCACGCTGCGCACGCTGTCGTCCACGTCGGCGGGGCGGCCCTCGTCGAAGATCCACGCACCCGGCTGGACGTGCTGCGGGAAGATCACGGGGTTGGGGTCGCTGGTCGCGGTGAAGATCAGCGACGCGTCCTTGAGCCCGTCGTACGACGTGGTCGTGACGATCTCGGTGTCCTTCACGGCCCGGCGCAGGGTCGTGGCGCTGCGGTCCAGCCGCTCCAGGTCGCGGCCCACCATGATCAGCCGACTCACCTGCGGCGCGATGGTCCGCGCGATTCCGAAGGCGACCACGCCGTTGGCGCCCACCACCGCCGCCGTCGCGTCCTTGAGGTCGCGTCCGGTGGCGGCGAAGTGCTCCAGGATGCCGGGCACCGCGGCCTTGATGGTGCCGGAGGTGTATGCCCCGCCATTCGTGATGGTGATCTGCGGCACCGCCGCCTGCACGTCCATACCCTTGTTGCCCACCACCGACCAGAAGGCGCCCAGCCCGAACACCTCGGCGCCCAGTTCGTGCGCGAGGCGCGCACCCTCGATGGCGCGGCGGGTGGCGAGCTCCGGATCGTCGCGGAAGACGTCGGGCAGCAGCGGGCTGGACAGCAGGTAGCAGCGGATGCTCTTGCCGTCCACGGTGCGGATGCCGCGCAGCTCTCCCACCTTCATGGGGCGCAGCGAGCGGGCCAGGTCGCGCACGCTCGCCTCGGAGATCAGGCCGCGTTCCACCAGCGGGCGCATCCACGAGAAGCGCCGGGTCTGCCAGAAGTTCTCCACGGTCATGGGGTGGATCATGAAGGCCGTCACGACCTCGTCCGCGCGTTTGCCGGCCATCGGCACCGCGTCGCCCAGGCGCGGTTCGGTGCCGTCCAGGATGCGGCCCAGGTTCTCCTTGAAGCGCCACGTGGCGGCCAGCAGCAGCCCCAGCGCCGCGAGTTTCGCCGGCACCGGCGTGGGCAGCAGCGCCGCCGCCACCGCGAAGGCCGCGAGGCCCCCCAGCGTACCCAGCGTCACGAAGCCCCAGTACCCGCTGATGCCCGCGTACACCACGACCGGCAGCGCCGCCGCCCACAGCGGCACGGCTCCCGTGACCGCGAGGCCCGCCAGCACGCCCAGCAGCACGAGGTTGCCCCGGCCGCGCGGCGGCAGCGGCCCGTACAGGCGCGGCGGCGGATTCAGGTGGCCCAGATACGCGGCCAGCGCGCCCAGCGCCGCCACCTCCGGCAGCTGGAGGCTCGCGGCCATCAGCACCGCGACGAAGCCCTTCGCGGCGTCCAGCAGCGCGGTCGTGACGGCCAGGCCCGGCCCCACCCGCCGCAGGACGTTCTCCACGCCGAGGTTGTAGGGATTGTTCGTCCGGACGTCCACCCCGACGCGCGCGAGCAGCGTGTGCCCCACGGGCGCGCTCCCCACCAGGAACGCGACGGCCAGCAGCAGCACGGACAGAAACAGCATGGGCGGCATTCTAGGGTATTCCCCTGGCCGCCGGCCTCAGCGGGGTGCGGTCGCCACGGTGTCCTGCTGCACTTCCCACACCAGATCGCGCCACACCCACCCGCTGCCGGTGAAGCGCAGGCCCAGGCGCAGTTCGTTCAGCAGCCGGGCGCGGGCTTCACGCAGCGGCATGCCGCGCTCGATCAGCTGGCCCAGCGGCAGCATCGGCTCGGGCGTCTGCCCGGCGCGGCGCGGCGCGGGCTGAAGTTTGAGCCGGAACCACTCGAAACGGTCCCTGGCCTCCAGCCGGCCGTCGCGCAGCGCCCGGACCACGAACTGCGCCACCTGGAAGACCGGCACCTCCGCCGCCCGCGCCGCGCCGCGCACCGAGCGCCCGCCCTCCAGGTCGAACAGCGGCTCGGCCCCCCGGTAGTAGCGGCTCGGGCTGCCGATCACCGCGCATACCTCCTGCCACTCATCTGACGTGCGCGCCCAGTCGGACACGATGTGGTTGAAGGTGCCCAGCGGCCGGCCGGTCACGGGCTTGCGCTCGAAAGAGAACGACCCGGATTCGGCCAGCAGCGGGCACGCGTACAGGGCGTCCAGGCCGATCCAGTCCACGATGCCGCCGGACACGATCTCGCCGCCCACGAAGGCGACCGCATACGGCACGTCCGTCTGCACGTCCAGCACGCCGGTCTGCCGGGTGGTGTGAATCAGTTCCAGGGCGCCCAGCAGCGGAAGATCACTCAGCAGACCCTGCATGCAGCGACCCTACCACGCTTCCCCGGCCGCGCCGCCGCTCACGTCCTGCCACGCGCCGCCCAGTTCCAGCGCGACGTCCGACGCGATCAGGCCGTAGCCGTGACGGGCACCCGCCCGCTCGCCAGCCCGCGCGTGCAGCCGGACGCCGGCCACCGCGGCGTCCGGTGCCGACAGGCCCTGTCCCAGCAGCGCGGCCAGGATGCCGGAGAGCGTGTCGCCCATGCCGGCCGTCGCCATGCCCGGGTGCCCGCCACGCGCGACGCTGAGGCCGCCCGCGTGCGCCACGACGCTCGGTCCGCCCTTGAGCACGACCACGCCGCCAAAGCGCTGCTGGAGGGTGTGGGCCGCGCCCAGCGGGTCGCGCACGATCCCGGCCGTATCGGTGCCGAGCAGCCGCGCGGCCTCGCCGGGGTGCGGCGTCCAGATCACGCGCGCGTGCCCGTGTCCCGCCAGCTCGGGTTGCAGCGCGTCGGCATCTACCACCGTGGGAATGTTCCATGCGAGCACGGTGCGCGCCAGGGCCGCCGCGTCCGGCCCCAGGCCCATGCCCAGCGCTACGGCGTCCGGCCGGGACGCGCCCTCCGTCTCCACACGCCACGCGTCCCAGGACGTCGCCCGGCGCACCATCAGTTCCGCCGTGACCAGCGGCACGTCCGCCGTGGAATGCACCGTCACCAGGCCCGCCCCGGCCCGCAGCGCGCCCACTCCGGCCAGGGCCGGCGCCCCCGTCGTGCCGGGATGACCGCCGACGATCCACACGCGGCCGGCGGTGCCCTTGTGGGCGTCGGCGTGTCGCACGGGCAGCAGCGCGCCCACCTCGGCGTCGGTGGGGCGGGCGGCCAGGGCGTCCTCCTGCACCCATTCGGGGGGTGCCGACAGCGGGGCCAGCGTGACCCGCCCCGCGTGAACGGCGGCCGCGCCGAACAGCAGCGCGGCCTTGTAGCCCATCAGGGTCACAGTGTCGTCCGCGCGCAGAGCCCCCTCCGGCACCAGGGCGGACGCCGCGTCCAGGCCGCTCGGCACGTCGATGGCGAGCACCCGGCGCCCCGGTCCCCGCCACGCGTTCACCGTGGCGATCAGCTCCGCCGTGGCCGGCCGCAGCGGCGGCGTGAAACCCGTGCCGAGCAGGCCGTCCACGACCATGGTGGCCGTCCGCAGCCCGCGGGCCAGGCTGGCGGCGCCCAGGGCCGTGACCGTGCCCCCCACGGCCCGCCACCGCTGGCGGTTCGCCCGGGTCAGCGGGTGGCGGGACGGCAGCGCCAGCACGGCCGCATCCACGCCACGCACCCGCAGGTGCCGGGCCGCGACGAAGGCGTCGCCGCCGTTCGCCCCGCTGCCCGCGAGCAGCAGCACCGGGCCGTCCGGGCGCGCGGCAAGGAGATGGTCGGCCACGGCCCGGCCCGCCTCCTCCATGGCGAGGTCGAGCAGGCCCGCGCGCTCCAGCCGGGCATCCACCCGCCGCGCGCCCTCCGGTGCGAGCACCCACTGCGGCATCAGCGTGGGTCCACGGTCAGGTCAGCGCGCCGCGCAGGGCCAGCAGGATCAGCACCACGACGACCACCAGCGCTGCGGTCCGGAGTCGCCGCAGGGTGGCGCTGCCGGCGAACTGCTCGCGCATCTCGGCCTGGGTGTCCTCCTTCGAGCGGCGCATGCCCAGCCGCTGGCCGCGCCGGATCGCGCTGACCGCCTCGGCCACCCGGCCCTGGCGGCGCAGCGCCACTCCCAGGTTGTGGTGCGCGCCGTCGTACTCCGGCGCCAGCTTCAGGGCGGCGCGGTAGTCCGCCTCGGCGCCCACGGCGTCCCCGGCTTCCAGCTTCATGTTCCCGATGTTCGTCAGCGCCCGGTAGTGACCGGGATCGGCCGCCAGCGCTTCCTCGAACAGGCCGCGGCCGCGCTCGGTGTCGCCCTGCGCAGCGGCGCGCACGCCCAGCGTGTTCAGCGCCTCGGCCCGCGTGAGAGATGTGGCCAGCGCCGCTTCGAGGCTGGCCGCCAGCGCGTCGTCATCCGGCGCGTCCCGGCCGGACTTCACGTCGAGCGCGGCGAGGCCCGCGTGCACGGCGTCCGGATCGACGTGGCGGCGGATCACCGTCAGGTCCGGGGCGTCGCTGGCGGCCAGCGTGTCGCGCAGGTCCGTCAGGGCGCGGCGCGCGGCCGGGTAGCGCCGGGCGCGCACGCCCTCCACGATGCCGACCACGGCGCTCAGCGCCGCCTCGACGTGGGCGTCCGCGTGCCCCACGCGGGCGGTGGCGAGTGCTCGGCGCCACTCGCCGGCGCGGATCAGGTCGCCCAGGTCCGGCAGCGGCGGCTGGGATGGTGTGTCCGTGGGGTGGCCCACACCGACGGGATCGGTCATGGCGAAGAGTATACTGACGCGCCTGTGGCCGGACGTCCCGCGCGCCCCGCCGCACCGGAGTGATCCTTGTCCCAGTCCGAACCCACCCCCGACGCGCCCCGCCCCCCGCCCCTGTACTCCCCGGCCCGCGTCCGGGAGCTGCTGGACCGGCACGGCCTGAAACCCACCAAGAGCCTCGGTCAGAACTTCCTGATCGACGGCAACATCCTGCGCGCCATCGCAGAGGCGGGCGGCGCTGCGCCGGGCGTGCCAGTGTTGGAGGTCGGTCCGGGCCTGGGCGTGCTGACCGGCGAGGTCGCCGCCCGCGGCGCGCGCGTGACGGCGCTGGAAAAGGACGAGCGGCTGCGCCCGGTACTGGCCGAGACGCTCGCCGGCCTGGACGTGACGGTCGTGTGGGGCGACGCGCTGGACTTCGATTACGCCGCCCTGGAGCCCGGCACGCATGTGATCGCCAACCTGCCGTACTACATCACCGGGGTGCTGCTGTCGCGTTTCATGAACGCGCCGGCCATCGCGTCGGCCACCGTGCTGGTGCAGAAGGAGGTCGGGCAGCGCCTCACCGCCCGGCCCGGCGAGGACAACTACGGCTTCCTGAGCGCGCTGGCCGCCCTGCACGGCAGCGTGCGCCACGTGCGCGACGTGCCGAAGGGCGCGTTCCTGCCCGCGCCGGACGTGACCAGCGCCGTGATGCGCCTGGACTTCGACCGCCAGCGCGCGCTGCCCGCGCCGGAGCTGCTGCGCTTCATTGAGGCGGCGCTGCACCACCGCCGCAAGACCCTGCGCAACAACCTGCGCCTCGCCGGTCACGCGGGAGACGCCATCGACGCGGCGCTGGCCCGCACGGAACTGCGGCCGGACGTGCGCGCCGAGGACGTGCCGCTGGCGGCGCTGGAAGCCCTTGCGCGGGAACTCGGCGTGGTACGGTAACGCCAGGTCACCGACCAGTTGCAGCCACCGCATTCCCCGGCAGGGGCCAGTACGCCGGCCCCGGAGGTCTCCACCGTGAAGTTTTACGTAATCGGCGACGTCACCGTCGACCACCTGTACCACCTCGGCCGCCTGCCGCGGGCCGGCGAGGAAGTCACGCCGCTGCGTGCCAGCATGAAACCCGGCGGCGCGGGCGGCACCATCAGCGTCACGCTGGCCCGCCTGGGCCACACCGTCACGCTCGCCGCGTGCGTCGGCGTCGACCCCTTCGCGGAGTACGCGCTGAGCCACGTGCGCCGCAGCGGCGTGGGCACCGGCGCCATCCAGCAGGACGACCAGCACCTGACCAGCACCATCACCGTCATGCAGACCGACGCCGGCGACCGCACCATGATCAGCGACGGCGCCGCCAACCGCCAGCTCGATCCGGCCAAGCTGAAGAAGCGGGACATCGAGACCAGCGACGCCCTGATCGTGAATGCCTACGCCCTGATCGAGGGGCCGCAGCGCGAGTACGCCCTCCAGGCCATCGCGTACGCCCGCGGCGCCAAGAAGGCGGTGCCGGTGTTCATCGACCTGGGCACCGGCGCCGTGAACAAGGCCCGCACCAGCCTGCTGGACGACGTGATCGGCTCGGACTACCTCACCCTCAACCAGCACGAACTCCAGGCCCTGACTGGCACCGGCAGCATCAGCGCGGCGCTGGCGAAACTCGGGCAAGCCGGCGCGCAGCGCGTGGTCGTGAAGGTCGGCAAGATGGGCTCGATCACGTGGACGCCCACCGACACCGAACTCGTGGACGCCGTGCTCCCGGAAGGCGACGTCGTGGACACCACCGGCGCCGGCGACACCTTCACCGCCACATTCGCGCACGCGGTGCTGAGCGGCGTGAACATGGCCGAGGCCGCCCGCGCCGCCAACGCCGCCGGCGCTCTGGCCGCCACCAGCCTGGGCGCGCAGGAACGGTCCATCACGCCCGCGGACCTCGCAGACGTGCTGCCGAAGGCCAAAAAGACGCGCGACACCCCGGCCCGCGAACCGTCCTGACCGCTTACCGGTGATCCGCCCGCTCCCGCCCACCGGCCGGAGCGGGCGCGTCCGTTCGGCGTGCGGCGTCTTCACATCGTCTGAACACGGCGTGCCTAAGCTGTGGACATGACCTCTGAACCCGTGGGCCGCGGCCGGCAGCGCCAGACCCAGGTGTACGTCCGCGGCCTGGGCGGCGAGAAACCCGCCGTACCCGTCGCGCCCGAGCGGCTCCAGGAGGCGGCGCGCGTGCACCTGAAGGCGCCGGACTTCGCGTACCTGGCGGGCGGGGCCGGCGCCGAGCGCACGCTGCGCGCCAACCTGGCCGCCTTCGAGCGCGTGCAACTGCTGCCCCGGCACCTGCGCGGCCATACGGAGCGCGACCTCAGCGTGAGCGTGCTGGGGCACACCTACGCCACGCCGCTGCTGCTCGCGCCGCTGGGGGTGCTGGAGTGCGCCCACCCGGACGCCGACCGCGCCGTGGCCCGCGCCGCCGCCACCGAGGGCGTGCCGTTCATCTACTCCTCGCAGGCGTCCGTGCCGATGGAGGACTGCGCGGCGGAGATGGGGGAGAGCCCGCGCTGGTTCCAGCTGTACTGGAGCCGCGACGACGACCTGACCCGCTCGCTGCTGCGCCGCGCCGAGGCGTGCGGCGCGCAGGCTATCGTCCTGACGCTGGACACGACCGTGCTCGGCTGGCGGCCCCGGGACCTCGACCTGGGCCACCTGCCGTTCATGCGCGGCCGGGGCCTGGCGCAGTACCTCAGCGACCCGGTATTCCGCGCGCACCTGCATGGGCCCCAGCCCGGCCCGGCCACCACGCCGCCGCGCACGCCCGCCCTGCTGCGCGCCGGCGCG
The DNA here is from genome assembly GCF_014201805.1 of Deinococcus metalli. Classification (NCBI taxonomy): domain Bacteria; kingdom Thermotogati; phylum Deinococcota; class Deinococci; order Deinococcales; family Deinococcaceae; genus Deinococcus; species Deinococcus metalli. The sequence continues at coordinate 1,042,768 of NZ_JACHFK010000001.1, read as the reverse complement.
GAACTCGCCGCGAGGGGCCGTCCCTACCACCTCAGCCTGGAGCAGATGCGCGCTGCGGTCGCCCGCTTCACCGCCACGTACACCCGGCCGGACCTCACGTGGGACGACCTCGCCCGCCTGCGTGAATGGACCCGCCTGCCCATCGTCCTCAAGGGCATCCTGCATCCGGACGACGCCCGCGAGGCCGCGGCGCGCGGCGTGGACGCCATGATCGTCTCCAACCACGGGGGCCGGCAGGTGGACGGCGCGGTCGGGGCGCTCGACGCCCTGCCCGGCGTGGTGGCCGCCGCCGGAGACGTGCCGGTGCTGTTCGACAGCGGCGTGCGCACCGGCGCGGACATCGTCAAGGCGGTGGCCCTGGGCGCCCGCGCCGTGCTGCTGGGCCGCCCCTACGCCTACGGCCTGGCCATCGCCGGCGAGGAAGGTGTGCGCGAGGTCATCCAGAACGTCCTCGCGGACCTTGACCTGACGCTCGCGCTGATCGGTGTGGCCGCCGTCCGCGACCTCGACAGGAGCGTGCTGGCGCCCGCCTGAACAGTGGTTCCAACCTCCGCCAGCACGGTCCCGGGCAGCCGACACCACCCTGACCGGCGGGCGTATCCTGCGGTGGATGAAACACTCCACGTTCCTGATCGGAGCGCTGCTGCTCAGCGCAGCCGGCGCGCAGACCGTCGACCTCCGCATTCTGGAGACCACGGACCTCCACACCGCCGCCCTCGGCTACGACTACTACCAGGACAAGCCCACCGGTGAGTACGGCCTGGAATACACCGCCACGCTGATCAAGCAGGCGCGCGACGAGAAGGTCAACACGCTGCTGTACGACAACGGCGACCTGATCCAGGGCAATCCGCTGGGCGACTACGTGGCGCGCATCAAGCCGCTGCCGGCCGGCACCATGCACCCCATGCACGCCGCCATGGCGACCCTGCACTACGACGCGGGCAACCTCGGCAACCACGAGTTCAACTACGGTCTGCCCTTCCTCCAGCAGATCATCGCCGCCGCGCCCATGCCCATCGTCAGCGCCAACACCTACGCGGAGGACGGCGACGGCAACCCCGCCAACGACAAGAACGCGTTCACCCCGTACCTGATCCAGCGCAAGCTGGTGCGCGACACCTACGGCCGCCCGTACTACATCAACGTCGGCATCATCGGCCTCCTGCCCCCGCAGATCGTGCAGTGGGACAAGAGCAACCTCGACGGCAAGGTCACCACCCGCGACATCGTCGAGACCGCCCGCAAGTTCGTGCCCGAGATGAAGGCCAAGGGCGCGGACGTGATCGTCGCCATCGCCCACACCGGTATCGCCGCCGACTACCAGCCCGGCCAGGAGAACGCCGCCACCGAACTGACCAAGGTGGACGGCATCGACGTGGTGCTCTCCGGCCACAGCCACCAGGTGTTCCCCGGCCCGGTGTACAAGAGCATCCCCGGCGCGGACATCACCAACGGCACCATCAACGGCAAGCCCACCGTCATGGCCGGCTTCTGGGGCAACGACCTCGGCATCGTGGACCTGACCCTGACCAAAAAGGGCAACCGCTGGGCCATCACGGGCGGCAAGGCCAGCGTTCGTCCCATCTGGGACGCCGCGGCCAAGAAGAACCTCGTCACGCCCGACCCGGCCATCGCCGCCGCCGTCAAGGCCGCGCACGAGGGCACCCTGGAATATGTGCGCGGTAAGGTCGCGGACCTGACCACGCCCATCAACTCCTACTGGGCGCTGGTGCAGGACGACCCCAGCGTGCAGCTCGTCAGCAACGCCCAGACCTCGTATGTCAAGAACGCCCTGAGCACCACCGAGTACAAGGACCTGCCGGTGCTGTCCGCTGCCGCTCCCTTCAAGGCCGGCGGACGCAGCGGCCCCAGCTACTACACCGACATCCCCGCCGGCACGCTCGCCATCAAGAACGTCGCCGACCTGTACGTGTACCCGAACACCGTGCAGGCGGTCGTCGTGACCGGCGCGCAGGTGCAGGAATGGCTGGAACGCGCGGCCGGGCAGTTCAAGCAGATCGACCCCGCCAAGACTGAACCCCAGGTGCTGGTGGACGACTCCTTCCCCACCTACAACTTCGACATCATCGACGGCGTGACCTACGAGATCGACGTCACCCAGCCCAGCCGCTACAACGCCCAGGGTCAGGTCGTGGCCGCAGGCGCCCACCGCATCAAGAACCTGCAGTACCAGGGCAAGCCCATCGATCCGGCGGCCAAGTTCGTGGTCGCCACCAACAACTACCGCGCGTCCGGCGGCGGCAGCTTCCCCGGTCTGGACGGCAAGAACATCGTCCTGGCCGCTCCCGACGAAACCCGCCAGGCGATCATCGGGTACTTCAACCAGCAGAAGACCATCAACCCCACTGCCGACGGCAACTGGAAACTCACGCCCATCCCCGGCGTGACCCTGCTGTACGTCAGCAGCCCCAACGCCCAGAAGTACCTGCCGACGGGCGCCACGCTGGTGCGCACCCGCGACGATGGCTTCGCGGAATACACGATCAAGTTCTGAGCGCAGACGAGGGAGGGCCCGCAGCGGACTGTGCTGCGGGCCCTCCCTCGTTGTCACCTGGGGCTGGTCCTCAGTTGTCGCCCTGCTTGCTGCCGGTGCTGACCACACCGCTCACCGCGACCGTCACGGGCTGGCCGTTGCTGCTGGTGCCGTAGAACTCCAGATCCGTGACCCGGCTGACACTGGCGTCGGTCGCCACGACCAGGTCGCCCAGGCCGCCATCGAGACCGATGGCAAGCTGGCCGGGAATGCCGTTCGAGGGCACCGCGTCCGTGGCGTTGAACGGGCAGGAGTTGAGGGTCGTGCGGGCGGTACAGGTGAAACCGGACGTGAGGTACAGGTCGGCCTTGTTCACCTGGGCGTTGGTGGTCGTGGTCGTGGTCCCGCCCGCCGTCGTCAGGACGTCCTTGACGACGCGGTAACCGGTGAGGTACACCGCGTCCGAACCGGGCCTCGTCATGAAGGTGAAGGTCACGCCACCGCCGGGCGTGATCGTCCATGAAATTTTTTCTGGAGTGGTCGTGGTGGCAGGCGTCACGGTCTTCTTCGCCACCGCGGTCGCTTTCGAGTCGTCCACCGAGACGCCGACCGAAGCGCGGCTGTTGCCGGAGACTTGACCGGGCGCGGTGCCGCATGCGGCAATCAGCAGGGCGAGCATGGGCAGGGCAAGCAGCTTCTTCATTCGGTGTCCTCCGTCAGGGGGGCGTCTTTGAGATGGGGATTGAGGATGTAGAAAGCGAGGCGCTTCATGCCCGCGAGGAAGTCGACGTTCTCGATGATCACAGCACGCCACTCGTCACTGATTTCTTGCGCGCCGCCCTCGGTGGGCGGCTGGATGACGACCGGCGCAAAATTCAGGATGCCGCGCACGCCGGCGCTGACGAGGGCCTGCGCAGCGTCCTGCGCGCGGTCGGGCGGTACAGCCAGAAAACCCATGTCCACCTTATTCTGCGCGACGAAGGTCTTCAGGTCGTCCATGTGCCGGACGGTGAGGTTGCGGATCTGCTGGCCGACGATGGCAGGGCTGACGTCGAACAGGCCGGCGTACTGGAACTGGTAATCGCTGGCGCCGGGGTAGTTGGCGATGGCCTGCCCGAGGCGGCCCATGCCGACGATGACCACGTTCCACGTCTGGTTGAGACCCAGCACGCGGACGAGTTCGCGTTTGAGGATGGCCACGGTGTAGCCCATGCCGCGCGTGCCGAATCGTCCGAAGTACGCGAGATCCTTGCGGACCTGAAAGGCGCTGACCCCGGCCCGTTCCGCGAGGTCGCTGCTGCTGGTCCGGCTGACGTCCTGCGCCTCGAGCTGTTCGAGGATGCGCAGGTACGTGACCAGGCGGCTGATCGCGGCGGTGGGGATCTCGGCCACGTCAGCGCACCCGGAAGTGGTCGATGCCGCTGCCGCTGAGGCGCTGCTCGGTGCGCGTGACGGCGTCGCCGGTGTACGGGCCGACCAGCACGGTCACCTTCTTGCCTTCCGGGGCGTTGACGGTGGGCGCGTAGCCCAGGTCGCGGAGTTGCTGCACGAGTTTCTGGGCGCTCTCCACGCGGTCGAAGGCGCCCACCTGCAGGTACGTGGGACCGCTGGGTGCGGGGGCCGGCGCGGGCGTGGCGGTGGTCTCGGCGGCGGAAGCGCTTGGGTTGGCAGCCGTGCTGGCACCGCCGCCCGCGTTGTTCTGGCCGAGGCTGCGGCCACGCGGCGGGTACAGCAGCGCGCCGGGGTAGGCCCGCTGGATGTCGGCGAGGGCCTGCCGGGCGCTGGTCTCGTCCGCGAAGGGGCCGACCTGGGCGACCACCTGCGAGCCGAGGTCGATGGGGTATACGGTGTACCCGAGGGCACTGACGGAGGCGGCAGCCGTGGTGGCCGCCTGGGACGTGCTGAAGGTGCCGAGCGTGATGCGGTAGTCGCTGCGCAGCGGCACGCGCTGCTCGCTGGTGGCGACTGCGCCGCCGCTGCGCGGCGTGGCGGTGGTGGGCGTGGTCGCGGGCTGGTCCGGCTGCTCCGTGGGCGTTGTGGTGGCCGTGCCCTGGGCCGGGGTGGCGCTGACAGGCGGCGTGGCCTCGACGGGAGCGGCAGCGATGGTGGGCGGTTCCGACGTGGTCGCCGTGCCGCTCTGGGCGGGCGCGGGGGCGGGCGTCTGGGCCGTCGTCTCGGCGGGCGTGGGCGCGCTGGGAATGCTGGTTGTCTCGGTGCTGGCGGCCGGGGTGGCGGGCGTGGCGGCCGGGGTCATCGCCGTACGCGTCTCGGGCCGGAACAGCAGCAGGCCAAACCCGACCAGCAGCAGCACGACCAGCACGCCGATCAGCAGGTCTGGCCAGCGGCGTGGCCGGGTGGCGGGTCGGCTCACTTCAGGGCTCCCTGGGCCCGGACGCTGCCGAGGGTGGCGGCGGTTTTCAGGGATACGCGGGCGTCCTGTTCACGCTGCTGCGCGCGCTGGGCCAGGCCGAGCATGAACCACGCGTCGGCATTCTTCGCGTCCTCGCTGACCAGGCCGCGCAGCACGGCCTCGGCCTCGGGGTAGCGCGCGCTGGCGAGCAGGGCGGACGCGAGGTTCTGGCGGGCGGTGCGGGTCGGGTCGAGCTTCACGCTCTCGGCCAGGGCGCCGGCGGCGGTGGCGTAATCCCCGGCGGCGTACGCGCTCAGGCCCAGCCACAGGGCGGCGTCGGCGCTGGGCGCAGCAGCCTGACTGGCGGTCAGGACCTTGACGGCCTGGGCGTACTGGCCCTGCCGGTACGCGCTGACGCCCTGCACGTACTGTGCCCGGGCCAGCGTGGCGCCCTGGGGTTTGAGGGCCAGGACGGCCGCGGCGTCGGCGGCGGCCTCGGCCGTCTGGTTCATGCCGAGGCGGACCCCTGCCAGGGCCACGCGGTACGCAGCGTTCTGCGGCGCGAGCTTCACGGCGTTCAGGTACGCGGTGAGCGCGCCGGGCCGGTCGTTGCGCGCCGCGCGCAGTTCGCCCAGGCGGGCGAAGGCGGCGGCGTTGCGGCCGTTCTCGCGGGTGGCGTTCTGGGCGGACAGCACGGCGCTGTAGGTGTCGCCACTGGCGGCCAGCAGGTTCGCCTTGCGCAGCAGCAGGTCACTGCGGTCCGCAGGAACGGTCACGCGGGTCAGCGCGGCGTTCAGTTCCCGCAGGGCGCGGTCGGGCAGGCCCTGCGCCACGTAGATGTCCGCGAGCAGCAGGGCGGCGTCGGCGCGGGCAGGCGCCTGCTTGAGCAGCGCGTAGACACCGGGCAGCGCGGCGGCGCCCTGGCCGGACAGCGTGCGGGCCTGCGCGAGACGGTACTGCGCGTCCTGGTTGGTGGGATCGAGGGCGACCAGGGCGGCGAGGGTGGTGCTCAGGCCCGTGAAGTCGGCCTTGCGGGTCTGCTCGGCCGAGAGCGCGTCCAGCACCTGTCGCTGCGCGGCGGGCGTGGCCTTGTCCTTCATCAGGACAGCAGCGTCGGTGTACAGCTTCAGCGCGTCGTCGTAGCGGCCGGCGCGGGTGGCGAGCACGCCAAGGTTATACGGCCCCTCGAAGCGGTCCGGGGCCAGCGCCATGAACTGCCCCAGTTCAAAGGTGGCGCCCTTGTCGTCCTTCTGGGCAATCAAGGTCAGCGCCAGCCCGAAATGCGGCTCGGGGTTGGTGTAGTTCGCGGCCACCAGCGCCTCGAACTGCCGCCGGGCCTGGGCGTACTGCCCCGCTTGGAAGGCCAGCTGCGCCGCCCTGAGCTGCTGCTGCTGCCCGGCGCTGAGCGGCGTGACGGTCACGGCGGGCGCGGCCGTGGTGCCGCCGGCCGGATCGGTGGCCGGGGCCGGTGTGGTGGGAACGGCGGGAACCTTCAGGGTGTTCGCGGCGTCCGCGGAATTGAGGGTGTTCTGGATGCTGGTGGTCGTCACCGTCTCCACCAGGGTCTGGGCGGAGGCAGGCGTGGCGAGGGCCAGCATCAGGCCGGTCAGTACATAGCGGGTCGGTTGCGTCACCTGAAAGCCTCCTGGAATGCGGAAACGCGAATAGCGTAGCATTTAGGTCTTGCTGAACCCTTACTCATCTGTCACAGCGGGCGCGGTCGGCCCGCTGTGTCTGCCCCCTGGACGGTGACCGGCCGACCATCTGTCCATACAGTCGCAGGTTCAGTCGGCGGTCCTCTGTGCTCGAAGTGCAGAGGTCGAGGCGATCAGGCGGTGCCCGCCACCGCGCCGGGCCGTTTCAGGGCGAGCTGACCGCACGCCGCTCCGGCGTCCTTGCCGCGCGAGCGCCGCACGCTGACGTCGATGCCGCGCGCCTCCAGGGCGTCGTAGAAGGCCTGGATCTGCTCCTCACTGCTGGACTCGAAGCCCGAACCCTCCCACGGATTCATGGGAATGAGGTTGACGTGGCTGACCAGCCCGCGCAGCAGGCCCGCCAGGGCCTCGGCCTGCCACAGGTGGTCGTTCACGCCGCGCAGCATGGCGTACTCGAAGGTCACGCGCCGGCCGGTTGCCGCCTGGTACTCGCGCGCGGCGTCCATGATCTCCGCGACCGAGTTGCGGTGCCCGGTCGGAATGATCGTGTTGCGCGTCTCGTCGTCCGGGGCGTGCAGGCTGATCGCCAGCTTGATGCCCAGGTCGTCCTCGGCGGCGAGCTGCCGGATGCCCTTGGGCAACCCGACGGTAGAGAGCGTCACGCGGCGTTTGCTCATGCCCAGGGCCAGCGGGTGCAGCAGGATACGGGCGGCCTGCATGGTGTTGGCGTAGTTCAGCAGCGGCTCGCCCATCCCCATGAACACCAGGTTGCGCAGCTCGCGCGGTTCCAGGCCCTCGCCGCCGGCCACCGCGAGGATCTGCCCCACGATCTCGCCCGGCGTCAGGTTGCGGCCGAAGCCCATGGCGCCCGTGGCGCAGAACGCGCACCTGGCGGGGCAGCCTACCATCGTGGACACGCAGATGGTGCGGCGGTCGAGATACGGCATGTACACGGCCTCCATCTGGCGACCGTCGTGCAGCGTGAACAGGTACTTGACGGACCCGTCGGCGCTGCGGACCGTCTCGATCTCGCGGTAGGGATTCAGGTGGTACGACGCCGCGAGCTGCGCGCGGGTGTCGGCAGGCAGGTTCGTCATGGCGTCGAAGGTGCCCACGCCCTGCCCGTACACCCACTCCAGCAGCTGCCGCCGCCGGAAGCCCTCCAGGGGGTACGCGTCGGGGTGCAGGTCGAGAAGAAGCTCCATGCCGACCAGTCTAGCCGCCGCTGCCCGCCGGCACCGTGGACGACGCCGTGATTTCCGCCCGGCCGCCCACCCAGACCTCCACGCCCCCCTCCGCCGCGCCGAACTGCGCGCTCAGCTGCGACAGGGCACCGGGCATGCGCTGGGCGGCCCGCAGCAGGTTGGTGTCGGCCGGCAGGTGCCCGCAGTGCCCCAGCACGCCCACCAGGCACGCGAGCATGTTGCTGCTCGCGGCGTCCTCCGCGAAGCCCTTCAGCGGCCCAAAGGCGCGGAAGCTCACGTCGGCGCGGTTTGGGCCGCCCGGCCCATAGACGATCAGTCCGGTCGTGCCCGTCGAGGTGTTGACGGCCGAGATCGCCCCTGCGTCTGGCATGAAGGCGTCCAGCGCGTCCACGTCGGCCACTGCCACCACGAGGTTGGGCCGCGCGGTGCTCGCCGTCCAGCACGGCGCTCCGGCCAGCCCGAGGGAAGAGAGGTCGGCCGCGGCGTCCCCGACCTCGACCACGCCCTGCCGCAGCAGCCACTCGCCGCCGCACAGCTGCGCGCTGAGCGTCTCGCCGGCCATCGTGACCTCCATCAGGTCAGACACCGGCCGGGTGGACGCCCACCACGCCAGGGCGGCGATGGCCGCGCTGTCGGAACTGCCCTTCTCGCGCGTGGGCGTGTAGACGCGCAGGGTGAGGGACGTGGCGTCGCCGCTGTCCACGAACACGTTCAGCGGCTCGCCGGACGCCGCCGCCCGGGCCTGGAGATCGCCCCTGGCCTCGGAGAACACGGCCACGCGCTTGCCGCCATCCTGGCCGGCGGGAGAGAAGGTGCGGTAACGAACCGGATCGGCACTCATGACGGCCCATTCCAGCACGGGCGGGCGGCGGCCGTCCCGGCCCTGCCTACGCGCTGACCCACTCGCGCAGGACCTGCTCCAGGTGGGCGTCGTCCAGTTCGTCCTGCTCGGCCAGCGCCTTGATGTGATCCGTCACGCGGCGCAGGGCGTCCTCGCCATAGTGCAGGCCCAGTTCGCGGGCCTTGTAGGCGATGGCGTGCTTGCCCGTGACCTTGCTGGCCGCCTGGATGCGCCGGCCCACGCCGAAGGCGCCGGGCGGAATCGCCTCGTACGCGCCGGGATTCAGGTAGATGGCCTTGAGGTGCATCCCGGCCTTGTGGTTGTACGCGAACTCGCCGGTCAGGTAGTTGTTCCACGGAATGGGCAGGTCCACCATCCGCGCGATCATGCGGTCGAGTTCCGGCAGCAGTTCCAGGTCGTACTTCTCGGTCAGGCCCTGCGGATCGAAGGTGAACATCCTGGCCAGGAAGCCGCCCAGCGGCGTGATGCCGTTGCGCTCCCCGATGCCCAGAATGGTCGTGTCGATGTGCGTGGCACCCGCCTCGATGGCCTCGTAGGCGTTGGAGACCGCGCAGCCGGTGTCGTTGTGGCCATGGAACTCGATGCCGCACTCGGCGTGAATCACCTTGCGGACCTCACGCACTAGCGTATACACCTGCCTCGGCGTGGCGACGCCCACGGTATCCGCCAGCCCGACCCGGTGCACGCCCAGGTCCGAGACCGCGCGGTACACGGCCATCAGGTCGGCTTCCTCGCTACGGAAGGTGTCCTCGGCAGAAAAGCGGATCTGGAGCTGCGGGTGATTGTCCTTGATCCACCCGATCACCTTCTGCGCCGACGCGATGATCCCGGCGATGTCCTTGCCGTGGCTGAACTCGCGCAGGAACGAGCTGGTGCCGAACAGCAGGTCCAGGCCGTGCACGCCGGTGTCCACGGCCCGCTGCACGTCTTCCATGTGGCAGCGCACGTGCGTCAGGAACTTCGACTTCAGGCCCAATGAGGTCAGCTTGATGATGTCCTCGCGGGTCTGCTCGCTGACCATCGGGGTGGTCACCTCGATGAACTCCGCGCCGAAGGCGTCCAGCGCGCGGGCGATCTCGATCTTGTCGCCCGATTTGAAGTTCCCCTTGGCGAACTGCTCGCCCTCCCGCAGGGTGGAGTCGATGATCGCCCACGAGCGCGCGGGGATCAGCGGGACGTAATTGACGGGAGCTTCCGGGAGTTCTGGGGTCATGGGTGGCCTCGTGCGTGGCATTCTGCCCGGCTGCCTGATGAATGTCAAGAAATTTCTCCGATTGCTTTACGAATGAAAATCGCTGCTGCGGGAAGGGGTCTGATGGAACGGCCGGGTCGCCCACAAACCATGGCAGAGGGCCATGCCGCGGCAGCGCCGCTGCCTGCCGGTCTGTGCACGGGTGCCGTCTGCCTACAGGACTGTCGAGGGAGGCCTCGTCACGCCGGGTGCAGGCCTGCGAACTCCAGCCCGGTCGTCTCAGCCCAGCCCTGGCTGATGTTCAGGCTCTGGATGGCGTGCCCGGCGGTGCCCTTCACGAGGTTGTCGATGGCGGACATCAGCACCACGCGCCCGGTGTCCGGGTCCATCTCGAAGCCGAGGTCGCAGTAGTTCGTGCCGTCCAGCAGCATGGGATCGGGGTAGCGGTGGATTCCCTTGGCGACCTTGACGATCCGGATGAACGGCTCCTGCCCGTACACCTCGCGGTACGCGCTCCACACGTCCTTGTCGCTCCAGCCGTCCGGCACCCACGCCTGCACGGTGGTCAGGATGCCCCGCACGCGCGGCGTGCTGATCGCGGTGAGGTGCAGCGGAAAATTGCCCGGCAGTTCCTGGCGCGCCTCGGCGGTGTGCCGGTGCCCGACGGGCTTGTACACGCGCAGGCTGCCGGCACGCTCCGGGTGGTGCGAGCTGTCGGACGCGCTCGCTCCGGCCGCGCTGCTGCCGACCAGCCCGGTCGCGGTGATGTCCTTGGGCAGCAGCACGCCGAGTTTGAGCAGGGGATACAGCGCCAGGATCACGCTGGTGGCAAAGCACCCGGCGCACGCGATGCGGGTCGCGCCGACCAGCTCCTCGCGGTGGAGTTCCGGGTTGCCGTACACCCACTCGGCCAGCTGCTCCGGGGCGGGGTGGTCCTCGCCGTAGGTCGCGCGGTACACCGCCGGGTCCTTCAGGCGGAAGTCGGCCGAGAGGTCCACCACGATGCGGCCCTTGGCGGTGAACTCCCCGATGCGCTTGGCCGCGCTGCCGTGCGGCAGAGCCAGCACCACGATGTCGGCCGGTTCCAGGTCGGCCACCTTGCGGAACTTGAGGGTCGTGCGGCCGCGCAGGTTCGGGTGCACGAGGCTGACGGGTGTGTTCGCGTTGCGTTCGCTGGTCACCTGGGTGACGTTCAGGTGTGGGTGGTTCAGGGCGAGGCGCAGGAATTCCCCGCCCGCGTAGCCGCTGCCGCCGACGATGGCGACGCTGAGTTGCTCCGGTGCAGTCATGCCGGGCAGGATAGCGTGCGGCCGCTACCATCCACACGATATGTCTAAGCCCGGTTTTGGATGGCAATTGAAAAGCCCGCCTCCGGGTGGAGACGGGCGGAGAGGGGAGGGCGGTCAGGCCTTGGCGGGCTGCCCACCGGACTTGCGGCGGCGGTTCCACTCCTCGAAGTACACGACCAGCGGCGCCACGATGTAGATGCTGGAGTACGTCCCGATGATGATCCCCACGATCAGGATCAAGCTGAAGTCGCGCAGCACCGGCCCGCCGAAGATCAGCAGGCTCAGCAGCGGCAGCATGGTGCTCACGGACGTCATGATCGTGCGCGACAGCGTCTGGTTGATGCTGGTGTTCACGATCTCGCGGTAGGACTTCCCGCGCATCTCCTTGATGTTCTCGCGGATGCGGTCGGACACGATGATCGAGTCGTTCAGCGAGTAGCCGATCAGGGTCAGCACCGCCGCCACCGTGGCGATGGTGAACTCCAGGCCCAGCAGCGAGTACAGGCCCATCACGATGCCCACGTCGTGCACCACCGCCAGGATCGAGCCCAGGCCCATGATGAAGTCGAAGCGGAAGCCCACGTAGATCAGGATCAGCGCCATGCCCAGCAGCACGGCCTTGATGGTCTTGTCCGTGAGTTCCTGCCCCACGGCCGGGCCGACCGTCGCGGTCGCCTGCACCTGACCGCCCGGCAGCTTGGCGATGGCGCTGCCGAGCGTGGTGATCTGCGCGGTCGTCAGCTCGGGCACCTTGATGTTGTACTGGGCGCCCGACTGCCCCGGCGTGATGTCACGCTGGATGGACGCGCTCTGGGCCGTCACGCCCGGCACGGCGGCCCCGGCCACCGCCGACCGCACCTGCTCGGTGGTGGTGTTCGCGTTCGTCTTCACAGTCAGGGTGGTGCCGGCTGTGAAGTCCACGCCGTAGTTCAGGCCGCGCGCCGCGAGCACGCCCAGCCCGCCCAGGGCGAGCAGCACGCTCAGGGTGGTCACGACCGGCGCGGCCTTGATGAAGTCGAAGTGCGTGTTCTTGACCCAGTTCGGCGCGCTCATGTTCGGGCGCCGCTGCGCGAGCCACGTGATGAACCACTTGGCAAACACCAGGTTCGAGAAGGTGGACGCCACCACGCCGATGATCAGCGTGACTGCGAAGCCCTTCACCGGGCCGGTCGAGTAGTTGTACAGCGCCAGCGCCGACAGAAGGTGCGACGCGTTCACGTCGAGGATCGCGGCGGTCGAGTGCTGGTACCCGGCGCCGATGGCGTTCTTGATGCCCTTGCCCTTGGTCAGCTCTTCCTTGATGCGCTCGAAGGAGATCACGTTGCCGTCCACGGCCGCCCCGATGGTCAGCACCAGCCCGGCGATCCCCGGCAGCGTCAGCGTCGCGCCGAAGCCCGCCAGCATGCCCAGGATGATGATGCTGGAGAACAGCAGGCCCAGCGCTCCCACCAGCCCGAACCACAACCCGTAGTACGCGAACAGCATCACGAACACCAGCACGATGCCGACCAGGCCGGCGATCGCGCCGCTGCGGATGGCGTCGGCACCCAGCGTCGGCCCGATGGCCTGCTCGGCCTCGGTCTTGATCTTGATGGGCAGCGCGCCGGACTTGAGCACCAGCGCGAGCTGGTTGGCTTCCTCGGCCGAGAAGCTCCCGGTGATCTGCACGTCGCGGAAGAGTTTCTGCTGGATGGTCGCCACGCTCTGGATCTGGTCGTCCAGCACGACCGCCATCAGGCGTCCGACGTTCTTGCCGGTGAACTCCCCAAAGGTGTTCGCGCCCTTGTCGGTGTTCTGGAAGGTCACGACCCACGCGCCGGTGCGCTGGTCCGTGCCGGCCTGGGCGTTGGCGATGACCTCACCGGTCGCCTCGACCGGGCCGAGCTGCGCCAGCGTGTAGCCGCCGGTCTCGGGCTTCTGGGTGCGCAGCGTGGCGTCCGGCTGGGCGCTCTGCTGCACGATCCGGAACTCTAGGCGCGCGGTGCGCTGGATGATCTCGCGGGCGCGCTGCTGCACGGCCGGCGTGGCGCCGGGAATCTCCACGACCACGCGCTTGCCGCCCGAGACGGTCACGGTCGGCTCGGCCACGCCCAGCGCGTTGATGCGGTTCTCGATCACGGTCTTCACGCGGTCGAGGTCGTCCTTGGTGGCCGTGCCGGACTCGGGGGCCAGCTCGATGCGCAGGCCGCCCTTGAGGTCGAGGCCCAGCGTCATGAACTCGTACTTGCCGGGATTCCAGATCGTCCACAGGTTGTCGCGGTGCTCCCACGGCCGCCAGATGTAGGCGAGGCTCACCAGCAGCGTGATCAGCAGGAGCAGGGGCGTCCAGCGCGACGCGCTGCTGCGGCCGGACGGCGTGCGCCGGGGTGGAGGGGGACGGCGGTCGTTGCCGCCTCGGTTGCGGGTGTTCTTGTTGCCGTAGGTCACGGGAAGGTCTCCTGTTCAGTGGACGCGGTGGGATAGGCCGGGGAAAGCTGCACGCCCCGCTCAGCCGCCGTCCGTCTGCCGCCGGCCCAGCACCGTCAGGTCAAGGCGCTGCGCCGGGGGAGACCACGCCCAGAAGAACCGCGACGCGAGCAGCGCCGGCCGCTGCGCCCACTCGGGCGTGGGGGCCGGCGGGGCCAGCAGCGGCACGCCTGGGGAGGGCTGCGGCGCGGCGCGCAGTTCCGGAGTCAGCGGCGTGACATTCCCTGCGGTCAGGCGCGGCGCCTGTTCCGGCACGCGTGCGGGTGTGCCCAGCACCACGGCCAGGAGCGACAGCAGCGTCAGCAGGCCCGGCCAGGCCGCCACGCGAACCTGCCAGAACTGCAAGGACATGCCCGGTCGTCTCAAAGCGCCACAGCATACCAGACCGGCCCTGAACGCCACCTGACCCCGCGGCCGCGTCCGGGCAGCGTTCAGCGTCCGTTCAGCCGCGTTAGCCGCCCCCTAACCGCGCCCCCGCACCCTGTGGGCGTGGAAGGGACATGGAACCCCCGGCCACCCGAACCCCAAGGAGCGTGACCTGTGAACGAGACCACCCCCCGCCAGCCCGAGAATGTCACCGCCCGCCGCAAGACCAGCCGCCTGCCGCTGATCGCCTTCGCCACGCTGCCCCTCACGGTGGGCCTGGTGCTCGCCCAGCAGGGCACCACGACCGCCGGCAGCGCCTCCACCCCGGACGTGACCGCGCAGGCGCAGCGGGTGCAGCCGGTGGCGCCCGGCCAGCGCCCCAGCCAGCCCGGCACCCAGCCCGGTCAGACCGCCCCGCGCCAGTTCAGCGGCACGAACTACGCGGACGTGTTCCTGCAAAAGCTCGCCGCGCAGCTCGGTATCAGCGTGACGAAGCTCAAGAGCGCGGCCATCGCGGCGGGCAGCGCCACGATTGACCAGGGCGTCAAGGCTGGCGACTTCCCCAGCGACCGCGCCGCCGAGATGAAGCAGCGCCTCCAGCAGAACCCCTTCGCCATCGGCGGCGGGCGTGGCATGCGTGGTCCTGGCGGCCCGGGTCACGGCCCGGACGGTGGCCCCGGCGGCGGTCCGCGCGGCCAGGACCAGACGGCCCCCGCTGCGCCGTCGGGCAGCACCTCGGGCACCAGCGGCACCTGACCCCACACCAGAACAAAAGCGACCGGACATGCTGCGTCCGGTCGCTTCTGTTGTGCTGTCAGCCTCAGGCCGAGGTGACCTCGACCATCTCGCTGGCCTCGATGATGTCACCTTCCATCACGTCGTCCCAGTCGAGGTTGATGCCGCACTCGTAGCCGGTCTGCACCTCGCGGACGTCGTCCTTGAAGCGCTTGAGGCCCACGATGGTGCCCTCGTACACGACCTGCCGGCCGCGGGTGACCTTGGCCTTCGAGTTGCGCTTGAGGCTGCCGTCCGTGACGTACGACCCGGCAATGTTGCCGCTCTTGGGGTGCCGGATGACCATGCGGACTTCCGCGCGGCCGAGGTACTTCTCCTCGAAGACCGGCTCGGACGTGCCCTTGATCAGGCGGTCCACCTCGTCGATCAGCTCGTAGATGATGCGGTAGGACTTGATCTCCACGCCCTTGGAGTCCGCGATCTTCTTCACGCCGCCCGCCGCCGTCACCGAGAAGCACAGGATGGTCGCCTCGGCGGTGCTCGCCAGCAACACGTCCGCCTCGCTGGGCGAACCGATACCGGCGAACATCACGTTGATCTTGACGTCCTCGCTCTCCTTGCGCGCCAGGATGCCCTGGAGGGCCTCGACGCTGCCCTGCGTGTCGGCGCGCAGGATCAGGTTCACGGTGCGTACCGTGCCCACTGGCCCCATCATCTCTTCCAGGGTCAGGCGGTTGCGGACGCGGGCGTTCTCGGCGTCGCGCCGTTGACCGGCGCGGGCGTCCACGAGTTCACGCGCGGCGTGCTCGTTCTTGGCCGACACGACCTTCTCGCCGCTCTCGGGCACGTCGCTGAAGCCCAGCACCTGCACGGGCGTGCTCGGGCCGGCTTCCTTGATGCGCCCGCCGCCCGTATCGGTCATGGCCTTGATTTTGCCGTAGCGCTCGCCCACCACCAGGAAATCCCCGATGTGCAGCGTGCCCTCCTGCACCATCACGGTGGCGAGCACGCCGGCCTGCTTGTCGACCTTGCCCTCGATGATCACGCCCGAGAACGTGCCCTTGGGGTCGGCCCGCAGGTCTTCGAGTTCGGCGGTCAGCGAGATGTACTCCAGCAGGTCCTCGACACCCTCGCCGGTGCGGGCGCTGACGGGCACGACCACGAGGTCGCCGCCGTACTCTTCCGGCACCAGGTTCAGCTGCGTGAGGTCGGTCTTGACGCGCTCGGGATCGGCCTGCGCGAGGTCGATCTTGTTGATCGCCACGATCATCGGCACCTTGGCCGCCTGCGCGTGGGCGATGGCTTCCCGCGTCTGCGGCATCAGCGAGTCGTCGGCGGCGATCACGATGATCGCGATGTCCGCGACGTTCGCGCCGCGCGCACGGATGGTCGTGAAGGCCTCGTGGCCCGGCGTGTCGATGAACACGATGCGGCCCTTGCTGGTCTGCGCCTCGAAGGCCCCGACGTGCTGGGTGATGCCGCCCGCTTCCTTGGCCGCGACCTTCGTCTTGCGGATGTAGTCCAGCAGCGACGTCTTGCCGTGGTCGACGTGCCCCATGATCGTCACGACCGGCGCGCGGTGCGGCACCTCACGCTCGGCAGGGGCGGTGGGCCGCTCCTCGACCTGCGTGGCCGCTGCGCCCTGCGTCGCCGGACTGGCCGGCGCCGTGGCGGTCGGGGTGGGCGGCACGGCACGGCCCTCGCTGGGCATCTGGCCGGGCGCGGGTTCCGGCGTGGGCGCCGCGGTCTGGACCGCAGGCGTGGGTTGGGGTGCCGCCGCGGGTTCGGGCGTCTCACCGGCGACCTCGGTGTCGGGCGTGGGGTCGCTCACCTGGCCGCCGGTGGCGTCCGTACCCTCCTCCGCGAGGATCTGCTTGATGAGTTCGACCGTGTCTTCCTCGATGGTCGAGCTGACGCTCTTGTACTGCACGCCGAGCCCGTCGAGGATCTCGAGCATTCGGTGATTGTCCACGCCCACTTCCTTGGCGAGGCTATAGATTCGGATTTTCGACATGCTCACCTCCGGTGAGGTCCGCGCGCCCGTGGGCGGCGCGGCATGAAAGTCGTCGATAAAAGGCTGGTCTGGGAACAGGTCAGGCATGAGCGGTCAGCAGCGCACTGAGGACTGGTGCCTGGGCACCGAAGGCCCGGCGCAGCCGCTTGTCCTGCCAGCACGCGGGCGAGTCGGCGCAGACGTACGCTCCCCGGCCCGTGCGCGGCCCGGTCACCACCCGCCACTGCCCGTCCACGCGGCTCACGCGCCGCAGCTCCGGCTGGGGCCGCTTGCGGCGGCACGCCACGCACGTGCGCTCCGGCACGTGCCGGGCGGGAACGGGGAAGGGGGTGCCCTGGCCGGTCACGCGCTCACTCCTGGGTGTCGTCCGGGCTGGCGGTCGCCACCGACTTGCTGTCCTTGAACAGCGCGTCGAAGGCGGACTTGGCGGCGGCGCTGTCGTCGCGGCTACCCTGCTCGCCCTGCAGCGCCTGCTGCATGGCGCTGTCCAGGTCGCTGATCGCGGCCGTCTCGCGCAGGTCGATCTTGAAGCCGGTCAGCTTCGCGGCCAGCCGGACGTTCTGACCGCCCTTGCCGATGGCCAGCGACAGCTGATCCGGCGTGACCGTCACGGTCGCCTCGCGGCGGTCGACGTGCACGTCGATCAGACCGACCTTCGCGGGCGACAGGGCGTTGCGGATGAAGTCGCGGGTGCTGCCGTCCCACAGGATCACGTCCACCCGCTCGCGGCCGAGTTCGCCGGTCACGGCCTGGATGCGGTTGCCGCGGTGCCCGATACACGCGCCGATGGGATCGACGTTGCTGTTGTGCGAGAACACCGCCACCTTGGAGCGCTGTCCCGCCTCGCGCGCGATCGCCTTGACCTCCACGATGCCGTTGGCGACTTCCGGGATCTCCTGGCGCAGCAAGTAGTCCAGCAGCCGCTCGTCGGCGCGGCTCGCCAGGATGGTCGGGCCCTTGGGCGTCTTGCGGACTTCCTTGAGGTAGATCTTCACGCGGTTGCCCGGCGTGAGCTTCTCGCCGGGAATCTGCTCGCGGGGGGGCAAGATGGCCTCGCCCGCGCCGAGTTCGACAAACCAGTTGCCCTTGTTGTCGCTGCGGACGACCTGAGCGGTGAGCACTTGGCCCTCGCGGTCCTTGTACTCGTTGAAGACCACGTTGCGCTCGGTCTCGCGCATCTTCTGCGTCAGCGTCTGCTTGGCGGCCTGGAGGGCGATGCGGGAGAACTTCTCCTTCTCGACCGGGAACTCCATCTCCATGCCGATCTCGACGCCGGGATCGAGTTCCAGCGCGTCGGCCAGCGAGATCTGGAGGTTCTCGTCCTCGACCTTCTCCACGACCTCGCGCACGACCAGCACTTCCAGCTCGCCGCTCTGCGGATCGAGGTGGACCTCGATGCGGCGGTCGGGCTCGACGTTGCGGGTGTAAGCCTGCGCCAGCGACTGCTCGAAGGCCTCGATCAGCTGCAGTTCGTTGATGTTGCGCGCCTGCGCGACCTCGCGTAGCGCGTCCGCGAAGTTGAATTCCGGTTGGGTCATCTCACTCTTCCTTTCGGCCGCAGGGGCCGGACTGTGTGGGGGCTCAGCGGTGCCGGTCCGGGAACTCGGCCAGGTTCGCCTGGATGTGGCCGGCGTCCAGCGTGACGTCCTCGCCGTTCACGTCGAAGGTCACGTGCTCGCCCTGCACGCCCTTGATGGGCGCGGTGAAGGCGTGCCCGTCGGCGCGCACGCGGGCTTTGAGGCCCACCATGCGCTCGAAGTGCCGGGCGCGCGTGAGCGGGCGCTTGGAGCCCGGCGACTCGAACTCCAGGCGGTACTCGCCGGGAATCGGGTCGAGGCGGTCAAACTCGGCGTCGGCGGCGCGGCTGGCGGCGGTCAGGTCGGCCATGGTCACGGGCTGCTCGTCCAGGCGGTCGATCCGCACCAGCACGATGCGCTCGCCGCCAGCAATCTGCTGCTGGACCTCCAGCACCTCGAAGCCCAGGGGCTCCACGGCCGTGCGGGCGATGTCCTGAAGCCTGGAGTTGTCGGTTGTGGTGTTCTTGGCTGGGTTGTTATTCATATTGTGTCGGCCCCGTCCTGGCAGCCTGGAAACCACCTCCCTCCACGAAAAAGGGTGGGTCAACCCCACCCCTCGTCCGAGGAATCCGAACGCCAGTATACCGCATGGCCGCGCATCCGCGGCGGCCGCGCTCACACTCGCGCCGCCCTAGGCCGACGTTCGTGGCCTACTTCTGGATGTCGATCACGATCTGACCGCCTTGCAGGCGGGCGAGTTCCGCGACCGGTGGTCCCTCGCGGCGCTGCATGTTGCTCAGGCTGCTGCCCTCGGGCGCGCGGGCCACGGCGTCCCCGATGCGGATCTGCGCGCTGGCGATGGGCCGTGCCCACACGATCGCGTCCGCGTAGCCGCCCTGGCCCGCGTGCGCGACGCCGCGCAGCGCCCCCACCACGATCACGTCTCCGCCCGCGATGACCTCTGCGCCGGGGTTCACGTCGCCCAGCACGATCACGCTGCCCCGGTACTCGCGGCGGTTCCCGGCCCGGATGCTGCCCGGCACGATCACGGTGCGGGCGCTGTCCAGCGGACTCTCGACCGGCTCTGTCGCCGCGGCCGGCGCGTTCACCGTGACACGCGGCGCACGCACCCGACCCGGCGTGCCGCCCGCGCCGCGGATAGCCAGCAGCGCGGCCTCCAGCGCGCCGGGATCGGCGTCCCCGTGGATTTCCAGCGTGACGGACGCGCCCAGCAGCTCCTCGCGCACCCGCAGTCCCTCGGCCACACTCTGCGCGGTATCGCCGGGTTCGAGGAGCAGGTTGAGTCCACCCAGGGTGCCGCGCAGCTTCATGAGGCCCAATCTAGCGTCGTGATCCGCCCCGGGGGAGGGGTGGCCCGGTGGCGGGCCAGAGCAACAGGCACCCACCGTGGGGTGCCTGTGCGGAGGGTGGGCGTTACGCGGAGCGGTCGGCGTTGCGCTTCGCCTTGGCTGCGGCGTCGGCCACGTCGTTTGCGGCCTTCTCGGCCTTGTCGCCGGCCGACTGCGCGGCGGCCTGCACGTCATCCTTGGCCTTGGCCGCGCTCTGCTGCATGTTCGCCTTCACGTCCCGCGCCGCGTCCCGCGCGCTGGCCGCGAGGTCCTGGGCCTTATCCGCCGCCTTGCCGGCCGCGTCCTTGACGTCGCCCTTCGCGTCGGCCGCCGCGTCCTTGGCCTGCGCGGCCACGTCCTGGGCCTTGTCCTTCACGGTGTCGGCCGTGCCCGCGATGGCGTCCCGGGCGGTGTCCGCGGCCTTGCCCACGGCGTCCTTCACGTCGCCGGCGACGTCCTTGACCTTGTCCACCGCGGCGCTGGCTCCACCAGCCGCGGCGTCCTTGACCTCACCGGCCTTGTCTGCGATCACCGCGCCGGCGCTGGTCGCGGCGTCCTTGGTCTTCTCCCAGCCCTTCGTGACGCTCTGGCCCACGTCCTGCGCGGCGTCCTTCAGGCCGAGTTCGGAGAGCTTCTCGTCCAGGGCGCGGCGGTTCTGCTCACGGCTGAAGTAGTACGCTCCCGCGCCGATCAGGGCTCCCAGCAGGAGCAGGCGCTTGAGGGGAAAATGATGCTGGTCACGATTCGACATGAGAATCAGGGTACGCGGGCCTCACGGGAGCGGGATGAGGGCAGGTTTACACCGGGTTTACGCCCCCACAGACGGCAGGCCCACGCGCGCGGCGAGGTCGCCCGCGAGAATCCACTCTTCCGGCTCGTCCAGGCCGGTCACGCGCAGCAGCACGCAGCCCCGGTCGAGGTAGAAGGCCGTGATCTTGTCCCACGCCTCGTCCTCGGTTGCGGCGGTCTCGTCGAGGTCCTCCAGGGTGCCCCACACGTCGCCGTCCACCTCGCCGCTGCGCAGGGCCTCGGCGTAGGCGCTCAGGGCGTAGGCGTCGACCGCCTCGTCCGGCGGGTAGCTGACGCCCGGCTCGCGCACGGCCAGGCCGTCGTCGCGTTCGTAGAGGCCATCCAGAAAGCTCTGCCACTGCGCGGCGTCCAGGGTGAGGACGGTGCCCTCGGCCGACCAGGGGGTACGGGTCATGCCCGGAGTGTAGCCGCCCCCCCCGGCGTAGACTCCGGGTATGCGCCACGCTGCCCCTGTATCCGGAGCGCCCCTGCGCCGCCTGCTGGCCCTGCGCTGGCTGGGCGTGCCCCTTCTCCTGCTGGCCTTCGTGCTGGCACTCCCCGGCCACTCGGGCAGCGCTCAGTCCGGCGGGGGCTTTGGCGGCAGTTCCAGCGGCCGCAGTTCCGGGGGGTCGTCCGGATCGAGCGGGGGCGGCTACTCCGGCGGCGGCTCGTACGGGGGCGGGTACGGTGGGGGCTACGGTGGCGGGTACGGGCCGGTCATCATCAACAATGGTGGGTACGGCGGCGGGTACTACGGCGGCGGCGGCCTGAGCGGCTTCGGGATCGTGCCGCTGGTTATCTTCGGCGTGATCATCTTCGGGGTGGTCGCGGCCATGCGCCGCAGCCTCGGCAGTGGAGGTGCGCGCGGCCTGGGCGGCGGCGCCCTGGCGTCCCTGAGCGGGACCGCGCAGGCCGTGAGCGTGCAACTGCTGCTCGCCGAGGGCGACGAGGTCAAGAGCGCCCTGCAGCGCGTGGCCCGCAGCGGCGACCCGGACACCAACGAGGGCTTGGCCCGCATGCTTCAGGAGGCCGCGCTGGTCGCGCTGCGCCACCCCGAGCGCTGGGTGTACGGCAACGTGGAACGCGCCCAGGGTGCCCCGAACGCCGCCGAGAGCCAGGTGGGCGCGTGGGCGACCGAGGCCCGCGCCGCGTTCACGGACCAGACGACCAGCAACTACCAGAACCGCGATCCCGGCAGCGGCTTCTCGCAGCGCACCGACTACTCGTACAGCAAGGACGCCGGGGACCAGTACCTCGCGGTGACCATCGCGGTGGCCGCGCACGCGCTGGGCACGCTGCCGCCTGCCGGCGTGACCACCATGCAGGAAGCCCGCGCAGCGCTCCAGACCATCAGCGCGGTCAGCGCCGACGACCTGATCCGCGCGGAGGTCGTGTGGAGCCCGGACGTGGAGGGCGAGTTCCTCAGCGAGGACGAGGCCATCCAGAAGTACCCGAAGCTGACGAAGCTCTAGCGCCGGTCTGGAGCCCGTGGCCCGCCGCGCCGAACCCAGTTCGTGGCCGCCCCCGGCCGCCGCCCCCACGGTGTGCGCGCTGTGCGGCCGGGCGGTGCCGCTGCTCACCGAGCATCACCTCGTGCCGCGTTCGCGGGGGCGCCGGCGTGGCCTGAAACCGCAGGACCTGCCCACCGTGCAGTTGTGCCGGGCGTGCCACAGTTTCCTGCACCGCACCTTCACCAACGAGGAACTCGAGCGCGAGTACCACACGCCGCAGCGCCTGCTGGAGCATGAAGGCGTGCGGCGTTTCGTGGTGTGGCTGCGCACCCAGCCCGCCAGCAAGGGCGTCCGGGTGCGCTGACCCGCCGGATCACGGCGTCATGGAGCTGATGTATGCGACCATGGCGTCCAGGTCCGCCTGGGTGTAGTCCTTCAGGACGATCCGCATGGCGTCCGGGTGCGGGATGGGGAAGCCCGGCGCGTCCTTGAACTCGTGCAGCACGCGCTGCGCGTACTCCGGCGCGAGGTTGGTGATGCTCGCCACGCCCAGGCGGTCGTCGCCGCGGCCGTTCGCCCCGTGGCAGATCACGCAGGCCATCAGGTTGCGCTTGCCGTCGCCGGCCATGAACAACGCCATTCCCTTCGCCCGCAGCGCGTCATCCGCCTTCCACGCGGGGCCGGGCGTCAGGGTCGCGGCGTACGCGGCCAGGTCCGCGATGTCCTGGTCCTTCAGGTCCGCCGCGACCTTCTGCATGGTGTCGTTCGGCCGCAGTTTCGCGCGGAACGCCGCGAGCTGCAGCCGCAGGTAACTCGGCTGCTGCCCGGCCAGCGACGGCAGCCCCGGGTAGGTCGTCACCAGGCCGCCGCCGTGACAGCTGGCGCATTCGCGCTGTCCGGCCAGCGCCTGCCCGCGGGCGGCGTCCGGCGCGGTGTAGGTCAGGGCCAGCGGGTTGCCGCCCGGCGGCGCGGTCTGCGCCACGGCGCCGATCAGGCCCGCGGCCAGCGGAAGGACGACCAGGGCAGGCAACCGGCGGCGAATGGCACGCGACATCATGACCTCCAGGGGGCTGGGGAAGCGCTGCCCCACGGTACGTCTCCGGACGGCGGCGCACACGGCCTCGCCGGAGAGACTGTTCACGGACACTCACACGCGGGCGGCCACCTGGGAGGGCGCCGGCACCGGCTCGGCGCGCGGCAGCCAGCGGCGCAGCAGGGCCGGCACGCCGTGCACCGCGACCAGCACCAGCACGCCGTAGCGCAGCGCGCGGACCAGCCCGAGGTCGCGCACGCTGTGCGGCAGCGCGGCCAGCGCGAAGTACACCGCGAACACCGTGATCAGGCCCACCACCCCGACGATCACGCGCCCAGCGGCCGTGTCCGGCACCCGGAAGTCCGGGCGAGCCCACCAGAAGCCGGCGAACAGCCCGAGGCCCACCGCGTACTCGCGCGGCGCGCTGGCCGGCATGAACGCCGCGATCACCAGGGCCGCCACGGCCGGCGCCCAGCGCAGCGCGTCCCGCTGCGGGAAATGCGTGCGTGCGGCCAGCGCCGCGAAGGCCGCTCCAAGAAGCAGTCCTACCACGACGTCCAGCGGGTAGTGCACGTGCAGTGCCAGCCGCGATACGGCAATCAGCACGATCAGGACCGCCGCGACCGCCCAGACCCAGCCCACCCGCACCTGGGCCGCGATCCCGCCCCACAGCGTCGCGGCCATCTGCGCGTGCCCGCTCGGCAGGCCCGGCCCGCCCGCCGTGGCCCTCGCGGCGTCGGACGCCAGCGCGGGATCGGCCGAGAAGGGGCGCGGCTCGTTCAGGCCGTACTTCAGGGCGCTGTTCACGAGGTAGCTCAGGGCGAAGGCCACGCCCAGGTCGCGCCCGCCGGTGGGCCGCACCAGCCAGGTGTACAGGGCGAGCACCACGATGAAGACCTCGTCGCGCCCCAGGGTCGTGACGGCCAGCCAGAAGGAGTCCATGGCGGCATTCTGGCGTGCCCGCCCGGCCGCGTACAGCACACGTGCCCTCCGGGCGGGCACGCGCCGGGGCCGCGCTACAATCCGGCCATGAGCGCCCCCACTGCCGACGTGCTGCGCGAGGTGCCGCACGCCTCCGAGTACGCCCTGGAGCTGCGCGAGATCACCAAACGTTTTCCGCTGGTGCTCGCCAACGACCGCATCTCCATGCGGGTCAGGTGGGGCAGCGTGCACGCCCTGTGCGGCGAGAACGGCGCCGGCAAGAGCACGCTGATGAAGATCGTGTACGGCATCCAGCCGCCCACCAGCGGCGAGATCGTCGTGGACGGCGAGGTCGTGAACCTGCACGATCCGTCCGACGCCATCAAGCGCGGCATCGGCATGGTGTTCCAGCACTTCATGCTGGTCGAGACGCTGACCGTCACCGAGAACGTGATCCTGGGCATGGAACCCACCGCCGGCACGTCCATCAACTACGCCGCGGCCCGCAAGCGCGTCGGGGAACTCATCAAGCAGTTCGGCTTCGCGCTGAACCCGGACGCCATCGTGGGCGACCTGCCGGTCGGCCTCCAGCAGAAGGTGGAGATCCTCAAGACGCTCTACCGCGGCGCGCGCATCCTGATCCTCGACGAGCCCACGGCGGTGCTGACCCCCAGCGAGACCGACGAGCTGTTCGACTTCTTGGTCAACCAGTACGCCAAGAGCGGCAACGCCGTGGTGTTCATCTCGCACAAGCTGCACGAGGTGCTGCAGATCAGCGACACCATCTCGGTCATCCGCGACGGCCGCATGATCGGCACCATTCCCACCCAGGGCGCCACCACCGAGACCCTGGCGCGCATGATGGTCGGCCGCGAGGTCACCCTGAAGGTGGACAAGGCTCCCGCCCAGCCCGGCGCCGTGGCGCTTGACATCCAGGGTGTGAGCGTCAAGGGCGAGCACCGGCCCGCCGTGGACGACGTGAGCTTCCAGGTGCGCGCCGGCGAGATCGTCGGGATCGCGGGTGTGGAGGGCAACGGGCAGAGCGAACTGGTCGAAGCGATCACCGGCCTGAGCGCGTACGCCGGCACCATCTTGTACTCGGGCCAGCCCGCGCAGGGTGTGCTGGGCGTCGAGGCCGCTGGGCTCGCCCACGTGCCGGAGGACCGCAACGAGCGCGGCCTGGTGCTCGACATGACCACCGCCGAGAACTACATCCTGGGCAAGCACGACAATGCCCCGTACGCCGGGCGCTTCGGCCTGCTGAACCTGGACGTGATCGACCAGAACGCCCGCGACCTCAGCGAGCGCTACGACGTGCGCCCGCGCTCCGCGAGCCTCCAGGCGGGCCGCTACTCGGGCGGGAACGCGCAGAAGATCATCGTGGCGCGCGAGATGAGCAAGTCCCCGAAGATCTTGGTCGCCAGCCAGCCGACGCGCGGTGTGGACATCGGCGCCATCGAGTTCATCCACGCCCGCATCGTCGAGGCGCGCGACCAGGGCCTCGCGGTGCTGCTGGTCAGCGCGGACCTGGGCGAGGTGATGAACCTCGCCGACCGCATCCTGGTGATGTACGAGGGCAAGGTCGTGGGCGAGGTGCCCGCCGCCGAGGCCACCGAGACGCAGCTGGGCCTGCTGATGACCGGCAGCGGCGACGGGGGCCACCCGACCGGCGGGCGCAGCGGCGAGATCAGCACCACCCAGGAGAGCGGCGAGCGGAACTGACGGGAGGCGAGGGTCGTCACCTCGCCGGTGAGGTCCTGCCGGCCGCTGTCCATGGGCAGGTCAGGCGCCCGTCGTCACTCCCTGCCGGCTCCACTCGCCGTCCACCATCCGGAGCAGGTCCAGTGGGTTCGCGTCCTGGAGGGCGGGTGGCAGCACGGCGTCGGGGAAGTTCTGGAACGCCAGCAGCCGCGTGAAGCGCGTGATGGCGTGTGTGCCGACACTGGTGCCCGCGAAGGCGGTCGTGGCGGGGAAGGGGCCGCCGTGCACCACCGCGTGACCGACCTCCACGCCCGTAGGGAAGCCACCGAACAGCACGCGTCCGGCCCGGTCCTGGAGGGCGGCGAGCAGCCCGGAAAGGAGCGACAGCTCCTCTGGAGCGGCGTGCAGCGTGGCCGTCAGCTGACCTTCCAGGCCGCGCACCAGGGCACTCACCTCACCGATGTCGTCGTACCGCACGGCGAGGCTGACCGGGCCGAACACCTCGGCCTCCAGTTCGGGCGTGAAGTCGCGGGCGGACACGCTGTAGAGCTGCGCCTGCGCGCCGGAGTGATCGGACGCCTGCACCGTACTGGCCGACACGCCGGGTTGTGACCGGATGCCGGCCGTTCCACGCCGGTACGCATCGTGGATGCCGGAGGTGAGCAGTGTGCAGGCCGGCGTGCGGTCGAGCTGGGCCGCCACCTCTGCCAGGAAGGCGTCGCCCTGCGGCCCGGACGGCACGAACAGCAGCCCCGGCTGCGTGCAGAGCTGACCGCCGGAGCCGCTGATGCTGGTCGCCAGCGCCGCCGCCAGCGTGCTCCCGCCACGGTCCAGGCCCGCGCCGGTGAACACCACCGGATTGACGGAACTCATCTCGGCGTACACGGGAATGGGCACGGGCCGGGCCTGCGCCGCCCGGAGCAGCGCCAGACCACCCGCGCGGGAGCCCGTGAAGGCCACGGCCTGCACCAGCGGGTGTTCCGTCAGGGTCAGCCCGGCGTGGTGGCCGTCGTCGTAGACGATGCCGAACACGCCGTCCGGCAGGCCGGTTCTGTGCGCGGCGTCCGAGATGGCCTGCGCCGCCAGTGCCGACGTTCCGGGATGCGCCGGGTGGGCCTTCACGATCACCGGGCAGCCTGCGGCCAGCGCGGAGGCCGTGTCGCCGCCCGCCACCGAGAACGCCAGCGGGAAGTTGCTCGCCCCGAACACGACCACCGGGCCCAGCGGCACGCGCATGGAGCGCAGGTCGGGCTTCGGCGGCGTGCGGGCCGCGTCGGGGCGGTCGATCCGGGCCTCGACCCACGACCCCTCGGCGGCCACGCGGGCGAACAGCCGGAGCTGGTTCGTGGTGCGGGTCAGTTCACCGCGCAGCCGCGCCTCGGGCAGCGCCGTTTCCAGCATCGCCCGCGCGACGATGTCGTCTCCGAGTGCGTCCAGGGTTGCAGCGGCAGCGGTCAGGAACTCGGCCCGCATGTCCCCGGGGGTCTGGGCATACGCCAGGGCGGCACCGGCGGCAGCCTGCACGGCGGCCTCCAGCGTGGCAGGGTCGGTGACCGGATAGGCGGGCTCCAGCGCCTCGCCCGTCGCCGGATTGATGCCCCTGACGTCGCGGGTGGTCATGCCTGCGCGGCCCGCAGCAGGTCGCGCACCATCGCCTGTTCCTCGGCCGTCAGTTCCAGGCGCGGAGCGCGCACGCGGGCGCTGCCGTGCCCGACTTCCTCCTGCACGAACTTGATGAGCTGTACGAATTTGTTCACCGTGTCCAGCCGCAGCAGCGGCAGGAACCACGTGTACAGCTCGCGCGCCGCCGCCCAGTCGCCCGCGCGGGCCAGCTCGAACAGCTTCACGCTCTCGGCGGGGTAGGCGTTCACCAGGCCCGCGACCCAGCCGGTCGCGCCCGCCGCCACGCCCTCCAGCGCCATGTCGTCCAGCCCGACCAGGATGTCCACCGACTCCGGCAGCGCCGCGCGCAGGGCCGTGACCCGCCGGGAGTCGCCGCTGGATTCCTTCACGCCGCGCAGGTTCGCGTGTTCGGCCGCCAGCTCCGCAACCTGCGGGGCCAGGAAGTCGGTGCGGTACGCGACGGGGTTGTTGTACAGGATCACCGGCAGCTCGGTCGCGGCGATCACGGCCGACACGTGCGCCTTCATCTCGCGCCAGTCGCTGGTGTACACGTACGGCGGCAGCACCATCAGGCCCCGGCAGCCGAGGTCGCGGGCCGCCTGCGCGAGCTGCACCGCGCCGTGGGTGGACAGGCTGGCGATGCCGGGAATCACCGGGGCGTCCCCGAGGGCGTCCACCAGGGTCTCCAGGATGGCGGTCTTCTCGTGGAAGTCCAGCGTGTTGCCCTCGCCCAGCGAGCCGAGCGGGATCATGCCGGCGTTTCCGCTGTCCATCATCCAGCGGGCATGCTCGCGCAGGAAGCCGTGATCGACGCTGCCGTCGGCATTGAAGGGCGTGGTGATGGCGGGAAAGACTCCCTGGAACGTGGTGGGGGTGGTCATGGTCGGGCCTCCTGGGCAGGTGAGAGGGGATGGAGACGGTCGGGGGCGGTCACGAACCGGACAGCAGATCGGACAGAGGGAGCGGGACCAGTGGGGGGCGGACGCCGCTGAAGCGCCAGCCGTAGAGCGCCTCCGTGGCCGGGCCGCACACCCGGCCCTGGCACGCGCCCATGCCGCAGCGCGTCTGGAGCTTGGCGTCCGTCCAGCTCGCCTGCGCGCGGAGCTGGCCGTGGGTGACGTCCTCGCAGCGGCACACGACGGTGTCCGGGGCCGGCAGGCCACGCACTTCGGGGCGGAGGGTGAAGGCGCGGTCCAGCGCCGCCTGGAACGCCGAGTGCCGCGCCGAGGTCGCCGCTGCGCCGCGCAGGCGCTCGGTCTGTCCGGTGGCCGCGCACCCGGTCACGGCGCCCTCGTGCAGGGCCTTGTCCACGCCGCCCACGCCGGTCAACTCGCCTGCCGCGTAGACGCCGGGCACGCTCGTCTGGCCCCACGCGTCCACCCGCACCGCGCCCGCGTCGGTCAGGGCGCAGCCCAGCAGCACCGCCACGCGCGTCTCGGGCACCAGACCGAAGCCCACCGCCAGCCACTCGCAGTTCAGGGTGACGGGGCGGCCCGCGCGGCGCAGGGTCACGCGCTTTAGCGTGTCGTCCCCATCGGCCCGGACGGGCCAGGTATCCGGCCAGTAGCCCACGCCGCGCAGCGCCCACGCCAGGGCGGCGGAATCCCGCGCCTTGCCGCCCAGCCGCGCCGCGGCCACGCCGAACCGGGCTGCGCTGGTCAGCGGCGCCTGCTCGGCGATGCCCAGCACCCGCGCGCCCGCCCTCCGCAGGCCTGCGGCGACGGCCAGCAGCAGCGGGCCGCTGCCCGCCACCACGATCCGCGCGCCGCGTACGTCCAGCCCCGACTTGACCATGGCCTGGAGCGCTCCGGCACCGGTCACGCCGGGCAGGGTCCAGCCGGGAAAGGGCAAAAAGCGCTCCACGGCCCCGGTCGCCAGGATCACGCGGCCCACGTGCAGGCGGGTCAGGCCGTCCGGGCGGCTGAGGACCAGCGTCCAGTCGCTGCCGCCGGTCTCCACCCACGCGATCTCCGTGCGGCCCAGCCAGCGCACGTTCGCGCAGGCGTCCAGGGCGCTCAGCAGCGCGGTCGCCGGGCCGGGCGTGCCGACGCTCGCGCCGCGCCAGATCTGGCCGCCCCGCGTGGGCTGCGCGTCGATCACGGTGACCGTCTGGCCCGACCGGGCGGAGTTCAGGGCCGCGCTCAGCCCTGCCGGCCCGGCCCCGATCACGGCGATGTCCGTGTGCGGCTCAGCGGTCATGGGAACCTCCGGGCACCAGGGTGACGCGCTGCCCCGCCTCCACGGGCGTCTGGCACGTGCGGACGGTGCGGCCATCGATCACGGCGCGGCATTCCTGGCACACGCCCATGCCGCACAGCGCGCCGCGCGGCTCGCCCGCCAGACTGCGGCGCAGCGTCCGGTATCCCGCGTTCTGGAGGGCCGCCAGCACGCTCGTGCCGTCGGGGACGGTCACGGCCCGGCCCTCGATCCACAGTTCAGGCATGGGCGACTCCGTGAAAGCGGCCCACGCCGAAATCGAAGGCGGTCAGGGCGCTGGGCGTGCCGAACACCTGGGCGGCCAGAACCTCCGCCGTGCCCAGCGCGGTCGTGATGCCCAGGCCCTCGTGCCCGGTCGCCACGAACACGCCGGCGCGCTCGCCGTGCCAGCCGATCAGGGGCAGGTGATCCGGCGTCGCGCAGCGCTGCCCCGTCCACACCCGCAGCGCCGACAGGGCGGCCACACCCGGCAGGTATGCCCTGGCACGGTCGAGCATGCGCCGCAGCAGGAACCACTCGGGCGCGGCGTCCGGCCGGTCGAACTGGCGGCTGGAGCCGATCAGCAGTTGCCCGGTGGGGCGCGGCTGCACGTTGAAGGCCACGCTGTCGGCGTCGCTGGCGTGGGCACTCTTCAGGTAGCCCAGTTCGACCAGCTGGTGGGTCACGTCCAGCCCGCCGCGTTCCGTGATCAGCAGGTGGCCCTTGCGCTGCCGCAGCGGCAGCTCCGGCAGCAGCGACAGCGAGCCGATGCCGCCCGCGACCACGACCACGTCGGCGGCCACGCGCGCACCGCTGCCCAGACGGACCTCACCGTCCTCCAGCTCCACCACCGAGTCACGGATCACGGCCGCGCCGCTGCGTTCCAGCAGGAAGGCGGCAGCCACCGGGGCGTACACCACGGCGTCGCCGGGCACGCGCAGGCCACCCGCCAGTCCGGGCCGCAGCGAGGGTTCCAGGGCGGACAGTTCGGCGGCGTCCAGCACCTCCGAGGTTCGTCCAGCGGCCCGGTATGCGGCCTGTTTGGGCTGCACTGCGGCCAGCTCCTCGTCGTCGCTGGCGACCCAGAGTGTGCCGCACCCGCGGTAGTCGGCGGCGGCCGGCAGGGTGGGAGCCAGGGCGTCCCATAGCTCCAGGCTGCGGGCCGTGAGCGCCAGCTGCGCGGGGCTGTCGTCCATCACGACCAGGTGGCCCATGCCCGCCGCCGTCGCCCCGCCGCCCAGCGGGCCGGGCTCGACCACGCTGACCGCCGCGCCGTGCCGGGCCAGGGCGTCCGCGCACGCCGCGCCCACCATGCCGCCTCCGACCACGACCGCACGCAGAGCGGACGTCACAGTGCCGCCGTCATCCCGGAATGCCCCACGCGAAGGGATCGCCATCCTGCACGATCAGGTCCCCGCTGGCCGTGATGAAGGCCTGCCCGGTGATGACCGGGTGAACCTCCCCATCCCGCAGGGAATACGTGCCCTCGAAGGCGCTTCCGATCACGCTCTCCTGCCGCCAGACCTCGCCGGGGGCGAGCTGTCCGTCGGCGGCCAGGCACGCGAGTTTCGCGCTGGTGCCCGTGCCGCACGGACTGCGGTCGTAGGCGCGGCCCGGACACAGCACGAAGTTCCGGTGCGCGCCGTCACCGCGTCCCATGAGCTCGATGTGGTCGATCACGGCGCCGTCCCGGCCCGTCACGTTCTGCGTCTCCAGCGCGCTGCGTATCGTCCAAGCCAGGTCGGTGAGTTCCTCGATGCGCAGCGGGCCGATCTCGGCACCGCCCAGGCCCGGCTGCTGCAGGTCCACCAGATAGAACCAGTTGCCGCCCCACGCCACGTCGCCGCGCACCTGCCCGAGGCCCGGCACGTCCACCACCACGTCCTTGGCGTGCCGGAAGGCGGGCACGTTCGCCACGCTGACCCGGCCGTCTGGATGCAGCGTGGCCGTCACCACGCCCACGGGCGTCTCGATGCGGTGCTCGCCGGGCGCGATGCGGCCCAGGTGCGCCAGGGTGGCCACCACGCCGATGGTGCCGTGGCCGCACATGCCCAGCGGGCCGACGTTGTTGAAGTAGATCACGCCCGCCGCGCAGTCCGGATCGCGCGGCGGCACCAGCAGGGCGCTGACCAGCACGTCGTTCCCGCGCGGTTCGTTGTTCACCCGCCGCGCCCACGGCGCGTAGGCTCCGGCCAGCGCGTCCCGCTGCTCGGCCAGTGTCGCGCCGGGCAGGGCCGGGAAGCCCGAGAGGATCACGCGCGTCGGTTCCCCGGCCGTGTGCGAGTCGACGAACCGGATGGCGGTCATGCCTTCAGGGTAGGCGCCGGGCCGCGTCCTGTCTTGTACGCCCTGGGGGGATGCCGCGCCGAAATCGGCATACTCATGGGCATGGGTCTGCTTCCTACGTCCTCCCTTCCAGCAGCCACGCTGGCGGGTCTGACCGACCTGCTGGACGTCCTGCCGGATACAGTGGCCTTCGTCAAGGACGCGCACGGCCGCTATCTGTACGCCAACCGCACCCTGCTGACCCGCCTGCGCCTGACCCGCCAGGAGGAGCTGATCGGCCGGCTGGCCCAGGATGTGTTTCCCGGTGGACTCGGCACAACGTACACCCGGCAGGACGCACGGGTGCTGGCCGGACACGACCTGACCGAGCACCTGGAACTGCACCTGTATCCCGGCGGTCAGACGGGCTGGTGCCTGACCACCAAGCGCGCCCTGCACGAGCGCGGGGCGGCCGTAGGTCTGGTGGGCCTGTCACGCGACCTGGCGCTGCCCGCCGCCCACGCCAGCGCGCTGGCTGCCGCCGTCTCGCGCCTGCACGCCGAGTATGCCGGCCCGCTGAGCGTGGCGCAGCTGGCCCGCACGGCCGGCCTGAGCGTGAGCGCCTTCGAGCGCCAGACGCGGCGGGTCTATGGCCTGACGCCCACGCAGCTCCTCACGCGGGTGCGGGTGGACGCCGCCACCGCCCTCCTGCGGAGCAGCGACCGACCCGTCGCGCAGGTGGCAGTCGAGTGCGGGTACTTCGATCACAGCGCGTTCACCCGCGCCTTCCGCGCCGCCGTCGGCCTGACGCCCAGCGCCTACCGGGCCTTCATCCGCGCCCAGGGCTGAGGGCGCGGCGTGCCGTTCACGCCGTGACGGGCACGTCCGTCCGGTTCTGAGTGAGCTGCACCCCGGCGCTCGCCACGATCACGCACAGCATCGCCAGCCACTGCGTGAGCGTCAGGTGCTCGTGCAGGAAGATCAGGCCGCTCAGCGCCCCGAAGGCCGGTTCCACGCTCATCATGATTCCGAAGGTGCGGGCCGGCAGGCGGCGCAGGGCGCTCATCTCCAGGCTGAACGGCAACGCTGCCGAGAGCACCGCCACGCCCAGCCCAGCGGCCAGCACGGGCAGCGACAGCAGCGCCGCGCCGGCATGCGCCACCCCGAGGGGCACGCTGATCACCGACGCGATCAGCAGGCCGGCCGTGACGCCGGTCACGCCCGGCACGCGGCGCCCCACCACGCTGCCCAGCAGGATGTAGGCGCCCCAGAACACCCCGGCCAGCAGTGCCAGCGCCACCCCCAGCGGATCGACCGTCGAGGCCGTGACGGTGCTGTGCGGGGCGATCAGTGCGATCCCGAGCGCCGCGAGCGCCACCCACACGAAATCAATGGCGCGGCGTGACAGCAGCAGGGCCACGCCCAGCGGCCCCACGAACTCCAGGGTGACGGCCAGCCCCAGCGGCAGCCGGGCGAGCGCCTGGTAGAACACCAGATTCATGAGTCCCAGCACCACTCCGTAGGGCACGATGGCCAGCCAGTCGGCGCGGCCCAGCGCCCGCAGGTTCGGGCGGAACAGCGCCAGCAGCAGCAGGAAGCCCAGGCCGGCGCGCAGCGCGGTCGCGCCCGTCGGCCCCACCTGCGGGAACAGCATCTTGGCGAAGACCGCGCCCCCCTGGATGCTCAGCATGGCCAGTGCCACGGCGGGCAGGGGGGGCAGGGAATTCAGACGCACCGGGGCATTAAAGCATCAGGTCAGGTCTTACGTCCCCTGATCGGCGTCGCGCGCGGCAAAGACCCGCCGGGCGGTGTTCACCGCGCTCAGGCCGGCCGGGACCCCCGCGTAGACCGCCACCTGATGCAGCACGTCGCTCAGGTCGCGCTCGCTGACCCCGGTGTTCGCCGTGGCGCGGATGTGCCCCTCCAGTTCCTTCTCGCGGCCCAGCGCGGCCAGGATCGCCAGGGTCACCAGATGCCGCTCGCGATCCGTGAGGTTGCCGCGGCCCCACGCGCTGCCCCAGGCGTAGGCGGTCAGAAACCGCTGGAAGTCTGCGCCGAAGGCGTCCGGATCGAGGGCCGCGCTCACATACTGCTCGCCCATCACATGCCGGCGCTTGACGAGACCGCGCTCGTACTGTTCCTGGGGAATACCGTTCGGATCGTCGCTCATGCCCGAGCGTACCCGTTCTCGGCGGCCGTCTGCCACCACGACACCGCCCCCGACACCACAGGGGCGCGGGGGCGGTCGGGGCCGTGGGGTCAGGCCAGGCGGCTCACGCCCACTTGATCAGGCCGGCTTCGAGGTCGTTGCTCAGGCCGTCGAGTTCGGGAATCATGCGCACGCCCACCGAGTACAACCCGCTGTCCTTGAGCGGCACGTCCGCGCGGAAGGTGCCGTCGCCCTGGCTGGCCAGCGGCACGCGGGTGATGTGCCCGCTGCGGTCGAGCACCGCCTCGACCCGCAACTGGTCGAGGTTGATGCCGGCAGCGTTCACCTGCGCGGTCACGGGCACCGTCTGGCCGGGCTGCGTGGTGACGGGCAGGGCCGCCTGGGCGGTGACGCTGGTGTAGGGCCACTGCTGGCGCACCCAGGTCTTCCAGCCGGCGATCTCGCGGGCCTGCGCGGCGCCGTCGGCCGCGACGCGCTCTCCGCGCGAGGCGAGCGGCACGTAGTACCTCTGCACGTAGTCGATCACCTGGCGCTGCATCGAGAAGCGCGGCGAGCACGTCTCGATGGCGCGCCGGACCGTGTGCGCCCACGACTCGGCGCCGCTTGAGCTGCCGTAGTAGCGCGGCACGATGTCCTGTTCCAGCGTCTGGTACAGGCTGAAGGCGTCGGCGTCGTCCTGCACGTTCAGGTCGGCGTACTCGCGCTCCTCGCCGATCGGCCAGCCGTTCGTGCCGTCGTAGCCCTCACGCCACCAGCCGTCCAGCACGCTGAAGTTGGGGCTGCCGTTGAACGACGCCTTCATGCCGCTGGTGCCGGACGCCTCCAGCGGGCGCCGCGGGTTGTTCAGCCAGATGTCCACGCCCTGCACGAGGTGCCGGGCGACGTTCATGTCGTAGTTCTCCAGGATCACGATCTTGCCGCGGAACTCGGGTTCCTGCGAGACCTTGTAGATCTCCTGGATGAAGGCCTTGCCGGGGTTGTCGGCGGGGTGGGCCTTGCCGGCGAACACGAACTGCACCGGGCGCTCCGGGTCGTTCACGATGCGGCTCAGGCGCGCGCGGTCGCGGAACAGCAGCGTGGCGCGCTTGTACGTGGCAAACCGCCGCGCGAAGCCGATGGTCAGGGCGTTCTCGCTGAGCAGGGTGTCGGTGGCGGCCACGTCGGCGGCCGACGCGCCGTTGCGCAGCATCTGCTCGCGCATGCGGGCGCGCACGAAGGCGATCATCTCGCGC
The DNA here is from genome assembly GCF_014201805.1 of Deinococcus metalli. NCBI lineage: Bacteria > Thermotogati > Deinococcota > Deinococci > Deinococcales > Deinococcaceae > Deinococcus > Deinococcus metalli. The sequence continues at coordinate 1,007,890 of NZ_JACHFK010000001.1, read as the reverse complement.
TTCATGACGAGCTGCACGCCGCTGAGCTGCTCCTCGGTGAGGCCCTCCACGGCCGTCCACATCTGCTCGTCTTCCAGGCGCTCGGTCCAGTCGGCGGGCAGCACAGTCGACAGCAGGTCGCGCATCGCCTGCGACGTGAAGGTCAGGTTGTGCGCGCCGTTCGTGACGTGCCCGATCGGGACTTCCTCGGGCTCGGCGCCCTCGTACAGGAAGTTCCACATCTTGCGCGACACCTCGCCGTGCAGTTCCGACACGCCGTTCGCCGCGCGGCTCATGCTCAGCGCGAAGACCGTCATGGAGAAGGTCGGCACGAGGTGGTTGTCCCACACCTGCTCGTGCTTGGCCAGGGCATACAGGTCGTCGCGGGTGGTCGCGAGCATCCCCGGCCAGCGGCCCAGGTAGCGGTCGACCAGGTCGTAGCCGAAGGCGTCGTTGCCGGCGGCGACCGGCGTGTGCGTGGTGAACAGGGTGCTGCTCGCCACCGTTTCCAGCGCGGTGCGGAAGTCCAGGCCGGCGCTCACCTGCTCGCGGACGCGTTCCAGCGACAGCAGCGCGGCGTGGCCCTCGTTCATGTGGTACACGTCGGCCGGCACGTTCAGGGTACGTAGCGCGCGGATCCCCGCCACGCCCAGCAGCACGTACTGCTGGAGCCGCAGTTCCTGGTTGCCGCCGTAGAGCCGCGCGGTGAGCTTGCGGTCGTCCTCGCTGTTCTCGGGCACGTTCGTGTCGAGCAGCAGCACCTTGATCCGGCCCACGTTCAGGTTCCAGATGCGGGTGTGCACCTCGCGGTTGCCGATCTGCACGCTCACGCGCGCTTCCTCGCCGCCGGGCGTCAGGGCCGGCGTGATCGGCAGGGTCGTGAGGTCGAGTTCCTCGTAGCTCTCGTTCTGCCAGCCGTCCTTGTCGAACAGCTGCGTGAAGTACCCCTGGTGGAACAGCATCCCCACCGCCGTGAACGGAATCCCGAGGTCCGACGCGCTCTTGCAGTGGTCGCCCGCCAGCACCCCCAGACCGCCGGAGTAGATGGGCAGCGACTCGTGGTACGCGTACTCCATGGAGAAGTACGCGACGGGCTTCATGGCCGGCGCATTCCGGCTGGCCCAGGTGTCCGTCTTGCCCATGTACGCGTCGAAATCCGCCATGACCTGCGTGTAGCGCGCCAGGTACGCCGGGTCCTTGGCGACTTCATCCAGACGGGACTGCGGCACGTCCAGCAGCGTGCGCACCGGGTTGTGCTGGAAGCGCTCCCATGATGACGGATCGAGATCCTGATACAGCGCCTGGGCGTGTGGGGTCCACGACCAGTACAGGTTGTAGGCCAGCTCGGACAGCCGCGACAGGCTGGGCGGCAGCTGGGGAAGCACGGTCACTTTGCCGATGACGTTCATACCTGCCGAGCTTACACTACGCCTCCTCGGCGTGGCAGGCCGACGGAATGCGTGCTTAGCGCGAAAATCTCGCCTGTCCAGACAGCTGTCGGGTGCATCGTGGGGCGGGGGCGCGTCTGATCTTCCGTGGACGAGCGCGGAGACAGGCACTTCACGCCTTGTCCTGACCTGCCGTTCAGCTGTGGCGGTTTGATGAGAACCCTGACCGCCCGGGCAGCTCATCAGGGCCGGTGCAGCGCGGCAGGATCGCCGGTCCTGACTTGCAGCATGACGATGTTGAGGCCACAATGAGGACGGCCCATGACCGCTGCCCCCGCTCCCACCCGGACGCCCCCCCGGTGGCTTCCCCTGGACGACCATCCGGCCGCGCTGTGTCCGCTGGAACTCGGAATCGTGCGGCTGAGCGTGCACGGCCGGGTCCGGACCCTGCTGCGGGCCCTGAACCTGACCGACCCGGACGGCCTGAGCACGCGGCTGCTCGCGCAGCGTGAGGGCCGGCTGTTCCTGCACGCCGCGCACCTGGAGACCCTGACCGCGCCGCTGGGCCGCGAGCAGGCCCTGGCCTTTCAGCTTGCCCTCGGCGTGACGCCCGAGCCGGACGTGCCGGCGGCGCCCCCGCCCCGGCCCCGCCCGGACTTCCTGCACCAGGCGGCGCTGGGGCCGCGCGCCGCCGTACCTGCGGTGCCGGTCGGTGAGACCCGGGCCACGCCGGCCACCCGGCTCGCTCGCGCCATGCACCGCCTGGGTGACGACCCCGACGCCCTCAGCACCTACAACGCGGTGCTCGCCACTGAGGCGCTGCGGGCTGTGGCGTGGCACTGGCTCGACCAGCGCGGCGCTCTACACCTGGAACTGCTGTGCGGCGTGGACGCGGGGAGCGGCCCGGGCGGCGAGGTCGCCGGCGCGGCCCTGCAGCAGCTCCAGACCACCCTGACCGGCGCCCGGCGCGGCGCCGCCCGCGCCCTGGTGGAGGCCGCCCGTGCACAGCACGCCGCGCTGCGTGCCCACCAGAGCGCCACCCGGCTGGCCCGCCGCGAGCTGATCCGCGCCGCCGTGCAGGGCGCGGCCCTCCTCACCCGTGCGGGGTGGCTGAACCGCCCGGCCGACGCGCGCTGGCTGACGCCGGCCGAACTGCGCGACGCCCTGGACGGCACCCTGGACCCCGGCACCCTGCGCGGCCTCACCCAGCTGCGCCGCCTGCAGCACACGCCCGCCGCGGACACGCCCACGTGGACGCTGGTCGACCGGCAGTACCCGGCCGTGCCGCTGTCGCCGGGGGTGCGTGACGGCCAGCTGTACGCCTGGACGCCCGGCCAGACCGTGCCGGACGGCGTGATCGCGCTGTGCAGCGACGTGCGGCCGTGGCACCGGCCGCAGCTATCGGGCGCCGCCGCGGTGGTGCTCGACCACGCCGGCCCGCTGTCGGCTCCGGCGCTGCACGAGCGCGGTCTGGGCCGGCCCGCCGTGGGCCTGCGCGGCCGGCGCCCAGAGTGGTTGCAGGACGGCGCGGTCGTGCGGGTGAATGCCCACCAGGGCACCGTGACCCTGCTGCGCCGTGCGCCGGACCCGGCCGTTCCCACGCCCGGTATCGTCACCGCTCGCGAGGAGACCGTGGCGCTGGTGCCGAGTGGGCAGGCCACCCACGCCGCGCCGCGCGGCATCGCGGGTCTGAGCCTCGATTTCGACTTCAGCTGAGCGGCCGCAGCCGCCCTTCAGGGCAGGGTCGCCAGCCGCTCCAGCAGGCGCGCGAAGAACGCGGCGTCGTCCACCCCGACCGCCACCCGCGCGTTGGCGGGCCGGCGTGTCACGCCGTACAGGTCGCAGGTCGTCCGCCCGACGTTCGCACCGTCCTGCACCTCGATCTGCACGTCCATCGGCGCCCACTCCAGCAGGTCCGGCCAGATGACGCCCGCCACGGCCAGCGGGTCATGCAGCGCGCCACCGTCCAGGCCGTAGCGATCGCGGTACACGCCGGCGTAGAAGGTCAGCAGTTCCGCGCTGACTGCGCCCGCGCGGGTGCCCAGGTCGCGCAGCGCCTGCACGCGGTCTGGCGTGGCGATGCACTGCATGGTCACGTTCAGGCCCACCATCCGCAGCGCTGCGCCCGACCCGAACACCATGTGCGCGGCGTGCGGGTCGGCCAGCGCGTTGAATTCCGCCGCCGGCGTGCGGTTGCCCTGCGCGGTGCTGCCGCCCATCCACACGACTTCCCGCAGCAGGCCCGGCAGGTCCGGCGCCATCCGGAAGGCCAGTGCCACGTTCGTGAGCGGCCCCGTGGCGATCACCGTCACCTCGCCCGGTCGCTGCCGCGCGTGCCGGATGAGCGTGTGAACGGCGTGGCCCTCCGCCGGCGGTCGCGCGGGCTCCGGCAGGTTCTGGGCGGGCAGGCCGGTGGCGCCGTGGACCGCGGCGGCGGTCACGGCGGGGCGCACCACGGGGCGGTCGGCCCCCGCGAAATACGGCGCGGCCGAGCCAGCCAGCGCCAGCGTCACGCCCGCGTTGCGGGTGGTCAGGTCCAGCGGCACGTTGCCGTGTACGGTCGTCACGGCCAGGATGTCGAGTTCCGGGCTGGCGGCGGCCAGCAGCCACGCGACCGCGTCGTCCAGACCGGGGTCGCCGTCGAGGATCACGGGCAGGGCGGGGAAGGGCATGAGCGGAGTGTAGGGTGCGGCGGCCGCGCGGTGGCACAATCCCGGACATGGAACACTTCGCGCAGTTCAGCGTCGACGGCAGCCGGCTCTACGGCATGCTGCACACCCCGGACACCGACGCCCCCGCGTCCGGCTGGCCGTCTGTCGTGTTCGTGCACGGCTTCACCGGCAACCGCACCGAGGCGCAGCGGCTGTTCGTGCGCTTCTCGCGCGTGCTCGCCGCGCGCGGCGTCGCCAGCCTGCGCTTCGACTGCCGGGGCAGCGGCGAGTCGCAGGGCGAGTTCAGCGACGTCACGGTGGGCACCGAGGTGCAGGACACGCTGGAGGCCTGCGCGTACGTGCGCCGGCAGCCCGGCATCGATCCCCTGCGGGTGATGCTGCTGGGCTTCAGCATGGGCGGCCTGGTCGCCACGCTGGCCGCGCAGGAAGCGCGGGCACACCGCCTGCTGCTGTGGGCGCCTGCGCTTCCCGACCTGTGGCTGCCGCGCCTGCCGGGGGGTCAGCTCCCGGCGACTGTCGCGGACCTGGGCGGCTGGCCGGTCAGCCGCGCGTTCTTCCAGGACATGCTGCGCCAGCGGCCGCTGGAGGCCGCCGCCCGCTGGGGCGGCGTGGCACACGTGATCCACGGCGACGAGGACGACGTGTGCCCACCGGAGTTCGGCGTGCGCTACGCCCGCGCGCTCGGCTGCGACGCGACCGCCATTCCCGGCGGCACACACACCTTCGCGAGCCTGGAGACCACCGCGATGCTGTATCAGGAGTCGCTGCGTTTCCTCAGCGGCGGGTGACCACGGACACGTGATTCACGTGCCCTGCACCGCACTCGGCGCGTGGCCGGACTCGCTGCCCAGGGCACGCAGCACCGCCGGCACATGCGCGGCCGGATTCGGGTTGCGCCAGCGCGCCGCGATGACGCCCTGCGGGTCGATCAGCACGGTCTCGCGGGCGGCCATGTTCAGCAGCCCGCCGATGACGCCCAGCACGCCGTACGCATGGCACACGCTGCGGTCGCTGTCCGGCAGCAGCGGGAAGGTCAGGTGGCAGGTGTCGCGAAACCGCGCCTGCCGGGCCTCGGTGTCGGTGCTCACGCCGATCACGACCGCGCCCAGCCGCTCGAACTCCGGCAGGGCGGTCTCGAAGCGCTGCGCCTCGATGGAGCAGCCGGCGGACCCGGCCCGCGGGTAGAAGACCAGCACCACGTGCCGGCCGCGCAGGTCGGAGAGCCGGATCAGCTCGCCGTCGACGCTGCGTTTCTCGAACAGGGGTGCGGGCGCACCGGGGCGGGGACTCATCGCGCCATTCTACCGGTGCGGCCCGCGCGCGGCGTTCCATCCCGCACACTCTCGCGGTCGCCCCGGGTCGCGTCCTGGGCGGCGACTTCCTACAATGCCGGCGTGTCCACCCCCGCGCGTCCCCCCAACCTGCCGGCCCGGCTGGCACAGCCGCTGCGGCCCTATGCCGGGCAGACCGTGGTGGCCGGCGTGTCGGGCGGCGCGGATTCCGTGGCGCTGCTGCTCGCGCTCCACGCGGCCCACGCGCGGGTGGTGGCGGTCCACCTCGACCACGCCCTGCGCCCGGACTCGGCAGCGGACGCCGCGTGGGTGCAGGCCCTCGCCGCCCGCCTGGACGTGCCCGTGGTCGTCACGCGGGTGGACGTGGCCGCCGTCGCCGCGCGGCGCGGCTGGAACCTCGAGGACGCCGCCCGGCGCGTGCGCTACGACGTCCTGACCCGCGCGGCGAAGGCCCACGGCGCCGCGGCCGTCCTGACTGCCCACACCCGCCGCGACCAGGCCGAGACGGTGCTGATCCAGCTCCTGCGCGGCGAACCCGTGCTGAACGGCATCGCGCCCCAGCGCGGAACACTGCGCCGACCGTGGCTGGACGTGGACCGGGGCGAGATCGAGGCCTACCTGACGGCGGCCGGGCAGGACTGGCGCGAGGACGCGTCAAACGACGATCCCCGCTACACCCGCGCGTGGCTGCGGACGTCGGTGATGCCCGTCCTGACAGCCCGCTTTCCCGGCCTGGAGGCGTCGCTGGCCCGGGTGGCGCGGTACCAGGCGCAGGACGACGCCGCGTTGGCCGCCCTCACACAGGGACTGACGCCGCACGCGCCCCGGACGGGCGCGCCGCTCGCCGTCCTGCGGCGCCACGTCCGGCAGGAACTCGTCCGGGCGCGGCTGGACGTGCACGCCGGACACGTGGACACGCTGGCCGGCGCCCTGCACGCGGGCGGCACCGTCCACGTCACCCTGCCGGGCGGACGGGACGTCACGGCGAGCGGCGGCCGGCTGCACACCGCCCCGGTGACCTTCCCGCTTCCGGCGTTTCCCGTGCCGGCCGGCTGGGGGCTCCGCACGCGGCGGGACGGCGACCGCATCGTCCTCGCGGGCGGCACGCGCAAGCTCAGCGACGTCCTGACGGACCTCAGGGTGCCGCGGGCGGACCGCGACCGGGTGCCGCTGCTCGTCGGGGCGGACGGCGCGGTGCGGTGGGTGGGCGTGACGCCGCCGCTGTGGGCTGCCGGCGCGCGTGAGGACGCGGCCCAGGCGGCCGATCCGCTGCACGCCGCGATGGGCGAGGCCCTCGCGCTCGCCCACGAGGCAGGGCGCGCGCAGGAGGTGCCGGTCGGCGCGGTCGTGCTCGGTCCGGACGGCGCTGTGGTCGGCCGGGGCCGCAACCGCAGCCGCGAGCGCGGCGACATGACCCGCCACGCGGAACTCGAGGCGCTGCGCGGGGCCGCCGTCACGCTCGGCACGCCGTACCTCACCGCCTGCACGCTGGTCGTCACGCTGGAGCCGTGTCCGATGTGCCTCGGCGCGGCGCTGGAGGCGCGGATCGGGCACATCGTCTACGGCGCGCCGAACCCGAAGGCCGGCGCGCTGGGCGGCGTCACGGACGTGCTCGCCCACCACTGGGGCGCGCGGCCCACCGTCACGCCGGGCGTGCGCGCGTCCGAGGCGGCGCGGTTGCTGCGGCGCACCTTCGCCGCCCTGCGCTCTGGGCAGTGACGCTTCCTCAGTCGCCGGGCGGCTGGAGGCGGCGCCGGCCGTCGAGCACCGCCAGCACCCCCGACGCGCAGATCAGTGCCATGCCGCTCAGGCCGATGGCGTCCGGGAACTGGTGGAAGGCCACCCACCCCACCACCGCCGCGAACACGAGTTGCAGGTACGTCAGCGGGGCCAGCAGCGACGCGTCCGACGTGCGGTACGCGACCGTGAGCAGGAAGTGCCCGCTGCCGCCCGTGAGGCCCAGTACGCCCATCAGGGCGAGGTCGGTCCACGAGATCGGACCGCCCTGATGGGCGAGCACCACGACTGAGACTCCGAAGACGCTGCCGGTCACGGCCGAGTGGTACAGCAGATGCAGCGACGGAATTCCCTGCAGCGCGCGCGACAGCAGCTGGTAGCCGGTGTTCACGGCCGCCGCGAGAAACGCCAGCCCCACGCCCAGCGGATCGAGGTGCCCGCCGGGCCGCACGATCAGCAGCAGGCCCAGAAATCCCCCCACGGCGCCGATCCAGCGCAGTGGCCCCGGCCGTTCGCCCAGCAGCGGCACGGCCAGCACCGTGACCAGCAGCGGCGCGAGGAACGAGATCGCGGTCGCCTCGGCCAGCGGCAGGCGCGCGAACGCGCCCATCATGATCACGGTCAGGCTCGCCAGACACAGCGAGCGCGCCAGCACCAGCCACTTTGGATACACCACGTCCCGCGGCGCCGCGCGCACCGGCCGCGGCAGGAGGGCGGAGAGCAGCAACACCTGCGTGCTGAAGCGCACGGCCGACACCACGGCCGGCGAGTGCGCGTGCACGAGGTGCTTGGCCAGGCCGTCCTGCCCGGCGAAGATCACCAGGGCCAGCACGTACAGCCCCAGCCCGCGCAGGGACGCGGCGGCGGGCGGGTGTCCGGCGCGGGCGGTCGAGGACGTGCGGACGCTCATCGGGTGGAGCGGGTACGCCGGGGGGGCGTCGGGCGACGTGGGGCGGGGGGAGTGGAATGCGGCAGGACCATGTCACCTCGGACTCCGGGCCGGGCGGCGCGGGGTGTACCCTCACCCTAGCCGCTGCCGGGCGGGGCCGCGCGCTTCGCGTTCGGGCGGTCCGAACGCCGGCAGGCCCTGCACACCCTCTCCCAGCCGAGGTTTCCCATGTCTATCCCGGTTCCGGCCCCCTTCACCGAGGTGCGCGGCGTCAGCCTGCATGTCCGCTACCGTCCACGGCCCGGCGCGCGAACGGTGTTGTTCCTGAACGCCCTGGGCAGCGACGGCCGCATCTGGGATGGCGTGGCCGCGGAGCTGGGCGGCACCTGCGGAACAATCCAGTACGACCAGCGCGGCCAGGGTCTGTCGGACGCACCGCCCGGGGAGTACACGCTGCGCGACCACACGGCCGACCTGATCGGCCTGCTGGACGCCCTGGGGGTGGAGCGCGCCGTGCTGGCCGGCGTGTCGGTGGGTGGCCTGATCGCGCAGGACGTCGCCGCCGCCCACCCGGAGCGCGTCGCGGGACTGGTGCTGTGCGGCACCGGCGCGAGGATCGGCACGCCCGACGCCTGGCAGCAGCGGATCGAGGCCGTGCGGGCCGGCCGGCTTGCAGACCTCGCTCCCGGCATCGTGGGCCGCTGGTTCACGCCCGCGTTCTTCGTGGGTCGCCCCGCCGAGGCGCGCGGGTACGTGAACATGCTGGCCCGCACGTCGCCGCAGGGGTACGTGGGCACCTGCGCCGCTCTGCGGGACGCCGACCTGCGCGAGCAGACGGCCGCGCTGAGCGTGCCGGCCGTGGTGCTGTGCGGTGAGGCCGACGAGAGCACCCCGCCGGACCTGAACCGCGACCTCGCCACGCGGCTGGGCACCGACCTGCACGTGATCCCGGATGCGGCACACCTGACCGGTGTGGAGAGGCCCCGGGTCGTCATTGACCACATCCGCGCCTTCCTGGCTTCGCTGGATGCGGGGAAAACGGTGAGCTGAAAGCGCGAGGTGCGAAGTGGGGCAGGCTGTCCGGCAGGTCAGGCGGGGTCATCTGTGGCCGCGCTCACGGCTGGACATCCTTGGTAGACCGCTCGGGCACCTCACCGTCCCCAGCCCGGCCTGGCGGAGTGCATGAAGCCAAGACCCACGACCAGCCCCAGCGTGCCCTGGCTGAACTGCACCCTGGCGACGTGGTGAACCTGGGCATCGGCATTCCCACGCTGATCGCCGACCTGATCACCCCGGGGATGCAGCTGAACCTGCACACTGAGAACGGCACGCTGGGTGTTGGCTCTGCTCCATACAACGGCGGCGCGCTGGAGCACCCCGTGAACGCCGGCACGGTGCCCGTGACCGCGGTCCCTGGCGCGAGCTATTTCGATAGTGCGGACAGTTTCGGGATGATCCGCGGCGGCCACGTGCACGTGGCCGTCATGGGCGGCCTGCAGGTGGATGCCCACGCGAATCTCGCCAACTGGGCGGTGCCGGGCAAACCGCTGCTGGGCGTGGGGGGCGCGATGGATCTGGCATCGGGTGCGAGGCGGCTGATCGTGCTGATGACCCACACCGATCCGGATGGCACGCTCAAGGTGGTGTCGAAGTGCACGTTGCCGCTGTCTGAGCTCGCGCTCGGCAGCATCCTGGATGATATCTGGGCGACGACTGGGGCTTGTCGTCGAAGCGCTCCAGAGCCACGTGTAGATCGCGCGGCCCTTACCCGGCGCGTCTGCCCGTCGCCTCGGCGTAGGTGTCGCGGACCGTGCTGATGAGCTGCGCGGTGCTCAGGACGCCGGTCATGTCGAGCAGGCTCACGATCTCGCGCGGGTCGAGGGCCGGATTGGCGCACGCGCGCATCAGGCCGAAGTGCACGATGCTGGTGCCGGGCCGTGCGCCGCCCGCCGGCGTCCACGTCTCGCGCAGGCGCGGCATCAGCAGGGCGGCAAACTGAACGATCTCCGGGCCGTGGCGGCGCAGTTCCTTCTGGAGCGCCCCAACCGAGTGCACGCCCACGTATTGCAGCAGGCCGGCCAGCCGCTGTGGCCGTTCCGGGTCGGGCCAACCGGTCAGCAGCAGCACGTTCAGCGCCGCGGCGACCCGGGTGTCCAGGTCACGTACCGGATCGACGTCCAGCATGTACTGGAGGCTCTGCACGTCGATATACACGCTGTCCGGTGCGTCGTGCACGCGTTCGGGCAGGGTCGCGGCATAGTCCTTCGACAGGCGGTGGAGGGTCATGAACTCCTCGTCGGCCATCTCCAGCAGGCCCGCCAGCCGGTAGAAGCGCCGGCGCACCTCACGCGGCACGGCCTCACGGTTCTTGTAGCCCAGGTCGTGCTCGATCTCGGCCCACGCGTGCTGGAGGATGGAACGGATCTGGATCTCGAAGGGGTGGTCCTCGAAGGCCGCGTCGGCCGGGCCGTGGCCGAGCGGTCGCACCACGTAGTGCACGCCCATGTACCCGAACCGGTCAGGGTCGTGCATCTTGCTCTTGTCGATGGAGTGCGCCCAGTCCACGTCGAAGCGCTCCTCGACCAGCCGGGACACCGCCTGCACGTCCGATTCGAAGTACGTGATCACGCGCACCGCCACGAGGTCCGTGACCTCGTCCAGCGCGCCGTAGCGTCCGGGTTTGCGCAGCAGTTTGTCCGCGAGGCTGGCGGGGCGCTTGACCCGGCCGGTCACGTGATGGATGTTCAGGCCGGAACTTTGCAGCAGCGCGTTCGTGACGGCCACAGCCGCGTCGCGCAGGCGCTCATATTCCGGCAGGGCCGACTCGTACGCCTGGACCAGAACGTCGTTCATGGGTGACACCAGCATACGCTCCCCCGCGCGTCGGTCGGCCTCATTTACGCGGCGCGGGGGCGTGCTACATCCAGGCATGCCCAAGCGCCTCCTGGCCGCCCTGCTGTGCTCGGCCGCCCCGGCGCTGATGGCCGGCACCACCGCAGCTCCCTCTGGCGCCCCCGACGTGTTCGTCGCGTACCCCGATGCGGGCGCCAGCGTGGCCTTCGACCACGTGATCCTGGAGGGCAGCGTCAGCCCCGGCGGCGACCTGCGTATTGACGGCAAGCGTGTTCCGGTCGGACCGGATGGGCTGTTCATGGAGTGGTGGCCGCTGCGGCCCGGCGTGAACGACCTGCGCCTCGTGACTACCCGGGCAGGCCGCACCGGCACCCTTACGTGGCGCGTGACCCGCACGGCGACACGGACCCTTCCGGCCAGACCCACCGCTGTCGAGGGGGGCAGCGTGCGCCCGGGTGTCCAGCAGGTGTACTGGGACGCCGTGAACGACACGCCCGCCGAGCGCGCAGTGACCGTGTCGTTCCGCGGATCGCCGGGCGGCCGGGCCGCGTACCGTCTGGCGGGCAGTCCGCCGGTGCCCATGACCGAGGGACCGGCCGGGACGTACAGCGCGGTCTACACGCTTCCGACCACCGCCCGGCTGCTGGACGCGGTCTTCACTGTCACCCTGACCGGGCCGGACGGCCGCACGGCCACGGCAACCGCGCCCGGCCACCTGACCAGCACGCCGGCCGGGCCGCGCACGGCCACGCAGCGGCCCGGCACGGTGCGCGGTCTCGCGCTGAACGAATCCGGGATGCGTCTGACGGACCTGGCCGGCGCAGCGCTGCTGTACCCGCGTGAGGGCATGACCTTCACCGCCGTGGGCCGCGTGGGCGATGACCTGCGCGTGCGGCTCGCCCCGGGCGTCCCGGCCCTCGTGACCGCCGATCAGGTCGAGGTGGGTCCGGGCCGGACGGCGACCGCGCCCGGCGGCCCACTCACGCTGGACGGCGCTCTCGCCGGGCCGGTCGGATCGGCCCTGCCGCTGCTCGCCCAGGCGAGCCCGCCCGCCCCCAGCGACGTGGCCGGAGTGCCGCCCGAACTCAGCCCCGTGCCAGGTCTCGTGCCTCCGCCGGCCGCACCGACCGGCGACCTGCGCGTCCGCGTGCCGCTGGGCGGTGTCCGGCTGCCGCACACGCTGGAACAGCGGTCGGGCGGCTCGCAGTTGGTGCTCACGCTGTACGGCCCATTCGCCGCGCCCCTGACCGCACCCGACGGCATGGCCGATCCGCTGCTGCGCGGCGTGGACGTCCAGCCGGGCCTTCCGGGCGTGACCGTGCTGACCCTGGACTTGGCGCCGGGGCAGGCGTGGGGCTTCCAGGCGGGCTACGACGGCGCGGACCTCGTCGTGACCGTGCGGCGGCCTCCCGCCGTGGACCCGGTCCGGCCGCTCGCGGGCCGCGTGATCGTCCTCGACCCCGGGCACGGTGGCAGCCAGAAGGGAGGCGCGGGTAGCCTGCGCACCCCGGAGAAGGGGCTGGTGCTGCCCATTGCCATGCGTGCCGCCGCGCTGCTGCGCGCCCAGGGCGCCACCGTGATCCTGACGCGCACCAGCGACGTCACGCTCGGCCTGTACGAGCGCGGCCTGATCGCCGAGGGCGCGCGGGCCGAACTGCTCGTCAGCGTGCACGCGAACGCCCTGCCGGACGGCCGTGATCCGCGTGGCGTGCGCGGGCCGGAGGTGTACTTCTCCCACCCGCAGTCACAGGCGGTCGCCGCGTCGATCCTCGCCGCGCTGCGCCGTACCCTGCCAGACCTCGGCCCCGGCCAGGGCCTGATGGGCGGGGCCGATCTGGCCCTCACGCGGCCCAGCGCGCAGCCGAGCGTGCTGGTCGAGACCGCGTACCTCACCGACGCCGGGAACCTGCGGGCGCTCCAGAGCCCGGCCGGGCAGGAGCGCTTCGCGCAGGCCATCGCGGCGGGCATTGCGCAGTATTTTGCCGCGCTGGCCCGCTAGACCGGGGGCGCGCTGACCGTCCGGCGCCCGGGGCCGTGCTACGGTCACGCCATGACGACCGACGCAGCCGGCACGCAGAAGAGCGCCTTCATCACGGGGGCCAGCAAGGGCATCGGGGAGGCGGTCGCGCGGTCGCTGGCCGGGGACGGCTACGGGGTCACGCTGACCAGCCGCAATGAGCAGGAGGTCTCGGCCGCCGCCGCAGGCATCGGGCACGGCGCGCGCGGCGTGGTGTGCGACGTGCGCGACCCCGCTGCCCTGGAGCGCGAGGTGAACGCGCACGTGGCAGCCTTTGGCGGTCTGGACGTGCTGTTCGTGAACGCGGGCGTGGGCCACTTCGCCAACGTGGCCGACCTGAGTGTCGAGCAGTGGCGGGAGGTGATCGACACCAACCTCAGCGGCGCGTTCTACACCATCAAGGCGGCCATCCCTGCGATGAAGGAGCGGGGCGGGTACATCTTTACCCTCTCCAGCCTGGCCGGCAAGAATCCCTTCGCGGGCGGTGGGGCGTACAACGCGAGCAAGTTCGGCCTGAACGGTCTGTCGGAGGTGCTGACTCTCGACCTGCGCCACCACGGGATCAAGGTCACGCAGATCATGCCGGGGTCGGTCGCCACGCACTTCGCCGGGCACACGCCGTCGGACGCGGACGCGTGGAAGATCCAGCCGGAGGACATCGCGCAGCTCACGGTGGACCTGCTGAACATGCCGGCGCGCACCCTGCCCAGCCGCGTCGAGGTCCGGCCCAGCCAGCCGCCCCGCAAGTAGGGTGGGCGGCGCCGCGGTTCCGTGAGCACCCGCACGGTGTAATCATCCGCACGGTGGACGGCGGTCTCAGGCTCGCCTGCTAGAATGCCGCGCGTGTACACGAACCGCCGCGCCCATTACGAATACGAACTGCTGGAGCGGTTCGAGGCGGGCATCGCCCTGACGGGCAGCGAGGTCAAGAGCGTGCGGGCGGGCGGCGTGGACTTCCGCGACGCCTTCGCGCGCCTGGCAGGCGGCAATATCGAGCTGGAGGGGCTGTACATTCCGACCTACACCGAGGCGACGTACAACAACCACGAGCCCCGGCGCACCCGCCGCCTGCTGCTGCACCGCGAGGAGATCGGCAAGCTGAGGCGCGGCCTGGAGCAGAAGGGCCTGACACTGGTGCCCACGCGCATGTACCAGAAGGGCCGGGTGTTCAAGGTGGAACTCGCCCTGGCGCGCGGCAAGAAGCTGCACGACAAGCGCCGCGCCGAGGCCGAGAAGACCGTGCGCCGGGAGCTGCGCGAACTGTGAGGCGTGTGCAGCGCCCGAAGCGCGTGGCGACCCTGCGCGCGTGCGCCCTGCTGGCCGGCACGCTGCTGGCCGGTCCACTCCTGGCCGGCGTGAGCGGCGCGCAGGTCGCGTTCTCGCAGCTGAACCTCGCCGGGCAGACCGTGCAGAGCATCCAGCTGTACGGCACCGAATACGCGAGCGACCCAGTTCTGGGCCGCCTGGTGAAGATCACCCGCGACGACCGGATCGTGACCGTGACGGGCTTTGGCCACACGCTGCTGCTGCCGCTCGACGAGAACCAGAACCGGGCCACGACCGACTTCAACACCGTTCAGCTCGACACGCAGCGCCGGAAGGGCCGCACCGCCACACTGGTGAACGACCACCTGTACCTGCCGCTGGACACCCTGGCCGCCGGGCTGGGCGCCACCTACGCCAACGGGTCGTTCACGGTCCCGACCGCGCAGCTCCTGGGCGTGAGCAGCCGCACCGGCAAGGACAGCGACCGCCTGGTGCTGGACCTCAGCCGGGACGTGGACGTGGTGGACGAGCAGCGCGGCTCGAACGTGGTGCTCACGCTGCGCGGCCTGAGCGGCCAGGCGCGGCGCTACACCACGCGCGGCGCCTTCGTGACCGGTGCCGAGGTCAAGCAGGTCGGCGGCGACCTCACCCTGACCGTGCCGCTGCCGCCCTCGGACGGGTACCGCACCTACAAGGTGGTGCGCGACACCGGCGTGCGCGTGGTCCTTGACGCCGGCCCGGGCATCGCCCGCAGCAGTCCCGACCTGCTCACGCGGGTCACGCGGCCGCTGATCGTGCTCGACCCGGTGCGGGTGCCCGGCGTGGGCCGCGACGCCACGCTGGACGTGGCCCGCCGCGCGGCGGAACTGCTGACCAAGGCCGGCTGGCAGGTGCAGCTGACCCGCGACCCCAGCAGCGCCCTGAGCCTCGACGACACCCTCAAGCTCGCGCGGCAGAGCGACGTGTACCTCGCGCTGGACCTGGGCCGGTTCCCGAACGCTTCGCGCAGCGGCGTGACCGTGTACGAGCAGACGGGCCGCGCCAGCGCGCAGATCGTGAACGACATCCGCGCGGGCGAGGTGCCGCCCTACGGCGGGCTGGTCGTGGCCGGCACCGGCAGCTCCCGGCGGCTGGGCGACCTGCTGCGCGGCGAACTGCGCGGCGGTGACATCACGGCCAAGCAGGAGAACACCTCGCGCGTCCTCACCCTGGGCGAGGCGCCCCAGGCGGCGCTGCTGCTGGAACTCGGCTGGGCGAACAACGCCTCGGACCTCGCCAACCTGGGCGTGGACTCGCGCCTCACGATCATCGCGACCGCTGTGGCGCGCTCCATCGCCACGTACCTGACCGCCCGCGCGAACAACAACGCGAACGTGTCCGCCAGTGCCGGAGGTGTGCCGTGAGGCGCGTGTTCTCGCTGTTCAATGTCCTGTGCGCCGCGCTGCTGGCGGTCGCCGTGCTGGCCCAGCAGGCGGTGCAGCGCGTGCCGCCCACCCCGGCCCTACCGAATAATCCACTTCAGACCGAGCGCACCGCGCAGAGCGTGAAGGTGTACTTCACCGATGCCCAGGTGCAGCGCCTGCTGCCCGAGACGCGCACCGTGCAGGTCACGCAGCGCACGCCCAGCGCGGTCGCCCAGGCGGCGCTGGCGGTGTGGGCGGCCGGGCCGGCACAGTCCGGGCACCTGGGGGCGGTGCCGAAGGGCACGCCCGCGCCGAAGGTGTACCTGCGCGGCGCGCACTACTACGTGGACCTGCCGGCGGCATACAAGAACCTGCGCTACGGCACCAGCGGCGAGCGCATGCTGCTGTGCACCATCACCCGCACGCTGCTCGACACGCGCGGCCAGGACGTGAGTTTCGTGCTCAGCGGCCAGCCGGTCGAGACGCTCGGCCACATGGACCTGCGCGAGCCCTTCACGCGCCAGGACTGCGCGGACCAGTGAGGGGAGGAGCGGTCTGAGCGTCCCCACGTCTGAACGCGCTTCTGCGATGTTCGCCGGCTGCCGAGGCCGCTAGACCCCTTTCCCATGCTGCACTCGATCACCCTGCAGGGCTTCAAATCGTTCGCGGACCGCACCCGTCTGGAGTTCGGGCCGGGCGTGTGCGCCGTGATCGGCCCCAACGGCAGCGGCAAGAGCAACGTGGTTGAGGCGCTGCGCTGGGCCACCCACCACGCGCGTGCCCGGGAACTGCGCGCTGGGCGCGGCACGGAGCTGATCTTCCACGGCAGCGGCGGCAAGGCCCCGCTGGGCCTGGCGGAGGTGCAGGTGGAACTCCAGACCGGGGAGGGCCGCGTGAACGTGTCCCGGCGCGTGTACCGCGACGGCACCGCCGAACAGGACCTGAACGGCCGCCCGGTGCGCGTGCGCGACGTGCAGGGCGCGCTGCGCGGCACCGGCCTGGGGCCGGGGGGGCTGGCGGTGATCGGGCAGGGCGAGGTGAGCGGCGTGGTGCAGGCCGAGGGCCGGACGCTGCTGGGCTACCTGCAGGAGGCGGCGGGTTTGTCGCGCGCGGTCAGTGCCCGGCAGGAGGCGGCGGCGCGGCTGCGTGAGGCCGACACGCACCTGCACGGCCTGCACCTGCTGCTGGGCGAGCGCGAGGCCGCCGCCGCCCGGCTGGAACGCGCCGCCGAGGGCGCCCGCACGCACCGGCACCTCAGCATGACGGTGCTGCTGCTGGAGGACGCGCTGCGCCGCGAGCGGCAGGCCGGCCTGCGCCGCGAGATCCGCGCCGCCGAGCAGGAGGTGCAGGACCTGGAGGTCCGCTCCGCCGCCGTGGCCGCCGAGGTGCAGGCCGCCGCCCGCGCGGTCGAGGCGGCCCGAGAGGCCGCGCAGGATGCCCGCGCCCGCCGGGACGCGCACGTTGGCGCCCTCGAGACGCTGCGCGCCGCGCGCGAGGCCGCCGCGCAGGCCGAGCGCTACCGCGATCACCTGCGGCAGGAACGCACCGCCCTGGACGCCGAACTCGCCGGGCTGCCCGCCACGCCGCCCCCCACGCCCGCGCCGGACCTGGCCGCGCTGGAGGCCGGCATGGCCGACGCACGGGGCCGCGCGGACACCGCCGAGCGCCGCGCCCGCCACTTGGACGACACGCTGGTGCGCGAGCGGGCCGCCGCCGCCCGCGCCGCCGAGCAGTACGCCCGCGAGGACGCCAGCCGCGAGACGCTGCGCGCCGAGCTGGAGCGTGCCGAGGGCAACCTGGAGCGCGTGCAGGAGGCCCTGGACGCCGCGCGGGAGCGCTCCGCCCTGGCCCGCCACGCCCGCGAGCACGCCGAGGCCGCATACGCGGCGTTGCGGGGCGACCGGGACGCGGTGACGGCGCGCGAGCGGCATCTGGGCGGCGAACTGGCGCGCGTGCAGGCCAGCACCGCCCCGCTGCGCCGTGAGCGCGAGCGCCTGGAGGCCGCGCTGAACTCCTACGCGCGCTACGGCGAGGGCGCGCGCAACGCCCTGCGGCTCGACCACCCGGGCATCGTGGGGTCCGTCGCGGACCTCCTGACGGTGCCAGCCGAGGTCGAGGTCGCGCTGGGCGCGGCGCTGGGCCGCCGGCTGGAGCAGGTGGTCGTGCAGCGCGCCGACGACGCCCGCGAGATCATCGACGAGCTGAAGCGGACCGGGGGCCGCGCGACCTTCCTGCCGCTGGACCTGATCCGCGCGCGGCCTCGCCGCGACGGCGCCCTGCTGCGCGAGGTGGGCGTGATCGGCAACCTGGCGGACCTGTGTCCCAGCGATCCGCCCGTGGTGGCCGAGGCCGTCCTGGCCGACACGCTGGTCGTGCAGGACCTGCGGACCGCCAACCGCATCGCGCGCGCGCACGCCAGCCGGCCGCGCCTGGTCACGCTGGACGGGGAACTCGTCGAACCGGGCGGCGCGATCACCGGCGGCCGCCTGCGCGACGCGGCCGGCGGGGTGCTTGCGGACCAGCGGCGCTTCCAAGAACTCGACGCGGAACTGGAATCGGCGGTCTCGCAGGAACGCACCCTGGCCGCCGCACTGGAGGAAGCCCGCGCCGCGCTGCAGGGCGACGCGGCGCGCCACGACGACCTCCTGGCCGCCCGCGAGCGCGCCGCCCGCGAGGAAACGGATGCGGAGCGCCGTGTGACGGAACTCGCCGCCCAGGCGCGCAGCCTCGACGAGGTGCGCGCCCGCCTGCACGCGCGGCTGGTGCCGGTGCACACCGATCCTGTGCCGGTGGTCGCCATCGTAAATCTCGACGCTCTGAGCGCCGACCTGCTGCACGCGCGGCAGGCCGCCGAGGACAGCCGCGCCGCCGAACGGGCCGCTGCCGAGGCGCTTGCGCTGGGCCGAGAACTCGATACGGCGTGGCGCACGTACCGGGCCGCCGACGCCCGCGCCGCCGTGCTCCGCGTGCGGCTGGACGCCAACGGGCACGCCGCCGCCACCCAGGACACCCAAGTGGCCGCCGCGCAGGCCGAGGTGGCCCGCCGCGAGGCCGGGCTGGGCACCCTGGACGAGCACGAGTCCCCCCGCGCCGAGCACGCGCGCGAGGCCGCCTCGCAGGCGTACGCGACCGTGATCGGCACGCAGAACAAGCTGCGCGCCCGCCTGGACGATCTGCGCCTGCTGATCGCCCGCCGCCAGGGCAGCGTAGAAGACGTGCCCGACGGCGCCCTGCCTCCCGGCACGCCCCGCGAGTGGACGGCCACCCTGAACCGCGCCCGCGCCGACCTGGAGGCCCTGGGGCCGGTGAACGCGCGGGCCGAGGTGGAGCACGCCGAGGCCGCCGCCGCCCTGGCCGGCCAGCGGGCCGAGGTACAGGACGCCGAGGCCGCCGCGGCTGAGCTGCGCGCGCACCTCGCGGACCTGGAGGCTGCCGAGGACGACGCCACGCGCGCGGCGTTCTCGCGGGTGAACGCCGCCTTCCGCGAGTACAGCGCCGAACTCCTGGGCGGCGACGGCGATCTGGAACCCGAGCACGACGAGCGTGGGCACCTGTCGGGCCTGCGGCTGGCCGTGCAGCCCAGGGGCAAACGCACGCGCTCCATGACGCTGCTGTCGGCCGGAGAGCGCACCATGGCCGGCCTGGGCTTCCTGTTCGCACTGAACCACGCGGGCGGCGAGGGCAGCGCGGGCGGCCTGCCGCTGGCCGTGCTGGATGAGGTAGACGCCCCGCTTGACGAGGCGAACATCCGCCGCTTCACCGCCTTTCTCGAGCGCTTCAGTGCGCGTGGCGCGCAGTTCCTGCTGGTCACGCACCAGAAAGCAACCATGGAGGTCGCTCGGGCGCTGTGGGGCGTGACCACCGACCAGACCGGCGCCAGCCGCGTCCTGAGCATTCGCCGTCCGGATGAGGTCCGCGCGGGCGAGGGGCGCGCGGGCTAACCGGGACGGCGGCCGGGTCACCCCCGCGCGCTACAGTGCACGTGACCGCCCTCCCAGATCGCCGCTTGCCCCCGTGATGCCCATGTCTGACACCCACGCCACCCCCTACCACCTCCACACCAGCATCGCCGCGTGGCAGCGCGGTGACCTGACCCGCGACGACCTCGTCCGCACCCTGATCCGGCTGTCGCCGGAAGACGGCCAGCTCGTCCATGACGTCATCCACGACCTGTGCGCCGGCCGGCCCGGCGGCGGGCCACCCCAGGGCGCGTCAGCCGACGACTGGCGCGCGGAACTCATGGCCTCGCGCGCCCGGACGTGGCGGGTGCCCGCCGTGGCCGGCCTGCTCGTGGGTCCCGAGGTGCTCGTCCTGACCGACGGGCGCGAGGGTGTGGTGCTGCGCGACACCGGCACCCAGTGCCTGCCGGCCAGCGTGTGCGCCTCGATGATGCTGCTGTGCGAGACCATCGTGATGGCCCACACCGCCCTCGACCAGCAGGAACTCCAGAAGCTCCAGCAGCAGCGCGTGGACGCCACCTCGACGTCCCTGTCGGAAATCGA
Organism: Deinococcus metalli; assembly: GCF_014201805.1. Lineage (NCBI taxonomy): Bacteria > Thermotogati > Deinococcota > Deinococci > Deinococcales > Deinococcaceae > Deinococcus > Deinococcus metalli. Next base: position 987,892 of record NZ_JACHFK010000001.1, on the reverse strand, counting down.
CCGCATTCCCTGAAATCGGCGCCCAGAACGCCTGACGTGACCGCCGGGCGTTCTCGTCTTCAGCTCACGCGCTCAGGGCAGGGGAAAGGCGGCCGCGTCCTGGGGGGGCAGACTCAGGTGCAGGTAGCCGCCCTTCACACTGAGCTTGGCGTCCTGCCCGGCGAACAGTGACGCCGCGGCGGCCATGTCTGCGGCGCTCAGACCCAGGCCCGAGAGCTTCAGGCTGTACGTCCGGCGCGCCTTGCCGTTGTGCCACGCTGCCAGCACCCGCTGCCCGTCCACCACCCGCGTGAAGAGCAGCAGGTCGCCCGACAGCGCCGCCGGCACTGGCCGCAGGGCCAACGTGCCGCGGCTCAGCGCCGGGCTGGCCCTGCGGGCCGCGATGGCGCCCCGCGCCACGTCATAGACCGCCCGTTCGTCCGGCGTCCACTGGGCCTCGAAGCGCATCTGGCGGCGGTTGTCCGGATCGTTCCCGCCGCGCATGGCGATCTCGGTGCCCTGCCAGATCACGGGCACGCCGCGCAGCGTCATCAGGGCGCGCAGGCCGTACTTCGTGCGCTCGCGGCCCACGTCCTCGAACAGGCTGCCCTGGGCGAAGCGCGGCAGGTCGTGGTTGTCCAGGAACAGCGCGACCTCGCCCGGCCGGGGCAGCTCGCCCTGGCGTTCCAGCACGGCCCGCACGGCGTCCAGTCCCTGCCCGTTCATGATCGACGCCTTCATCGCGGCCTGGAGGCTGAACAGGAACAGTGAGTCCAGCCCGGCCTTCTGCCAGTCCGCGACGGTGCCGGTATCGGCGTCGTACCACTCGCCCAGTGTCCACGTGCCCGCCGCGCGGTCTCTGGCAAACAGTGTCTTCAGGAACGGCCGCTCCACGTGCTTGATCGCATCGTAGCGGAAGGCGTCCACGCCCTGGGTGCGCCAGAAGTCGTCGTTGCCGAGCAGCAGGTCCGTGACCTCGGGGTTGCTCTGCTTCAGGTTCGGCAGGCCGGCCAGCGGGCAATCCACATCTTTGTCGGTGCTCGCCTGGCACTCGGCGTCCGTGGTGAACCACTCGGGCCTGACCTTAACGGCCGCGGCTTCATACCCATAGTGGTTGATGACCTGATCCAGCACGACCTTGAGGCCGTCGTCGTGGGCGGTCTTCACGAACGTCCCGAAGTCCGCCAGCGTGCCGAAGTGCGGATCGACGTTCCGGAAGTCTGCCGGCCAGTACCCGTGGTACCCGGCCGTCCCGGACGTCAGCGCGGTCTGCTGCTGATACACCGGCGTGAGCCACACGGCGGTGGCGCCCAGGGCCTTGATGTAGTCGAGTTTGCCCGTCAGTCCGGCCAGATCCCCACCGTGCCACGCGCGCGGATCGTCGAGGTTCACGCCCTGGTTGTTGTCGGGAGTGCCGTCTGCGAACCGGTCCGGCATGACCTGATAGATGACCTGTCCCTCGAACGACGGAAGGGGCGACGTCTGCGCGCCCGCCGCACCCGCGGCCAGCAGCGCACCCAGTACCAGTGAGCGCATACCCGCATGGTAGAGCGTGCGCCGCCCTTGCGTCCGCGTGCCGGACGGGGCAGGCTGGGCAGCATGGAACACCATGCCCTGACGTCCGGCCAGCGGGCCGACCTGACCGGCGTGCCCGCACAGGTCGGCACACTTCACTTCCCGGCGGGAACACTCCTGCCCTCCACCGCCCATGAGCAGGACGAAATCAGCTTCATCCACAGCGGCGTGCTCAAAGCCGTCAGCGGCGGCACGGCGGCCACCCTGCGGGCCGGGGACGTCTCGTTCATCCCGGCGGGGGAAGTGCACAGCGCGGAGGTGCTGGAGGATGTCACGCTGAGCTTCGTGCTGCTGGAGCGGCGGTAAGAGGGGTTTAGTAATGGTCTGGGGTGGGTGCCTGCGGCGCGGCCCCAACCCCCGGCCCCCTACCCCAGACTCGTGGAGCTGCGCAGCAGAGGGGCAGGGGGAGACCGCTGCGCTGGGCAGGTGGTCGCCAAATCTTTCCGACTGGGCGGAGCTGGGGTCTCGGCAGCGTGGGGCCGCGTACTCGCCTCGGGCGTTGTCGTCGTCAGCGCCCGCGCGCTTCGCGCACGATGGCTTTCGGCCAGGGGCAGGGTGGGACGCTTCGGCTTTCAACCCCTCGCTCTTGTGGGGACTCGCAGCGCGTACTGAAAGGTTCGGATGGGGTTCTCCATCCAGCCCGCTATCAAGGCCTCACTGGCAAGTCTGCGGATGTATCGTGCTCAGCCCGTGTTGCGGACGCCGGCGGCGATGCCCTGGATGCTGAGGAGGAGCGGGCGCTCGAATTCGTCCAGGCCGCCCTCGGTGGCGCGGGCGCGGCGCAGCAGTTCCACCTGAATACGGTGGATCGGGTCGATGTACGGGTTGCGCAGGCTGATGCTCTCGCGCAGGCGGGGTTCGTTGCCGAGCAGTTCGGCCCCGACCACGCCCGAGACCAGGGCCACGGTCTCCTGGTACGCGGCCTTGAGCTGGTCGGCCAGGGGGTGGTCATCCACCAAGCGCAGGTACTCGTCGAAGATCAGGGGGTCGCTCTTGGCGAGACTCATCTGGGCGTTGTCGAGCACCGTGCGGAAGAACGGCCACCCGGCATACATCTCCTTGGCCAGCGACGGCCCGATGACCTTGAGGCCCTCGCGCAGACCGTACCAGCCGGGCAGGTTGGCGCGGTTCTGCGTCCAGCTCATCACCCAGGGAATGGCGCGAAGGTTCCCCAGGGTGGGAGCGCCGGGGCGCCGCACAGGGCGCGACGCGATATTCAGCCGCGCGATCTCGTGGATGGGCGTGACGGCCTCGAAGAACGGCAGGAAGCCCGGATCGTCCACCAGGTTGCGGTACGCGGCCGCGCTGGCCTGGGCGGCGCGCTGCATGGCGTCCGTCCACGCGGGGTTCAGGTCGTCGTTGCGGCGGGCGGCGGCGAGCAGCAGGCCGTAGAGCGCCTGTTCCAGGTTGCGCCGGGCCAGCACGGGGTGCGAGTACTTGTCGGCCAGGGCCTCGCCCTGCTCGGTGATCCGCAGGCCGGCGTCGATGGTGCCGGCCGGCTGGCCCAGGATCGCGCGGGACGCCGGGCCGCCGCCGCGCCCGATGCTGGTGCCGCGCCCGTGGAAGAAGCGCCACTGCACGCCGGCCCTGCGGCACACGTCGCTGATCTTGCGCTGCGCCTCGTGCAGCGCCCAGTTGGCGGCCAGAAAGCCCGCGTCCTTGTTCGAGTCGGAGTACCCGAGCATGATCTCCTGCACGTTGCCCTCCAGCACCGCGCGGTACTCGGGCAGCGACAGCAGTTCCCACACCACCTGCGGCGCGTGATCGAGGTCGTCGAGCGTCTCGAACAGCGGCACCGGCAGCACCCTGAAGCCCACCTCGCGCGCCAGCAGCAGCGGTTCGAGCACGTCGCTGACCGACTCGGACATGGACACGATGTAGCGCCCGAAGGCGAGCGGCCCGGACAGCCGCGCGGCCGCCTGCACCTCGCGGATCGGCCCGATGGCGGTCTCCAGTTCGTCCGGCAGCGCCTCGCCGGCGGGCCACAGCGGGCGGCGCGAGCGCAGTTCGCGGCTCAGCACTTCCTGCTTGGCATGCTCCGGCAGCGCGAGGTAGTCGCCCTCCACGCCGGCGTCCTTCAGCAGCCGGGCGACCGCGGCGCCGGTCTGGGCGGAGTGTTCGCGCAGGTCGAGGCTGACCAGATGCCGCCCGAACACCCGCGTGAGCACCAGCAGCGGCGTCAGCAGCGTGTCGGCCGAGCGGTGCTGGCCGTCGGCGTGCAGGCGTTCGTGCAGGGCTTCCAGCCGGCCGCGCAGGTCGAGGTCCTGACCGTCGCGGATGGCGTTGTGGATGGCGCGCAGCTCGTCGCGGTAGCCCTCGTGCCCGGGGTCCTCCTGGCTGAGGTCCGCGTAGGCTTGCCGCACGGCCTCCAGCAGCAGTTCGCGCGCCCGCTCACGGTGCACCTCCAGCGCCTGGCGCGTCGCCTCGGGGGTCACGAAGGGGTTACCGTCGCGGTCGCCGCCCATCCATGACGAGAAATGCACCGGCACGGCCGCCTCGGACTCCACGCCGTACACCTGACGGAACGCGCGGCGCAGGTCGCGCTGGAGTTCCGGCAGCGCCCGCGCGATGCTGGTCACGTAGTTCAGGCCGCCCTTGACCTCGTCCAGCACGGTGGGCTTGAGGCGGCGCAGTTCGGGAGTCGTCCACATCGCCTCGACATGCGCCGTGACGCGTTCGAGCGCGCCCTCGTCCGACAGCTCGGGAATCTCGCGCGCCACCTCAACGAGGTGGTTGCGGATGGTGCGGCGGCGCATCTCGGTCGGGTGGGCGGTGAAGGTCAGACCCAGGTCCACCCGCTCGATCAGCGCCTCGACGTCCCCGGCGCTCAGGCCCTGGGCCTTGAGTTCCGTCAGCGCCTGCTCCAGGCTCTGCGGGCGTACGCCCGTGACCGAGCGCAGCACCCGCACGCGCTCGTATTCCTCGGCCAGGTTCACAAGCTGGAAGTACCACGTGAAGGCCCGCGCGAGGTTCCCGGCGTCCTGGCCGGACAGTCCCTCGATCATCGCGCGCAGTTCGGCATCGTCCCCGCCGGCGCGCACGTCGCGCACCAGGGCGCGGGTGCGCTCCACCAGATCGAAGAAGGCCTCGCCCTCCTGTTCCTTCAGGACGGTGCCCAGCGTGCGGCCCAGCAGATTGACGTCGCTCCGGATACTCATGGCCTCAGACCCTCCCCGCCCACCGGTGGTTCGTGTGGGACGCTCGACTTCGGTGTGCCGGCCCCGGGTGGGCCGCCGTGCAGGCGTAGGCAGCGGCGGACTCCGCTGCGTGCCTCACTCCTCGACGTAACGGTAGCGCTCCACCCCCACCGCTTTGCCCGCCTCTATCTGGACAAAGACCGCATTCAGTTCCGCCCGGCCCGCCGCCACCCCGAAGCGGTGCGGGCGTTCGGTCAGGAATTTCTGCACCGGCCCCCCCACCTCCGAGCCGATCACGGAGTCGTGCGGCCCGGTAAAGCCGGCGTCTGCCTGAAAGGCCGTGCCGCCCGGCAGGATGCGGGTGTCGGCGGTGGGCACGTGCGTGTGCGTGCCGATCACGGCCGCCACCCGGCCGTCCAGGTGCCACGCCAGCGCCTGCTTCTCGCTGGTCGCCTCGGCGTGCATGTCCACGAACACCGCGCCCAGGTCGCCTCGCTCCAGCAGGTCGTCGATGGCCCGGAACGGATTGGCGACCGCCTCCATGAACACCCGCCCCAGCAGATTCACGACTGTGAGGCGCTCGGTGCCGGTGGCCGTCTTGACGTCGAAGGTGCGCCAGCCCACGCCCGGCGCGCCGGGATCGGACAGGTTCAGGGGCCGCACGATCGGATACTTCAGCTCGTCGCCCAGCAGCGCGTAGATGTCCTTGTGGTGCCACGCGTGGTTGCCCAGCGTCAGGCAGTCCGCGCCGGCGGCGAGGGCGCTGTCAGCCGCGTCGCGGTGCACGCCGAAGCCCCCGGCGGCGTTCTCCATGTTCACGATGGCGAAGTCGGCCCGCTGCCGCAGGCCCGGCAACTGCGCGCCCAGCACCCGCCGGCCCGGCTGGCCGAAGACATCTCCCACGAACACCACGCGCATCATGCCGGGCAGGGTAGCGCGCCGTGGGGGCCGCCCGGCTATGCTGCCCGGCGTGACGCTGCCGAGTTCGCCGCCCGTCGATCCGGTCACGCTGGTCGTGCGCCGCCGCATCCGTCCCGGCCACGAGGGCGCGTACGAGGCGGCGCTGCAACGCCTGGGCGAGCTGCTGTCGCGCGTGCCGGGGTTCCGGGGCACGGGCGTGCTGCGCCCCGGCGACGGCAGCCGTGAGTACACGGTCGTCGCGCGCTTCGACTCTCTGGGCAGCGCCGCCGCGTGGGAACTGTCGCCGGAACGCGCGTTGTGGCTGGACACCATCGCCGCGCTGGTGGACGACCAGCTGAGTTTCGAGCGCCAGCCGGGTCTGGACTTCTGGTTCACGCCGCCCGCCGCGCCGCTGCTGCGCCAGCCGCCCCGCTGGAAGATGGCCGCGCTGACCCTGCTGGTGCTGTACCCGGTCAGCGTGGGTGTGTCGCTGCTGCTGCTTCCGCTCGTCTCGGCGTGGCCGTTGCCGCTGCGCGCCCTGGCGCAGATGCTGCTGGTCGTACCGGCCATGACGTATGTATTCATGCCGCTCGCCACGCGCGCCGCCGGGCGCTGGCTCACGCCGTAACGGACCTGTCTCCGCGAGGCGGACGTCGAGGACTCGGAGCACTTCAATTTTCCCGTGCATCTGGAGCCCGCCGTGGCCCTGGCCGGCACAGTCGCGTCCAGGCCCCAGTGCCGAGATGGCCGCGCACCTGCCCAGCGGGGCGGACCCGGCCCGGCGCTGCAATCCGGCAAGTGTGGACGCCGCCGTTGGCGAATGACCGGGCCAGAAGCTACACTGGCGCGTTATGCCCAGGCCCCGCGTGAAGCCCGAAGTGATGAGCCCCGTCGGCGGCGACGCCCAGCTGCGCGCCGCCGTGGAGGCGGGTGCCGACGCCGTGTTTTTCGGCGTGAACTTCGGGTCCGGCCGCGCGGACGGCGCGGGTGCGGGCTTCCACGCGCGCGCGAAGGTCGGCTTCGACGCCGACGCGCTGCCGGAGATCATGCGCGGGCTGCACGTGCGCGGCGTGCAGGCCTTCGTGACCTTCAACGTGCTGGTCTTCGACCGCGAACTGCGCCAGGCCGAGCGCCAGATCATCACGCTGGCGGAGGCCGGCGTGGACGCCCTGATCGTGCAGGATCACGGCGTGGCCCGCCTGATCCGCGACATCTGCCCGGACCTTCCGGTGCACGGCAGCACGCAGATGAGCGTGACGTCTGCCGAGGGCGCCGAGCATGCCCGGCGCTTCGGCGCGAGCCGCGTGGTGCTGGGCCGCGAGCTGAGCCTGCGCGATATCGGCCGTATCGCGGAGCAGACGGACATGGAGCTGGAGACCTTCGTGCACGGCGCCCTGTGCGTGAGTTACTCCGGCCAGTGTTTCTCCAGCGAGGCGTGGGGGGGCCGCAGCGCCAACCGCGGGCAGTGCGCGCAGGCCTGCCGCCTGCCATACGACCTGTACGTGGACGGCGCGCGCCGTGACCTGGGCGACGCCCGCTACCTGCTGTCGCCCGGCGACCTGTACGCGCTGCATCAGGTGCCGGACCTCGTGCGGATCGGCGTGAACTGCCTGAAGATCGAGGGCCGCTACAAGGACGCCGAGTTCGTCGCCCTGACCACCGCCGCGTATCGCCGGGCCGTGGACGAGGCGTGGGCCGGCCTGCCCCTGAGCGTGACGCCGCAGGAGGAACGCGACCTGGAGCAGGCGTACTCGCGCGGGCTGGGGCCGCACTTCATGGCGGGTACCAACCACCAGACGGTCGTGCGCGGCCGGGCTCCGCGCCACCGCGGCGTGCGTGTGGGCACCGTGACGGGCACCACCGAGCGCGGCGTGCTGGTCGAGCTGTCCGAATCCGTGAAGTCCGGCGACGGCCTGGTGTTCGACCCCGCCAACTGGCGCGCTCCCGAGGGCCGCGAGGAGGGTGGGTTCCTGTACGGTCTGTGGCAGAGCGGCGTGCAGACGGAAGACGTGCGTGCCGGCCGCACCTACGAGCTGCGTTTCGGCCGGGGCGCGGTCGATCCTGCGCGCGTCCGGCCCGGCGACCCGGTGTGGCGTACGCACGACCCGCACCTCGCGGCCCGCGTGAAACCGCTCACGGAGGCCGGCGATCCCGTGTACACCCGCCCGGTGCACGCGCACTTCACCGGGCACGTGGGGACGCCGCCCGCGCTGACGCTCACGGACGATCACGGCCGCAGCGCCACCGTCACCCTGCCCGAGCCCCTGTCAGCCGCCCGCAACCGCGCGCTGGACGACAGCACCCTGCGAGAACAGCTGGGCAAGCTGGGCGGCACCGGCTACCACCTGGGCACCCTCACCAGCGACCTGAGCGGCGCCGGCTTCCTGCCGGTGAGCGCCCTGAACGCCCTGCGGCGGGACGCCGTGGCCCTCCTGACCGAGGCGCGCAGGCACGCGCCGGAGCGCACCGTCGCCCCACACCTCGCCGCCACGCTGGCCGCCCTGCCCGTCCCGGACGCGGCCCAGGTGGCCGGGACGGCCCGCCTGCATGTCCTCGTCCGCACGCCCGAGCAGCTGGACGCCGCCCTGGAGGCCCGGCCGGACTCGGTCACGCTGGACTACCTGGAGCTGTACGGCCTGAAACCCAGCGTGGAGCGCGTCAAGGCCGCCGGCATTCCCGTCCGGGTCGCCAGCCCGCGCATCCTGAAGCCCACCGAGCAGAACCTCCAGAAGTTCCTGCTGTCGCTGGACGCCGGCCTGCTGGTGCGCTCCGGCGGGCTGCTGGAGGGTCTCCACGGGCACGGCGCCGTGGACCTGACCGGCGACTTCAGCCTAAACGCCGCGAACGTCCTGACCGCCCGCGCGCTGCTGGACCTGGGCCTGAGTCGCCTGACGCCCACGCACGACCTCAACGCCGCGCAGATCGCGGAACTGGCGGGGCTGGTCGGCCCGGAGCGGCTGGAGGTGATCGCGTACGGGCATCTGCCGGTCTTTCACACCGAGCACTGCGTGTTCTGCCGCTTCCTGAGCAGCGGCACCGACTACACCAACTGCGGCCATCCCTGCGAGTCGCACCGCGTCGCCCTGCGCGACGAGCGGGGGGTGCAGCATCCTGTCATGGCGGACGTCGGCTGCCGCAACACGGTGTTCGAGGGCCGCGCGCAGGTCGCCGCGCCCCACCTGGACGGCTGGCTGGCCGCCGGCCTGCGCGACTACCGTGTGGAATTCGTGCACGAGACGCCCGAACAGGTGACCGGCGTGATCGCCGCGCACCGCGCGTTCCTGGCCGGCCACCTCGGCGCGGCCGGACTTGCAGCGCGGCTGGACGCCGTGGCCGCCCAGGGCACCACCGAGGGCAGCCTGTACGTCCCGGCGGACTTCGGCGCGCTGGAGGCCCTGCCGCTGATCGGCGGGTGAAGTTCAGGAACGGTGAAGGGCGGCCACGCGGTGCGGTCGGCGCCTCGCGCGGACCGGGACGACGCCGGAACGCCACCTGACGCCGGGTCCGTCAGTGGGCCTTCCGCCGGATCACCCGGCTCATCAAGGAAGTGGGGGCAGCCCGCTACGCTGGGTCATGCCAGGGCACGCGCATCCGGTCAAGGTGGAACGCCACGACGTCCGTGCCCTCCAGCACGTCACGAACACCGGCACGCGCGCAGTCCGCACCTACACCGAGACTCCGCACGGCCTGTACGTGGACCGTGAGTTCGTCGCGCACCCCCGCATCCGCCGCTGGCAGGCGCACCTGCTGCCCATGCACAACCTCGTCGTGTGCCGCTACGACTTCCACGGCCGCCGCGAGCACGACTACTACCTCGACGTGGCGCAGATCACCCATGACGGCGCGGTGTGGAGCGTGCGCGACCTGTACCTCGACATCGTGTTGCACGACGGCCTGATGGCCGAGATCGTGGACACCGACGAACTCCTGGCCGCGCGCGAGGCCGCGTTCATCACCGAACGCGAGATGCACCGCGCGGTGGACGTCGCGCACCACACCCTCGCCAGCCTGGCCCGCGCCCGCTACAGCCTGCGCGAGTGGCAGGCCGCCCAGCACCTCAGCCTCGACTGGACGCCCACGCCCGTCGCCACCGCCTGACCGCGTGGACGGGCAGGCTCGGCTGGTCGCCGCCCTGCCGGCAGCGCTCGCCCGAATCCAGGCCACGCCCGGCGTGTATGCGGCGCTGTGGTGCGGCAGCGCAGCCCGTGGGGAGGGAAACGCGCACAGCGACCTGGATGTTCATGCCCTTGTAACGGGCGACCACCGCTGGCGCTCAAACTTCACGGTGAAAGGCGTGCCGGTCGAGGTCTTCCACAACCCGGCGCATACGGTGCGGGCCATGTTCGCTGCTGGCGAGGGCGACACCATCACCATGTATGCGCAGGGCCGCGTGGTGCTGCCGCACCCGGACCTGCACGCGCTGACCACGGAGGCCCGCAGGCTGTACGCCGCCGGTCCGACGCCCCGGCCAGTCACACAACAGGAGCGTCACCGGCTCATCGACGAGGTGCTGGACGCCCGCGCCCTTGCGGAGACCGGTGACCCACTGCACGTGCTTATCGCGTGCCGGGCGGCCTCCCTGGCCGTCGAGGGGTGGTACACCGCCCGCGGGTGGTGGGGCGTCAAGGCCCAGGGCTGGCTGCCGGGCCTGACCGAGCGGGACCCGGACGCCGCCGCAGACCTTCGCACCGTCCTGACCAGCGCCGAGGCCCATACCCGGCAGCGCGCCCTCGAGGCCCTGGTCCGGCGGGTGGCCGGTGACGTGTCGTACAGCGACGGCCAGAGCGACCCCCAGCGGATGCCGTGACCTCTGCGTCAGACGCGCGGGCCTAAGCTGGACGGGTGATCGAGGTCAGCCACTACACCAAACGCTACGGCCGCCACGTGGCTGTCAGCGACCTGAGCTTCCGCGTGGCGCCCGGCGCGGTGTTCGGCCTGCTAGGCAGCAACGGAGCGGGGAAGACCACCACCATCCGCGCGCTGGTCGGCCTGACCCGCCCCACGGCCGGCACCGTGCGTGTGCAGGGCTTCGACGTGTGGCAGGACCCCGTGAAGGCCAAGGCGGCCTTCGGGTACATCCCGGACCGCCCGTACCTGTACGGCAAACTCACGGCGCGGGAACTCCTGCGCTTCGTGGGGCAGCTGTACCGGGTAGAGGGGGCGGACGCCGCCATCGACGCGTGGCTGGAGACCTTCCGCCTGACCGATTTCGGCAACGAGCTGCTGGAGACGTACTCGCACGGCATGCGGCAGAAGGTGGCGATCATCGCGGCGCTGTTGCCGGACCCGCCGGTGCTGATCGTGGACGAACCCATGGTCGGGCTCGACCCGCACGCCGCGCGGCAGGTGCGAGAGCTGTTCCGCGCGCACGCCGACCGGGGCCGCACGGTGCTGCTGACCACCCACTCGCTGCCGCTGGCAGAGGCGGTGTGCGACCGCATCGTGGTGCTCGACCGCGGCAAAGTGCTCGGCGAGGGCAGCATGGACGACCTGCGCGCCCGCACCGGCACGGCGGTCGGCGGCGTGCACGGCGACAGCCTTGAACGCATCTTCTTCCGCCTGATCGAGGAAGAGCAGCAGGAGGAGCAGCGCCGCCGCGAGGCCGTGCAGAGCGCATGAGGGCCGCGCCCGCCCCCACCGCCGTGACCCGGCTCCGCCGGCCCAGTCTGATGCACCTCAAGGCCACCGCCCTGCGGCACACCCTGGAGCGGGCCTCGAAGCCCGGGCTGCTGTTTCTGGTGGTGCTCGGCATCCTGCTGGTCTGGGCGGAGGTGTACGGCGTGTGGCGGGCCCTGCGGTTTCTGGGCACCTTCGGGGACATCGGGCTGGGCGTGTTCGCGCGTGTGCTGGAGATCGGCCTGATCACCCTGTCCAGCGGCGTGACCTTCAGCGCCACCACGGCCGCCATCAGCACCCTGTACCTCAGCGACGACCTGAATTTTCTGCTGACACAGCCGCTGCCGACGTGGCGGGTCTTCGCCCTGAAGGTGGGGGAGACGTTCCTGAACGCTGCCCTGGTGCCGGTGCTGCTGACCGTCCCGCTGCTGCTGACGGTCGCCGCGTACTTCCACGCGCCGCCGTGGGCGTACGCCGTGATGATCCTCGCGGACGTGCTGACCTTCGCCGCGCCCGTCGGGCTGGGCGCACTGCTGGCCGTGGGCCTGATGCGCGTCGCCCCGGTCGGCCGCGTGCGCGAGGTCAGCACCGCGCTGGGTGTGCTGCTGAGCGCCGGACTGGTGTACGCGATCCGCGCCGTGCGGCCCGAGATCCTCGTGCAGAAGTTGCAGGACCCCACGCAGATCGGGGCGCTGCTCCGCAGCCTCACCGGGCCGTCCAGTTCCCTCCTGCCGCCGTCGTGGGCGGCGCAGGGCATCTGGCAGGCCGCGCACGGGCACCTGGCCGGGCCGCTGCTGCCGCTGGCGGGTCTCACCGCCGCCCTGCTGCTCGCCGCCACCGCGCTTGCCACCAGGGCGTATCAGGAGGGCTGGGCGCGTGCGCTGGACTCCAGCACGCCGGCCCTCGACCCCCGCCCACGCCGCGCCCGGATGGCCGAACGCTTGCTTGCCCGCCTCGGCCCCGGCGGGTCGCTGGCGAGCAAGGACCTGCGTGTCACGCTGCGCGACCCCACCCAGTGGAGCCAGCTGCTCGTGGTCGCCGCGCTGGCCGGCGTGTACCTCGTCAGCGTCAAGGCCGTGCCCATTCCCATCCCGCAGTTCCGCGGCATCCTGGGGTACATCCAGCTCGCGTTCCAGGGCTTCATCATCTCGGGCATCGCCGTGCGGCTCGCGTTCCCGGCCGTGTCCACCGAGGCCAGGGCGTACTGGCTGCTGCGCACCGCGCCCATCGAGGCCCGGCAGATCGTCGTGAGCAAGTTCCTGGGCGTGCTGCCGGTCACGCTGGTCGTCGGTCTGGTCATGGGGATCGCCAGCGCCCGGGCCATGGATCTCGGTCCCACCCTGCTGCTGCTGAGCGTGCTCGTCAGTGTCAGCAACGCGTTCGTGATCACGGCGCTGGGTGTGGGCCTGGGCGCCGCCGCCCCGAAGTTCGACGCCGACAACCCCGCCGAGATCGGCGTCAGCGCCGGGGGGCTGGCGTTCATGGGCCTGAGCCTCGCGTACGCCGTGGTGTGCCTGCTGCTGCTCGCCCGGCCCGCCGCCGGCAGCGTCCTGCGGCCCGACCTGTTCCCCGGCCTGAGCGCCCTGGGCACGCTGGAAGGCGTACTGGGCCTGATCGGCCTTGGACTGGCCACGGTGCTCGGCACATGGCTGAGTCTGAGGATGGGGTGGAGAAGACTGGATGGATTGGAGTGAACCTTCTACGGATCTCTCAGCAGTTCTCGATTGTGGGTAGACCCTATCTAAGGTGATCGGCAGGTACGAATGACGGATGACTGGTCGGAGGAGCAAAAGTACCAGCGGTACGTCTGCCAGGTTTACGGCGCGGAGTACCAAGACACTGGCGCGCAGGACATCGTTATCGTCGAACGTGCATGGAATAACGAGGCACTTCCGATCAATGGTTTTCGCATTGCTAGAACAACGGAAGGGCCGCAATGGTTCATCTGGTTTGGTGAGGGTGACATCCCAGATGATGTGGGTGCCTTTGAGGCCATTTCGGCAGCAGAACTGATCGCACGGAGGGACGAGGCCGGCGCATTTCTCGGGTTGGCGAGTGGATGGAGGTTCCGGAACATCGGGAGTACCACGAACGTCTGGTTCGATCCAGTGATCCTGAAGTGGTAAGCCGTTTCACCCATGGCATCCTTCCGTGATCCGTGCCCTCCTGTGCCTATGTCCCTCGCCCTCTACCCGCCGCTGAACGTCCGGGTCGTCACGCCCACGCTGGAACTCCACGGCGCCACGGATGAGCTGCTGGCCCAGCTCCTGCCCGTCGTCCGGGCGGGCGTGGCCGACCGGGAACCGTTCCCCTTCGACGATCCCATGTCGCTGTACGAGGACAACCCGGTGCGGGAACGGAGGTGGCTCCAGGCGATCTGGCGCGGGCGCGGCACGGTGCGTCCTGAGCAGTGGCGGCTGTACTTCGTGGTGGTGCTGGACGGCGTGCCGGTGGGGATGCAGGACGTGATCGGCGTCCACTTCAAAGAGTTCAGGACCGTGAGCACGTTCTCGTGGCTGGCGCCGGATGTCCGGCGGCGGGGCGTGGGGCGCGAGATGCGGGCCGCGGCCCTGCACCTCGCCTTCGCGGGCCTGGGCGCCCGCGAGGCGACCAGCGAGGCGTTTTCCGACAACGTGGCGTCCAACCGCGTGTCTGAGGGGCTGGGCTACCGGCGGGATGGCACGGAGTGGGCCACCCGGCGCGGCCAGCCCGCCGTGCTGAATCGCTGGCGCCTGGGTCGCGAGGAGTGGGCTGTGACGCGCCGGGATGACATCGACCTGAGCGGGGTGGAGGCGTGCCGGCCGGTGCTGTTCATCGATCCGGGCGAATGAAGGCGGGCCGGCCACCCCTCGGCGACCGGCCCGGTCCGCGTCCGCTCAGTCCTTGACGAGTTCGATGCCCGCCAGTTCGTCCACCGGGAGCCCCCAGGTGTTCATGGCGTCGATGAAGGGATCGGGGTCGAGCTGCTCGACGTTCCACACGCCGGGCTGCATCCACGTGCCCTGAAGCATCAGCATCGCGCCGATCATGGCGGGCACGCCGGTGGTGTAGCTCACGCCCTGCGCCTGCACCTCGCGGTAGCACTCGGCGTGGTCCTTGACGTTGTACACGAAGTGCACGTTGGGCTGTCCGTCCTTGCCGGGGCCCTTGGCCTGCACGCCGATGCACGTCTGGCCGGTGTAGTTCTCCGCCAGGCTTTCCGGGGCGGGCAACACGGCCTTGAGGAACTCGATGGGCGCGATCTTCTGGCCGCGGAAGTCGATGGGCTCGATGCTGGTCATGCCGATGCCCTCGAGGACGTTCAGGTGCTTGATGTAGGTCTCGCCGAAGGTCATCCAGAAGCGTGCGCGCTGGATGGTCGGGAAGTGCTTGACCAGCGACTCGAGTTCCTCGTGGTACAGCACGAAGCTCTTGCGGGTGGCGACCTTGGGGTAGTAGATGTCCTGCGAGATCTCCAGGGGACGGGTCTCGACCCACTCGCCGTTTTCCCAGTAGCGGCCGTTGGCCGTGATCTCGCGGATGTTGATCTCAGGGTTGAAGTTCGTGGCGAAGGCCTTGCCGTGGTTGCCGTTGTTGCAGTCCACGATGTCCAGCTGGTGGATCTCCTGGAAGTGGTGCTTGGCCAGGAACGCGGTGAACGCCTGGGTCGCGCCGGGGTCGAAGCCGCAGCCGAGCAGCGCCATCAGGCCCTTGTCCTTGAAGCGGTCCTGGTACGCCCACTGCCACGAGTACTCGAACTTGGCGACGTCCTTGGGCTCGTAGTTCGCGGTGTCCAGGTAGTGCACGCCGGTCTCCAGGCACGCGTCCATGATCGTCAGGTCCTGGTACGGCAGGGCCACGTTGATGACCATGACCGGTCCGAAGTCCTGGATGAGCTTGACCAGTTCGGGCACGTTGTCGGCGTCCACGGTGGCGGTGCTGAACACGGCCTTGCTCTCCGGCATGTGCTGCCCGATCTCCGCGACGATCTTGTCGGCCTTGGACACGGTGCGGGTGGCGATCAGGACTTCGGTGAAGACCGTGTCGTTCTGGGCGCACTTCTTGGCGACGACGTTCGCAACGCCGCCCGCTCCGATGATGATGACCTTGCTCATGAGCGGCAGTCTAACCCGGCATCCGTCCGCTCCCGGTCACGCTACGCTCGGAGGGATGTCCAGCCGTCCTCCCGGAAACCCACTCAAGACCCTGCCCCAGCGCGAGGTGACGCCGGAGCTGCGGCGGCGCACGGCCCGCACCTTCTGGCTGATCCTGCTGGCCTTCGTGACTGGGATCGGCATGATGGTTGCCGCGCTGGCGTGGCAGGGCCGGGGTGCAAGCGACTACGCCCGCAGTGTCCGCGACGCTGTGGTGGCGGGCAAGCCCTCCCCGAACGCGTCGTACTCGGTCGGATGCGGCAGCGTGAAGGCCGGACCGCTTCCGCGCGGCGTCACGTCCTGCGAGGTGCGGGTGGACGGCGGGCAGGTGGGCGTGCACCTGGTGTTCGAGGGTGGGCGCGAGGTGATCCTGAACCGCTGAGGGGTTCCCTCAGTTCCGATTCATGCTGTTGAGAACCATTCCTGTTTACAATGACGGTCGGGTCAGTCCGCCCCGGATCGCCCCCGTTCCCCCACGTGCCAGGAGTAGCCATGAGCGACGACAAGAGCTTCAAACCCAGCGAGCCCACCGACATGCAGGCCCCGAAGCCGGCCGGCGCTGCCCTCACCAACGCGCAGGGCGACGCGGTCGCCAGCAACGAGAATTCCCTGACGGCCGGCGCGCGTGGGCCGGTGCTGCTGCAGGACCACCACCTGCTCGAGCGCATGGCGCACTTCAACCGCGAGCGCGTGCCGGAGCGCGTGGTGCACGCCAAGGGCAGCGGCGCGTTCGGAACCTTCCGGGTCACGCGCGCCATTCCGGAACTGACCGTCGCCAAGCTGTTCCAGCAGGCCGGGACCGAGTGCCGCATGCTGGCGCGCTTCTCCACGGTGGCCGGCGAGAAGGGCTACGCCGACACCGTGCGCGATCCACGCGGCTTCGCGCTGAAGGTCTACACCGAGGACGGCAACTGGGACCTGGTCGGCAACAACACCCCGGTGTTTTTCGTGCGCGACCCCGTGAAGTTCCAGGACTTCATCCACAGCCAGAAGCGCCACCCCGCCACCGGACGCCGCAGCGCGACCATGATGTTCGACTTCTGGGGCCTGCGCCCCGAGACGGTGCACCAGACGCTCTACATCTTCGGAGACCGCGGCATTCCGCGCAGCTACCGCTTCATGAACGGCTACGGCAGCCACACCTACAGCCTGTGGAACGCCCAGGGCCAGCGCTTCTACGTGAAGTGGCACTTCCACACCCAGCAGGGCGTGCAGAACCTCACCGAGGAGGAAGCCACCGAGATCGCCGGGATAAACCCCGACTACGCGTTCCAGGACCTGCACGACGCCATCGAGCGTGGCGAGTACCCCAAGTGGCGCGTCAGCATCCAGGTCATGCCGGAGGCCGAGGCCGAGACCTACCACATCAACCCCTTCGACCTGACCAAGGTGTGGCCGCACGCCGACTACCCGCTGATGGAAATCGGGGAGTTCGAGCTGAACGAAAATCCGCGCAACTACTTCGCGGAGATCGAGCAGGCCGCCTTCGAGCCGTCGAACATGCCGCGCGGCTTCGGCGCCAGCCCCGACAAGATGCTCCAGGGCCGCCTGATGAGCTACGCGGACGCGCACCGCTACCGCATCGGCATCAACTACGCCGCCCTGCCGGTGAACCGCGCCGCGTCGCCCGTCAACACCTACAACCGCGACGGCCAGACGCGCTTCGACGGCAATTATGGTGACGCCCCGGTGTACGAGCCCAACTCCTTCGGCGGGCCGGTCGCGTCCGGCGACGCCGTGCAGGAGCCGCCCATCCGGATCGACGGCAACGCCGACCGCTACGGCTGGCCGCAGACCGATGAGGACTACTACGCGCAGCCCGGCGCGCTGTACCGCCTGATGAGCCCGGACGAGCAGGCGCGCACGCACGGCAACTTCGCCCGCAACCTGGGCGGCACCCCGGCGTTCGTGCAGGAGCGCTACCTGGGTCACCTCGACAAGATCGACCCGGCGCTGGGCCGCGGTGTGCGCGAGCAGATCGAGCAGATGAAGGCCGATCCTGCCCCCAGCATCAGGACTATCCTGTCTGAAACGCACACCTACGCCGCGGGCGGCCGCCTGTCGGCCCAGCCGCAGCCGGTTGGCAGCGACGACTGAACCACACCCCAGACCACCGGTCCCGTGGTGCCCCCGTCCGATGTGGCGGGGGCGCCGTCGTTGGGAACGGCCCCCGGCAAGGTGGACAACCCGGAGCCCGAATCTTGACTTAACAGCTCGGATTAGTCCAGGATCGGGGTATGCGATCCGCTCTGCTCTGCTCGGCTGTCCTGATGACCTGCTCTGCCGCCGGCGCCGCCGACCTCAGCGGCGTGAGGGCGTACCTGGACGCCAAGCTCACCACCCAGCTCAGCGGCACGCAGGCCCTGACGACCGCCGCCGACCGCTACTACGACCTCGCGCGCCAGGCCAAGTTCGACTACCGCGCCCTGGCGCGCGACGCGCAGGCCCGCGCGGCGGTGCAGGCCGCCCGCGCCGGCTGGGAAAAGGCCAGCCCGGCCTACGAGGACATCGAGGGCATCGTGGCCGGCGTCGGGGTGCTGAGCACCTTCGACGTGATCCTGGACGCCGGGACCAGCGGCGCTGAGGGCGGCGAGGACGTTGTGCCCTTCGACCTGACGCTGCCCAGCGGCAAGGTGCTGCCCAGGCCCGGCAACCTCTTCGGCGTGACCGAGGGAACACTGTGGAACACCGTGAAGGCCTACTCCAGCGGCGTGCCGGCCGACCTGAACGGCAACGGCCGTGTGGACTTCGGCGAGGCGATGCCCGACGCCAACGTCCTGAAGGCTGCCGCCGCCGAACTGCACGCGCAGGGCCGGAAGCTCCAGCAGGCCGCGCGGGCGTGGACGCCCAGCCGCGAGGACGTCTTCGGCGCGCTGGTGGGCAACGTGCCCACGGTCGGCCCGGTGTTCTTTGAGGACTGGAAGTCCAGCCCCTTCGTGCTGGGGCAGCGCAGCACCCGCAAGGACTTCGTGGTGATCTCGCGCATGGCCGACCTGACCGGCAACATCGCGTCGTGGCAGGCGATGTACCGCGGCCTGAGCGCGGACGTGCGGGCACGCAGCGCCCCCCTGGATACGCAGATCCGCACCGGCCTGGACGACCTGGCGCAGTACGTGGACCGGCTGGTGGCCCGCGAGCGCACCCGCCGCTACACGCCCGAACAGGCCGAGGCGCTGCAACGCGAGGCGCAGAACCGCGCCACCGTCATCACTGGCCGGCTGACCCAGGCCGCCGCGCTGCTCGGCGTGAGGATCGACTGACATGCGCCGGTTCCTGACTGTGTTGATCGCCGTGGCCGTCGGCATCCTGCCCGGCGCCGTGGCTGCCCCCGCCGCGGACCTCGCCACCGCTGGCGAGGGCATGCGCGCGCGCCTGGTCGACGCCACGCTGGAACTCGACTTCGATGCCGCGCAGGCGACGCGGCTGGTCGCGCAGGCCCGCGCGGAGTACGCCGGCATCTCGGCGCAGATCGAGACGGCCGATCCCGCCGCGGCACGTGGCGTGCGCGCCGCGCTGGACGCGGCCCAGGCCGCCGCCGCCCGCGGCGAGGCGGCCCCGCTGGCCCGCGCGGGCGCCCAGGCGTGGACGGCGCTGCTGCGCGGCGTGACCACCGGTCTGGAAGCCAGCGTGCAGGCCGGCGACGCCCAGGGCGCCCGCGAATGGCTTGCGGCCCGCGAGTACCGCGTGGCGAGCAGCCTGACCCGCCTGAACGCCGACGCGACCACCGCCGTCGAGGCCCTTGCCTCTGGCCGGATGAGCCCCGCCGACGCCCTGACCGCCGTGCGCTCGGACGTGCTCGACGCGTACCAGGCGCGGCTGCTGGGCGCGCTGCGCGACCTCGCGGACGACCGCGCGCGCGGTTTCGCGGTGCTGGGCGCTGAACACGCCGCCCTGGCGCAGGGCTACGCCGCCCTGCTGCGTCCCGCATACGCCGCGCAGCGGGGCGAGGCGGCCGCCCGCGCTCTGGACGCACAGCTCGCTGCGCTGCCGGCCACACTGGACGCCGTGAACGCCGCGCTGGGCGACTTCCGTGCCGCGCCGCTGACCGCCCGCGAGGTCGCGGCCCGTGCGGCGCAGGTCACGCGCTTCCTGGGACTGGTGCCGGTCGAGTACGCGCGCGGCGTCAAGACCGACGGCGGGCGGCCCATCGTGACCCTCGCAGTCGAGGTGAACGAGGCCCGCACGTTCCTGAGCGGCGCGCGGTCGGCGCTGGCTGACCTGAGCCCGCTGCTGCCGCCTGCGACTGGCGCGCCGCTCACACGCGCTTTCGGTGACCTGCACGCCCAGCTCAGCCCAGAGGGCATGGCCCGTGCGGTGCCCAGCCCCGACGAGCTGCGCGGCCGCGTCCAGGCCCTCCAGCAGCAGCTGCGCGCCGCGTTCCCGCCCGCGTGGCAGCACCAGGACGCCAGCGGCGACCTCGACGTGGTGCGCGCGCAGCTCGACGCGGTGGTGGCCGCCGCCCAGGCCGGCGAGTGGACGGCTGCCGAGACCGCCCGCCTGGACGCCTACGCCCTGCTCGAGAGCGGCACCGAGGCGCGCATCGCGGTGTTCAACCCGGATCTCAAGGCGCGGCTGGAGGGCCTGGTGTGGAACGGCACGGCGCCCAGCGGCCTGGCGACCCTGATCCACACCCGCGCGCCCGCCCGCGAGTTCCAGGTGACCCGCGCGGCCCTCCAGACCACCCTGGCGGACGTCGCGGGCGTGCTCGGCACCGAGGCGGCGCCGGGCGCGGTCGCCACCAACGCCGGCATCATCGTGTTCCGCGAGGGCCTGGAGGCCGTCCTGATCCTCGCGGCGCTGATGGGCAGTCTGCGCCGTCCCGCCGTGCGCCCCCTGCGGCGGCCGATGTGGCTGGGCGCGGCCGGCGCGATGATCGGCACCGCCGCCACGTGGTTCGTGATGCAGGGCGCGCTGTCGCTGCTGGGCCGCTACGGCGAGAAGCTCGAGGCCGTGGTGAGCGTGATCGCGATCGGCGTGCTGCTGCTGATCATGAACTGGTTCTACCACCAGGTGTACTGGACCGACCGCATGGCCTCCATGCAGCAGCACAAGCACACGCTCACGCACGGCGCGGCGCACCGGGCGCAGTGGTGGGGGCTGGCGGTGCTGGGCTTCACCAGCATCTACCGCGAGGGCTTCGAGACGGTGCTGTTCCTCCAGTCGCTGGTGTTGCAGGTCGGCGCGGTGCCGGTGCTGGGCGGCGCGGGCGCGGGCCTCGCGGCGGTGTGCGGCGTGGGCGTGGCCGTGTTCCGCTGGCAGGCGAAACTGCCCATGAAGAAGCTGCTGATCTGGACCGGCGTGCTCATCGCCGCCGTGCTCGCCGTGATGGTGGGCAACACCGTGCACACGCTGCAACTGGTGGGCTGGCTGCCGGTGCATCCGCTCCCCGTGGCGCTGCCGGCCGGGCTGGGGCTGTGGCTGGGCGTGCACGCCACCTGGGAGGGCGTACTGCTCCAGGGGGCGTCCGTGGTCGCCGTGGTCGGTTCCTTCCTGGCCGCCGAGTTCCTCAAGGAGCGGGAACTCGCCGCCCGGCGCGCCGGGCCGACCGTGTCCACGTAAGCCGCGGGGGCCCTACTTCGGGTTTGCCTTGCGGAACAGGGGCGGCGCGTCACTTCCGGCGGCGCCGCCCACCACCTCCTCGATGGCCGCGACGATCTCCGCCACGCTCAGCGTGAAGTAGCCCGCCTCGCCGCGGCTATACGCGTCCGCCCAGTGCCGCAGGCCGGCGTGATCGTCCGGCAGGGCCGCGTTCTCCTCGACCAGCGCCGTGACGGAGTGCCGCAGGGCGGCGTCCGAGATGGGAGAGTGGGCCAGTTCGCCCTGCTCGCCGTGCGGGGTGTGCAGGTGCAGGCCCTCCACCCGGATGTGCACGATGCCGCCGTCGTCGCCGGGCTCGGTCGCCAGGATCAGGATCGTGGACGACTCCTCGCCGGGGCGGGTGGCGTACGTCCAGCGCTGGCCGGGAGCGAAGTCGCGCATGGCCCACTGTAGACCACCCGGCACGTGGCCCCGGCGTGGGCAAGACAGCGCCGGGCCGGGGGACGGCGCACACGCTAGCCTCGCTGCATGAGTGCCGATGGTCTGCCGGAGCGCTTCGATGTGGTCGTTCACCCCGCGCGGGAACTGCGGGGCGAACTGCGCGCGCAGCCCAGCAAGAACTACACCACCCGTTACCTGCTAGCGGCGGCCCTGGCGGAGGGCCAGACACGCGTGGTGGGCGTGGCGACCAGCGAGGACGCCGAGGCGATGCTGCGCTGCCTGGAGGACTGGGGCGCGGGCGTCACGCTGGTCGGGGACGACGCCGTGATACGCGGCTTCGGCGCGGCGCCGCGCGCGGGCGTGAACCTGAACCCCGGCAACGCGGGCGCCGTGGCCCGCTTCCTGATGGGCGTGGCGGCCCTCACGACCGACACGACCTTCGTCACGGACTACGCGGACTCGCTGGGCAAACGCCCGCAGGGCGACCTGCTCACGGCGCTCGAACGTTTGGGCGCGCGCGTGAGCAGCGACGGCGGCCGACTGCCCATCACGGTCGGCGGTCCGGTGCGTGGCGGCGTTGTCGAGGTCAGCGCCGAGAAGTCCAGCCAGTACGCGTCCGCGCTGATGTTCCTGGCCCCGCTGCTGCCGGACGGCCTGGACCTGCGCCTGACCGATGAGATCAAGAGCCACGCGCCGCTGCGCCAGACGCTCGATACCCTGGCGGCCTTCGGGGTGCGCGCCACGGCGAGCGAGGACCTCAGCCGCATCACCATTCCCGGCGGCCAGCGCTACCACGCCGAGCGCGTGACGGTGCCCGGCGATTACCCCGGATCGGCGGCGATCCTCGCGGCGGCCGCGACGGTGCCGGGCGTGCTGCGGCTCTCGAACCTGCGCGAACGCGACCTCCAGGGCGAACGCGAGGCCGTGGCGGTGCTGCGCGAGATGGGCGCGGACATCGTGAGGGAGGGCGACACGCTGGTCGTGCGGGGCGGGCGGCCGCTCCACGCGGTCACGCGCGACGGCGACGGCTTCACGGACGCCGTGCAGGCCCTCACGGCGGCGGCGGCGGGCGCGGCCGGCACCACCACGTGGGAGAACGTCTCCACCCTGCGCCTGAAGGAATGCGACCGCATCAGTGACACGCGCCGGGAACTGCAGCGGCTGGGCCTGAGCGCCGCCGAGACCGCCGACTCCCTGAGTGTCACCGGGGCCGAGCGCGTCGCGGGGGGCGTCACGGCCGACGGACACGGCGACCACCGCATGATCATGCTGCTGACGGTGCTGGGCCTGCGCGCGGACGCGCCCATCACGATCACCGGGGCGCACCATGTCCGCAAGAGCTACCCGATGTTCTTCCGGCACCTGGAAGCGCTGGGCGCCCACTTCGAGTACCGCCCGACCGACGCGCCCTGAAAGCGGCGGGAGCCTCCACGCCACGGGTCACGTCCCGTCCGGGTCGGATGGCCGCAGGTGGCCCTGGGGTCATGGTCACCGGTTGCGGCGGAGGCCCGACTGGGCCGCAGGATTCCGCGCTTCCTTGACTCCGTCCGGACCGCAGGGCGGGACATTCGTCACCACTTACACTCGGTGCACCGTTTCGCCGGGGCGCCCGCCCCATTCACCCTGGAGGTCGGCCATGACGCAGCGCACGCCGTCGCCCTACACCGCTCCGGACCTGATCGGAGACTCGCCCGCGTGGCTCGGCTTCATCTGGCTCGCGTTCCTGATCAGCATGGCCGCGATGCTGGTCGGGATCTGGTACCTGCCCGTCGACGCCTGGATGCGCGGCTACCTGCTGATGGGCACGCTGTTCCTGACCGCCAGCACCCTGACCCTCAGCAAGTCGCTGCGCGACCGGCACGAGTACGAACGGCTCGTCAACCGCGTCAAGACGGCCCGGACGGAACAGGTGCTCAGCCAGTACGAGGGCTGAAGAGGGCGCCGGGTCACCGACGGCCGGGGCACCTTCATGCGCGCCCCGGTGCCCTCTCACACGCAAATGCTCGACTGAGCGCATGCCCTCCATGCTGCGGCCCCTGACTCTGGCCCTCCTGACCGTGTCGTGTGCCGTGCCCACGCCCGCCGCCGCCCAGACCTCGCCGGCCCTCAAGACGCCCGACGGCTTCAAGGTCATGGAATACGCCACCGGCTTCAAGCAGCCGCGCTTCATGGTGGTCGCCAGCACCGGCGACGTGCTGCTGAGCGACATGGGCGCCGGCACCGTGTATGTCCTCCCGGACGCGAATAAGGACGGCAAGGCCGACAGCAAGCAGGTGTACGCCACTGGCCTGAACCAGCCACACGGCCTGGCCATCCACGGCGGCTACCTGTACGTGGCCGAGACCGATAAGGTCGTGCGCTACGCCTACAAGCCCGGCGACACCAAGGCCAGCGGCCAGCCCGAGACGCTGCTCACGCTGCCCAGCGGCGGCGGCCACTCCACCCGCACCGTGGAGTTCGGCCCGGACGGCAAGATGTACGTGGCGGCCGGCAGCTCCTGCAACGTGTGCGAGGAGACCGACACCAAGCGCGCCGCCATCTGGGTCTACGACGCAGACGGCAAGAACGGCAAGCCCTACGCCACCGGCCTGCGCAACCCGGTCGGCATCGAGTGGGTGGGCGACACGCTCTACGCCACCAACAACGGCCGCGACCAGCTGGGCGACGACCTGCCGCCCGAGGGCTTCTACAAGGTCAAGGCCGGCGGCTTCTACGGCTGGCCGTACTGCTACACCACCAAGTCCGGCGAGGCCCAGGTGTGGGACAAGGACTTCGGCAAGAAGACCGCCGCCACCTGCACCGGCGCCACCCCCGCCTTCGCGCTGACCACCGCGCACTCCGCGCCGCTGGGCCTGGCCGCGTACACCGGTGCGAGCTTCCCCGCCACCTACAAGGGGCAGCTGTTCGTCGCGCTGCACGGCAGCTGGAACCGCAGCGCCAAGAGCGGCTACAAGGTCGTCACGGTCGATCCACAGACGGGCAAGGTCGCGGACTTCCTGACCGGGTTCCTGTCGGGCCAGAAGACGCTCGGCCGGCCTGTGGACCTCGTGGTCGCTCCGGATGGCGCGCTGCTGCTCACGGACGACGGCAACGGGAAGGTCTGGCGCATCCAGTCGTCGTCCTGACCGGGGACGCCTGGACCTGCGGGGACGCCACGTGACGTCCCCGCTGTCATTCGCGGACGGGACCACCGCCGGGGCAAGTGCCGGGAAGGTCAGACATTCGTCACCCCACGCGCGCTAGACTCGGGGGCGTGTTTGTTGACGAGCCCCTGACCGCCAGCCCGGCGGGGCAGCCGTGAAGCTCAGCCGGTTGCCGCCCGGGTTCGGCCTGGATACGGCCGCCCAGGGCCTCGCGCTGCGGGAAGGCGCGGTGCAGAACGTGTCGCGCGAGTGGACAGACGCCGGCTGGCGCGCCACCGGCGACGTGCAGGACGCCGGCACCACGTACCACGCCAGCGTGGAGCTGACTCCGCCGCCCGACCCGCAGCTGCGGGCGTCGTCGTGCACCTGCGGCCGCTACCGCTGCCGGCACGTGGCGGCCCTGGTGCTCGCTACCGATCCGCCGCCCACGCCCCGCCCCGCGGCGATTCCCGCCGCGCCCGTCCCGCGCGCCACCGAGGAAGCGCTCGACGCGCGTACCCAGCAGTGGCTGGCGTCCTTCCAAGAGCAGCCGGGCCAGACGCGCGGCCGGCAGTTCGAGTTGCGCTACCTGCTGCGCCTGCTGCCCCCCGCCAGCGGTGGCGGTTCGCGGCGGGTCGCCATCCAGGTCATGCGGGTGCCGGTGCGCGGCGACCTGCCCGACCTGCGCGGCGCTGAGCGCTATAGCGTGCCCAGGACGCTCTCGACCGCGCCCGGCTTCGTGCGCCGCGACGACCGTATCCTGCGGCTGCTGGAGATGGCCACCGCGCCCGCCCATGAGCCCGGCCGCTACGGCGAGGAACTGTACGCCCTGACGGACCACCCCGCCGGCGACCTGCTGATCGACTCGCTGCTCGGTTCCGGCCGGCTGTGCTGGGAACGCGCGGACCAGCCGCTGCGGCGCGGTCCGGAGCTTGCCGGTGAACTCGCGTGGGCCAGCGACGCCCGCGGCGCCCAGACGCCGACCCTGATCGCCCCGCACGTGCCGGGCGCGGTCGTGCTGCCGGTCACGCCCCCGTGGGCGGTGCAGCCGGACATCGCGGAACTCAGCCGCCTGGGCGTGAACGCCAGCCCGGATCAGGTCGCCCGCTTCCTGTCCGGCCCCAGCCTGGCGCCGGCCCAGGCCACAGCGCTGGCCCACGCGATCACTGCGTCCGGCCTGAACCTGCCCATCCCGCAGACCGTGCAGGTGCGTGAAGAGGACCTGCCGTACACCCCTCAGCTGCACCTGATGGGCCGCACCGCCACCGTGTATGTCCGCGACGGCTGGGCCCGCCGACCCGAGACGCGGGTGTTCCCGGCGGCCGAACTCCGGCACGCCTACGGCGGTCTGGCCGTTCCCGACGGCGCCGCCAGCAGCGGCCCCACCCTGTACCGCGACGGGGTCCTGACGCGCGTGACCCGCCGGCCCCAGCAGGAACGCGACGCCAGCCGCGACCTGCACCTCGCCGGCTTCCAGCGCCTGGAAGACCTGTACCAGGGCGACTTCACGCTGCCCGGAGACCTCGGCGACCTGCTGAGTCTGGACGGCGACGACGCGTGGGCCGACTTCATGCGCGAGGGCCGCCACGCGCTGGAAGCCCAGGGCTTCACGGTCCTGCTCCACCCGGACTTCCCGCTGAACTTCGCGCAGATCACCGACTGGTATGGGCACGCCGACGACAGCGCCGGCGGGTGGTTCACCCTCGACCTGGGCATCGTGGTGGACGGCCAGCAGGTCAGCCTGATCCCCGTGCTGGCCGACCTGATCGCCCGGCAGCCGGAACTGTTCACGCCCGAGGCGCTGCAGGATCTCTCCGACGACGAGACCATCACCGCCACCCTGGCAGATGGCCGCCGCGTCGCTTTGCCCGCCGGGCGCATCCGCGCCATCCTGAGCGTGCTGGTTGAACTCAATCTGCGCGACCTGCCGCCCGGCCCGCTGAAGCTCCCGCTGCTCGACGCCGCCCGCCTTGCCGAACTGGAGGGCGCCGTGCAGGCCCGCTGGCTGGGCGCCGAGCGCCTGCTCGACCTCGGCCGCCGTCTGCGCGACTTCGGCGGCATCGACCCGGTGCGGCCCCCGCAGGGCCTGAACGCCGATCTGCGCCCGTACCAGCTCCAGGGCCTCGCGTGGCTGCAGTTCCTGCGCCAGTACGACATGGGCGGCATCCTGGCCGACGACATGGGGCTGGGCAAGACGGTCCAGACGCTCGCGCACCTGCTGCTGGAGCAGGAGTCCGGCCGCGCCGACCGGCCCAGTCTGGTGGTCGCGCCGACCTCCGTGATCGGGAACTGGCAGTCCGAGGCGGCGAAGTTCGCGCCGTCGCTGCGGGTGCTGACGCTGCACGGCAAGGACCGCCGCGCGAGCTTCGAGCGGATTCCGCAGCACGACCTGATCCTGACGACGTATCCGCTGCTGCCGCGCGATCTGGAAGATCTGGCGGCGTTCGCGTACCACCTGGTGATCCTGGACGAGGCGCAGAACATCAAGAACAGCAAGACCGCCGCGGCGAAGGCGGCCGGCGCGCTGGACGCCCGCTACCGCCTGGCGCTGACGGGCACGCCGCTGGAAAACCATCTGGGCGAGCTGTGGTCGCAGTTCAACTTCCTGGCGCCGGGCCTGCTGCACGACGAGCGGACCTTCCGGGAGCTGTACCGCACGCCCATCGAGAAGCGCGGCGATCCCGCGCGGCGGACGGCGCTGGCGGCTCGGGTGCGGCCGTTCATCCTGCGGCGCGAGAAGCGCGACGTGGCGCGCGAGCTGCCGCCCAAGACCGAGATCCCCGTGCGCGTGACGCTGGACGGCGACCAGCGCGACCTGTACGAGACCGTGCGCGTGACCATGCAGGGCCGCGTGCAGGAGGAGCTGCGCGCCCGCGGTCTGGCCCGGTCCACCATCGCCATCCTGGACGCGCTGCTCAAGCTCCGCCAGGCCGTGACCGATCCGCGCCTGGTGAAGCTGGACGCCGCGGCGGGCGTGCAGGGCAACGCGAAGTTCGACTGGCTGCAGGGCAACCTGCCGCAGATGCTGGAGGAGGGCCGCCGCGTGCTGATCTTCAGCTCCTTCGCCACGCTGCTGGGCCACCTGGAGCCGTGGCTCAAAGCCGAGGGCATCCCGTACTCCATGCTGACCGGGCAGACGCAGGACCGCCAGGAGCAGATCGACGCGTTCCAGGCCGGGCGCACGCACGTGTTCCTGATCACCCTCAAGGCCGGTGGGGTGGGCCTGAACCTCACCGCTGCCGACACCGTCATTCACTACGACCCGTGGTGGAACCCGGCCGCCGAGGACCAGGCGACGGACCGCGCGTACCGCATCGGGCAGGACAAGCCGGTCTTCGTGTACAAGCTGATCGCGGCGGGCAGCGTGGAGGAGCGCATCCTCGACCTGCAGGGCCGCAAGGCGAACCTGGCGCGCGCCGTGCTGGACGGAGGCCTGAGCGACGCGACGCAGCTCACGGCCGCAGACCTCGACCGGCTGTTCGCGCCGCTGGAGGACGAGGAGGACGCGGGCGCCCCTTCGGCCCCCGCGCGCGCGGAGCTGCGCTCCTGAGCGCCCCTTGAGGCCGGCGGGTGGGCGCGCTATGCTCCGCTCATGTCCGAACGCCGCGCGTGGTGGTGGCCCAGCTTTGCCTGGGTGTAACGCGCTGTAGACCGCTCGATGGACGCGCCCAGGTGGATCACCCCACCGGGCGTTTTCTTTTGCCCCGCCGCACAGGAGCCGCATGACCACAGCCCACGCCACGCCGACCCCCGATACCCTCCACCTGGCCGTCACCGAGCTGAACGCCGATCTGGACACGCCCGTCACTGCATACCTGAAAGTGGCCCAGGGCGAGACCGTCACCTTCCTGCTCGAGAGCGTGGAGGCCGGCGAGAAGCTCGGCCGCTACTCGTTCATCGGGGTGGGCGAGCAGGGCCGCTTCGAGTACCGCGCCGGGCACGTGCACTCCAGCGGCGTGTTCGGCGACGGGACCGGGCCGGACGCGGACCCGCTCGCCCGGCTGTACGCCGCGATCACCCGCACCGTGCCGGTACCCGACGGGCTGCCCGCCTTCGTGGGGGGCGCGGTCGGGTACGCCGCGTACGACATCGTGCGGGCGTACGAACGCCTGCCGGACGCCAATCCGGACGAGCTGGACGTGCCGGACGCGTGTTTCATCGCGCCGCGCGGCATGGTGATCTTCGATCACCTGCGTCACCGCCTGGTCGCGGTGGCGACGGCCCCATCGGTCGACGCCGCCGAGGCCGAGGTGCAGACGCTGGTCGCCCGCCTGCGCGGCCCGCTGCCGGACGTACCGGGGCAGGGCAGCGTGCCCGCGCCGCAGTTCACCAGCAACTTCACGCCGCAGGGCTACCAGGCCGCGGTGGAGCGCGCGCTGGAGTACATCCGCGCCGGCGACATCTTCCAGGTGGTGCCCGCGCAGCGCTTCAGTGCGGAGCTGGGCGGCGTGCACCCCTTCGCGCTGTACCGCGCGCTGCGCCGCGTGAATCCCAGTCCGTACCTGGGCTACCTGCAACTCGGGCCGGTCACGCTGGTCGCCAGCAGCCCGGAGAGCCTGCTCGCCAGCGACGGCGCCTCGGTCACGACCCGGCCGATCGCCGGCACGCGGCCGCGCGGCGCCACGCCGGAAGCCGACCACGCGCTCGCGGCCGAACTGCTGGCCGACGAGAAGGAGCGCGCCGAGCACCTGATGCTGGTGGACCTGGGCCGCAACGACCTCGGCCGGGTCAGCGAATACGGCAGCGTGCGCGTGCAGGACGCCTTCACCATCGAGCGCTACAGCCACGTGATGCACATCGTGTCCAGCGTGACCGGGCAGTTGCGCGCCGGCCAGACGCCGCTGCACGCGCTGGCGAGCGTTCAGCCGATGGGCACGGTCAGCGGCGCGCCGAAGATCCGCGCTATGGAGATCATCGACGAACTCGAACCCGTGCGGCGCGGTCCGTACGGCGGCAGCTTCGGGTACATCGCCTTCGACGGCAGCATGGACATGGCCCTCACGCTGCGGACCATGGTGATCGCGCACGGCCGCGTGCACATCCAGGCGGGCGCGGGCATCGTCGCGGACAGCGACCCGGTCAGCGAGGAACTCGAGACCCGCGCCAAGGCCGCCGCCCTGATGCGCGCGGTGGAACTCGCCGCCGGTGGGCTGTGAGCAGGGGAGGGCAGTGATGCTCCACGTCAAGATCTACGGCCACGCCGAGTTCATCGCCGTGCGCCGGCAGCAGGTCTCGGACGCCATCCAGCGCGCCGGGGTGCAGGAACTCGGGCTGCCCGAGGCCGGGCGATCCCACCGGTTCCTCGGCCTGGACGGCGCGGACTTCATTCACCCGGACGACCGCGGCGCGGCCCACCTGATCGTGGAGATCCACGTCATGGGCGGGCGAACGGACAGGGCGCTGCGCGCGTACCTGCTGGCCCTCCAGGCCGCCCTGGAGGACTACGCCGGGGTCGCGCCCAACGACCTGGACGTGATCCTGCTCGAGACGCCGCCCGCCCGCTGGAGTGTGCGCGGGCACATCGGCGACGACCTGACGCTCCCACCCGAGGTGACACGGTGACCCTGCCCACGCCGAGCGCGCCGCTGCGCGTGCTGCTGATCGACAACTACGACTCGTTCACGTACAACCTCGTGCAGTACCTCGGGGAACTCGGCGCGGAGCTGACCGTGTGGCGCAACGACGCCTTCACGCTTGACGAGGTGCGCGCCCTGAACCCCGAGGCGATCGTGGTGTCGCCCGGGCCGTGCACGCCGCTGGAGGCCGGCATGAGCGTGCAGGTCGTCCGCGACCTCGGTCCGGAGTACCCGCTGCTGGGCGTGTGCCTGGGCCACCAGAGCATCGGAGAGGCGTACGGCGCGCGGGTCGGCCGGGCACTGCTGCCGGTGCACGGCAAGACCAGCCCGGTGCGCCACGACGGCCAGGGCCTGTTCGCGGGTTTGCCGGACGGCGTGAGCGTCACCCGCTACCACTCGCTGGTCGTGCGCGACCTGCCGCCGGAGCTCCAGGCGACTGCGTGGACCACCGACCCCGGCGAGGAGATCGTCATGGCGCTGCGCCACCGCGAGTATCCCGTCTACGGCGTGCAGTTCCACCCCGAGAGCATCGCCACCGAGCGGGGCATGGACATGCTGCGCAACTTCCTGCACGAGGTGCGGGCCTTCCACGCGCGCGGAGTGGGCGCATGATCCACGCCCGGCTGATGAACGGCGAGCAGCTCTCGCAGGCCGACGCCACCGCGTTCATGCGCGAGGTGATGACCGGCGAGATGAGTGCCGTCCGGCTCTCGGCGGCGCTGGCCGCCCTGCGCGTGCGCGGCGAGACCCCGGAGGAGATCGCGGGCTTCGCGCAGGCGATGCGCGAGAACGCCGTGCCGGTCCGGGTGCGGCCCCGGCCGGTGCTGCTGGACGTGGTCGGCACCGGCGGCGACGGCGCGCACACCTTCAACATCAGCACCACGACCGCCTTCGTGGTCGCCGGGGCGGGCGTGCCGGTCGCCAAGCACGGCAACCGCGCCGCGAGCAGCCGCGCCGGCAGCGCGGACGTGCTCGAGGCCCTGGGCGTGGACCTCGACGCCAGCCCGGAGGTCGTGGCGGACGCCGTGGACACTCTGGGGATCGGCTTCATGTTCGCGCGTAACTACCACCCTGCGCTGCGCCACGCGGCGGCGGTGCGCTCGGATCTGGCGTCGCGCACGGTGTTCAACATCCTGGGGCCGCTCAGCAACCCGGCGGGCGCCACGCACCTGGTGGTCGGGGTGTTCAAGCCGGAACTGACCCGCACGCTGGCGGAGGTGCTGCGCCTGCTCGGCGCGGGCGGCGCGACGGTGGTGTACGGCGACGGCCTGGACGAGTTCAGCGTGTCCGGCGTGAACACCGTGTCGGGCCTGCGCGGCGGCGAGGTCATCGACCGGCAACTGCACCCCGAGGAAGCCGGCGTGGCGCTCCACCCGCGCGAGGCCATCGTGGGCGGCACACCCGCCGAGAACGCCGAGATCACCCGCGCGCTGCTCACCGGCAGCGGCACGCCCGCCCAGCAGGACATCGTCGCGCTGAACGTCGGGGCGGCCCTGCGCACAGCCGGCGTCGTGGCGTCCATCCGGGACGGCGTGGACACGGCCCGCGAGGTCATGAAGGGCGGGCAGGGGTGGGACGTGCTGCAGAGGTACGCGGCGCACACCCGGCGGGGCGCGGACCGCGGCTGACCTGGGTGTGCCGGCCCGCCTACACTGCCGGCGCGCTCCAGGGTGCATCCTGGGTCCATGACCGCCGAAGCCGTGACCTTTCCCGCTCCACCGCGCGTGCCGTACCCCGGGGGCTGCGTGCTGGAGCCCGGCCCGTATGCCCTGGACTGGCTGCTGAAGTGGCCGGCCGACATCACCGTGAACGGCGCGCCGCTCGGGCACCGGCCCGTCTATCCCTTCCTGATGGACCTGCTGGCCGACCCGGCCGCCCACGGCCTGACGCCGGCCCAGGCGCAGGCGGCGCGTGACCGGTACCTGACGCTGGCCGGGCAGGCGCTGGAGGCCGAGGGCGGGCAGCGCGCGTGGCTGGAACGGGAATTCCGCCGCTGACCGCGGAGGAGGACCGCTGGAGTGCCCTGCGGCTGCTCGACGCCCATCCCGGCGAGGCGCAGCACACCCGCGTGGTCCGCAGCCTGCGTGACCTGCTGGGACGGGGCGTCATTCCGCAGGGCACCCGCCTGCCCGGCCACCGGCGGCTGGCAGGTGTGCTGGGCGTGTCGCGCAACACGCTGGTGGACGCCCTGGATCAGCTTGAGGCCGAGGGCTTCCTGACCGTGCGGGGCCGCAGCGGCACGGTCGTGAGCCTGCCGGCGTCGGCCCCGGCGGCGGGTACGGCAGTGTCGCTGCCGCTCAGCGCGTGGGCGGCGCGCGTGGTGCAGGGCCGACCGGGCGAGCGGTCCGGCGAGTACGCCGTGGACTTCCGGGTGGGCCAGGACGTGCCGGACCTCTACCCGGAGGCTGCGTGGACGCAGGCGCTCGCGCGCCGGGCGGGCGGGGCCGCGGGGCGCGCGGCCGATCCGCTGGGACCACTGGAGACGCGGCGCGCCCTGGCCGCGTACCTGAACGCCGAACGCGGGGCGCGCGTCACGCCGGACATGGTGATGCTCACGGCCGGTACGCAGGCCGCCCTGGACGCCCTGGCGCGCGTGTTCCTGGAACCCGGCCGCACCGCCGCCGTGGAATCGCCCACCTACGAGGGTGCCCGCGCGGCGCTGGCGGCCACCGGCGCGGCGCTGTGGCCCGTCCCCGTGGACGGCGCGGGCCTCCAGCCGGACGCGCTGCCGCCGGACGCAACGCTGGCCTACGTGACGCCGGGCTGCCAGTACCCCACGACGGCCACGCTGCCCGCGCCGCGCCGGCAGGCCGTGGTGGGCTGGGCCCGGCGGGTGGACGCCCTGATCTTGGAGGACGACTACGCCGCGGACCTGTCGCTGGACGGCCGCTCGCCGGCGGTGATGCAGGGGCTCGCGCCCGAGCGGACGGTGCTGCTGGGCAGTTTCAGCAAGGTCCTCGCTCCCGTCACGCGCAGCGGCTTTCTGGTCGCGCCGCCGGCCGTGGTCGGGGTGCTGGCGGCCACCCGCGCGCTCACAGACCGCGGACCGGGCACGTTGGACACGCTGGCACTCGGGGACGTGCTGGCGTCCGGCGCGTACACCCGGCACCTGCGGCGGGTCCGGCCCGTGCTGCGCCACCGGCAGGAGGTGCTGCTCGCCGCGCTGCGCGCCCACCTGCCGGAGTGGCCGCAGCGGGCCGCCAGCGCGGGCCTGCATGTGTACGTGCCGCTCCCAGACGGCCTGGGCGAGGACGCTCTGGTGGCCGCCGCCGCCCGCCACGGAGTGGCCCTGACGCGGCTGGGCCCCCTGAGCGGGGGGGACGGCGCGCCCGCGGTGCTGCTGGCCTTCGCCCACCTGCCCCCAGACGCGCTCAGGGACGGCGTGCAGCGCCTTGCCCACGGTGTGCGGAGCCTGCGTGAACCGGCCGGGCGGCGCCAGGGTGTCAGAGGGCAGTAGGAACGCGCACGGTACACTGACCGGAATGCGGCTGCTTGCTGTTGCCCTCGCCCTGGTGCTGACGCTGATGTATTTCACGTTCGGCGTCCGGGTCGGGTACGTCACCCTGATGCCCACGTACCTCTTCAATGCCTCGGGCACCAACCACTACTCGTACCAGATCTACGAGGCGGGCCAGACCGTGGGCGTCGAGGGCAGCTGTGCCGTGCGCTCCGGCGAACTGACGCTGCGGCTGCTCGATCCGAACGGCGCGCAGGTGGCGGGGCAGGCCTGCCCGAAGGGCAAGTGGGGTCTGAAGCTGGCCGCGACGGGCGACCCCGGCCGCTACACCCTGGAAATCGACATGAAAAAGGTCAGTGGCGTGCTCGACCTGAACGAAACCCGTCAGTAGGTCACGGCAGTCCGGCCAAACGGCGAAGGGACACGGCGCCGCGGCCGTGTCCCTCTTAGAAGCGTACGTTCAGGCCTGCTGGGCGGCCTTGGCCTTGTTGATGGCCTTCGCCAGGCGGCTCTTCTTGCGCGCGGCGGCGTTCTTGTGGATGGTGCTGCCCTTGGCGGCCTTGTCGATCAGGCTCTCGGCCTTGCTCTGGGCGGCGGCGATGTCCCCGCCGGCCGTGACGGCTTCCAGCGCCTTTTTCGTGAAGGTGCGGATGGTGCTCTTGCGGCTGCGGTTGATCAGGCGGCGCTTGAGGCTCTGGCGGTGACGTTTCTGGGCGGACTTGTGACGAAGGGCCATGATGTGTACTCCTGGTTCTCCCACCGGCCGTGTCCCGGCAGTGGGGCGGTTTCCACGCGGGGAAACGCGAGCGCCGGAAGGTGATCTTCCGCGCACCTGCGGTGTGCAGGGTTGCCACCTGTCGGATGGCAACCTCGTGATGATACCCGCAGTGGCGTGAAGTCGCAAGCGCGATACTGGAACGCGTGCGCCGTTCCCGTGTTGACGTCCCCGCCGAGAAGCCTCGCCGCACGCCGCAGGAGGAGCGCGACGACCTGCTCGCCTATGCGTTCCGCGCGCTGGGCGGCCGGGCACTGACCGAGTCGGAACTGCGCGGCAAGCTCGAGAAGCGCAGCGACGACCCGGACCTCGTCCAGACCGTCCTGACGCGCGTGCAGGAACTCGGCTATCAGGACGACGCGCACGTGGCCCGCGCGGAGGGAAGCCGCACCTCGGTCGGCCGGCACCGGGTCCGGCAGACCCTCAAGCGCCGCGGCGTGCCCGAACCGCTGATTCAGGAGACCGTGGCCGCCCGCGACCCGGATCAGGAGGCCGAGTCGGCCCGCACGCTGCTGGAACGCCGCTGGCCGGCGCTCGCCCGCAAGCGCGATCCGCGCGCCAGCGCCTACGCGTTTCTGGCGCGGCGCGGCTTCGGCGGCGACGCCATCTGGGCAGCCATCCGTGAGGTGTCTGCCGCGGCCGGGGCGGAAGTGGGCGCTCCGGAGGACGACGCGGACGAGTAAGCGGCCCGCGCTTGACGGCACCGGGGGGGCCGCGTAGACTACGCCCTGCCCTGCTTCCGGCGGGGCGGTGGTCGGGAGTTCGGGGCGTAGCGCAGCCTGGTAGCGCACGTCGTTCGGGACGACGGGGTCGGAGGTTCGAATCCTCTCGCCCCGACCACAGAACACAAGTCCTCCCCAACGCGGGAGGATTTTTTTGTGTTGGCCCGGAGGCCCCATGCGCGTGTACGCCATCGCCGACCTGCACCTCGCCACCGTCACGCCCAAACCCATGACGGTGTTCGGGCCGCAGTGGGCCGGGCACCCCGACGTGATCTACGAGCGCTGGCGCGAGACCGTGCGGGATGACGACGTGGTGCTGCTGCCGGGCGACCTGTCGTGGGCCATGCGGCTGCCCGAGGCGATCCAGGACCTGGCGACCGTCGCGGCGCTGCCCGGCACGAAGGTGCTGCTGCGCGGCAACCACGACTACTGGTGGCCCACCGCCGGCAAACTGCGCTCGGCGTTGCCGCCGGGCATGCTGGCCGTGGTCAACGACGCCGTGCGGGTGGGGAACGTGGTGGTGTGCGGCACCCGCGGGTGGCTCACGCCCGGCCACGACCCGCTGGGCGCGGAGGACGAGCGGCTGCTGGCCCGTGAGGCGCAGCGCCTGGAGCTGAGCGTGCAGGCCGCCATGCGGCTGCGGCAGCCCGGCGACCACCTGCTGATGATGCTGCACTACCCCCCGGCCACGCCTCCCTACCCGGCCAATCCGCTCACCCGCGTAATCGATACGGCCCGTCCCGAGCTGATCGTGTACGGGCACCTGCACGGCGTGCCGGTCGAGCGCTCGATGCGCCACGTGGGCGGCATTCCCGCGCATCTGGTCGCGGCGGACGTCCTGAAGTTCACGCCCCGGCTGCTGCTCGACACCGGCGCAGCAGTGGGCTAGCGGCGTCAGCGGGCGGCGTGCCCGGCCGGCCGGCCCGGCAGCACCCGGCGGCCGGTCCACGCGGGCGGGTAGGGCAGCGCGGCCGCCACGCCCAGGCTCACGGCGGCGATTCCCATGCTGCCCAGCACGTCCAGCGTATGGTGGGCACCGATGGCAAGGCGCCCCAGGGCGATCACGACCACGCCGGCCACGAAGGCCGGGAGGCTCCGCCGGGACAGCCACGCGGCCCAGCCGGCCAGGAGTGCGGCCACCAGCGTGTGGTCGCTGGGAAAGCCGTTGTCGGCCGACACGTGGGCGAGCGGCGCGTAGCCCTCGACGAGGTACGGCCGGGGATCGTGGACCGTGTGCAGCAGCACCTGCGTGAGCAGCACGGCCACCGCGCCCGACACGACGATCCGCGCGGCCACGCGCCAGTCCACGCGCTGAAGGTGCGTCAGGGCCACGGCCACGAAGCCGGCCGCCTGCACGAACAGCAGGAGCGTGCCGCAGGCCACGGCCACGCCCCGCAGGGCGGCGTTCGAGGTGGCGGCAGCGTGCAGGGCCAGTTGCAGGGAATCAGACATGGTGCTCCAGTGTTCCGCGTGGAACGGCCGGCCGCGTCATCCGGAATGACCAGCCACCCACTCGGAGGCGGCCCAGCGGGCGTGCGGCATGCCGCTGGCGAGCACGCCGCGCCGGATGTCCTCGACGTCGTACGGCACGCGCCGGAAGACCGGTGTCCAGCGGCCGCCGTCGTCGTCCAGCAGCACGTACTCGGCGTGGGCGAGGTTGACGTAGGTGTCGCCGCGCTTCTCGAAGGGCAGGCCCACGCTGCCCGGGTTGAGCAGCTGCCAGCCGTCCAGCTCGCGGGCCAGGGCCGTGTGCGTGTGCCCGCCCACCCATACGGCCTGCGTGCCGAACTCGCGGCGCAGTTCGTCCAGCCGGGCGGCGGGGGTGTGCGCCCCGATCACCTCGCTGTCGCGGGCGGGACTACCGTGGAAGCACAGGACGTCCCCAAGGTCCACGGTGGGCTGGTACGTCTCCAGCAGCGCGCGGTCCGCCGACGTCAGCTGGTCGGCACTCCACGCGCCGATGTCGTGCATCTCGCGCTCGTTCGGCAGGCCGCGCGACTCGAAGGGAACGGGCGGTTCCAGCAGCATGCGGTCCGCGTTGCCGCGCACGACCGGGCAGCCGAGCTGCGCCACGCGCCGCACGCACTCGCCGGGCCATGGGCCGTCCGCCGCGACGTCACCCACGCAGACCAGCGCGTCCGCTCCCTGGATACGCATGTCGTTCAGGGCCGCGCTCAGCGCCGGAAGGTTTCCGTGGATATCCCCGAAGACCGCGAGCCGCATGCCCGAGTGTACCCACGATCGGCCCGCAGGGCGTGGGGACGGTGGCGCCGCGGACCCGCCGTGGAGTACGGTGCCCTACGGCGCATCTGGCCCCGCTCCGTACTCGCCCCTGCAAGGAGTTCCCGATGACCCCCACGACCAGCCTCCCCACCCGCCGCCTGCGTGACCTGACCGTTTCGGCCCTCGGCCTCGGCTGCATGGGCATGAGCGCCTTCTATGGCCCGCGCGACCAGGACGAGAACCTGCGGACCCTCGACCGCGCGCTGGATCTCGGCGTGACGTTCTACGACACGGCCGACATGTACGGTCCGCACACCAACGAGGAACTGCTCGGGGGGTGGCTGCAGGGCAAGCGGGACCGCGTGGTGCTCGCCACGAAGTTCGGCATCGTCTTCGACCCGTCCGCGCCGGGCGGACGCCGCATCGACGGCACGCCCGGCTACGTGAAGCGCGCCGTCGAGGCCAGCCTGGGCCGCCTGAAGACCGACCACGTGGACCTGTATTACCTCCACCGCGTCGATCCGGCCACACCCATCGAGGACACCGTCGGAGCCATGGCCGAGCTGGTGCAGGCGGGCGTGGTGCGGGCCATCGGGCTGAGCGAGGTGAGCGCCGACACGCTGCGCCGCGCGCACGCCGTACACCCCATCACGGCGGTGCAGAGCGAGTACTCGCTGTGGACCCGTGACCCCGAGGACGACGTGCTCCAGACCTGCCGCGACCTGGGCATCGGGTTTGTGCCGTACAGCCCGCTCGGCCGCGGCTTCCTGACCGGGCAGATCACCAGCCCCGAGGACTTCGCGCCGGACGACTTCCGGCGCCACAACCCCCGCTTCCAGGGCGAGGCCTTCCAGAAGAATCTCGATCTGGTGCGGCAGGTCGAAACGATTGCGGCCGAGAAGGGCTGCACCCCCGGCCAGCTCGCCCTGGCGTGGGTGCTCGCGCAGGGCGACGACCTCGTGCCGATCCCTGGCACCAAGCGCGTGGCGTACCTCGAGGAGAACGTCGGGGCGCTGGACGTGCATCTGGACGCGGACGACCTCGCGCGCATCGACGCGGCCTTCCCGCGCGGCGCCGCGACCGGCGACCGCTACCCGGACATGAGCGCCGTGAACCGCTGAACTGCAGTCACCCGATCAAGTGAGGGCCTGAATCCTCGCGTGATCCGGGCGGGTGGGCTGGTGCCCTTCGAAGAGAGTCACCACGACCGACAGCGGTGGACATGGCGTTGGAGAGTGTTTTCGACCCTCCAACGCCATGTCCACCGTTGAGACCTTGGCCTAGACGCTGACCAGCCCCAGCGCGATCCCGCGCGCGACCGCCCCGGCACGGCTCTGGACGCCAAGTTTGGAGTACAGGGCCTGCACGTGGAACTTCACGGTGCTCTCGGACACGCCCAGGTCGCGCGCGGCGCGCTTGTTGCTCAGGCCCTCGGCCAGCAGCGCCAGCACGTCGCGCTCGCGGGGCGTGAGGGTCACGTCGGAGTCCGGCGCTGCCGGCTCGTCCGGCACGTCGGCCGCCGGCACCAGCGCGGGCGGCAGCACCGCCAGCCCGGCCGCCGCGCCGAGCACCCCGGCGAGCAGTTCGGGCGGCGTGGCGTCTGGAGGCAGCGCCGCCCACCCGCCCGACGACAGCTCCGGCAGCACGGCCGCCCAGCTGTCCGAGCCGAGGGCCACCATGGCCGGCGCGCCCTCCAGATCGGCGGTGTCTGCCAGCCACGTGTCGTCCACGATCAGCACGTCCGCCGCGTCGGCCACGTCCAGGCCAGCGGCCGATAGGATCGCCTGTACGCCCGCCGCGAGCATGGCGGAGCCCAGCATCACCCGCACGGTGGGGCGGGCGTCCTGGGCGTCGCTCATGCCTGATGCTACGGCGCGCGGGGCCGGCGTGATCAGCGTTCCCCGACCGTCACGCTCACGTCCTGCTCGTCGCCGCCGCGCAGCACCCGCAGGGTGACGGCCTCGCCCGCGCGGTCGCGGACGCGGTCGAGCAGTTCACGCGGATGCCGGATCGCGCCGCCGTCCAGCGCCATCAGGATGTCACCGACCCGCACGCCCGCGGTCC
The DNA here is from genome assembly GCF_014201805.1 of Deinococcus metalli. NCBI lineage: Bacteria > Thermotogati > Deinococcota > Deinococci > Deinococcales > Deinococcaceae > Deinococcus > Deinococcus metalli. The sequence goes on along the minus strand of NZ_JACHFK010000001.1, from coordinate 948,634 downwards.
CGGCCGGACTGTCTGCCTCGACCTGCACGACCGTCAGGCCCAGCCGGCCGCCACGTCCCCACCCGGGGCCGCGCCCGTCCCAGCGCGGGCCACCCCAGCCGCGCCCGTCCGGCCGGCGCTCGCCCCAGCCGCCGCGGCCATGCGGGCCGCCGTGTGGACGGTGCGGCCGGTCCTCGCGGCCTCCGCGTTCAGCGTCGTCCCGGCGCGCGTCGGCGGCGGGCGCGTCCTGTCCAGGGAAGCGCACGGGCTGGGTGGACAGACCCAGGTACCCGCGGGGCACGCGGCCGGTCGTGTCCAGCAGCGTGGCCACCTTCAGGGCGCGCGCCGCCGGCACGGCCAGCAGGGTGCCGCGCGACACGCCGGCGTTCAGCACGCCGACCAGGCCGCCGCGGGCGTCCACCAGCGCGCCCCCGCTCACGCCGCGGAAGGGCGCGGCGCCGCTCGGCAGCCAGCCCCGGCCGGGCGCGCCCCGTTCCATCATGCCCAGCGTGGCATGGACGCCGTGCTCCGGGCGGCCCACCGCGAGCAGCAGTTCCCCCACCCGGACGTCGCCGCCCGCCGACAGGGCCGGCACGTCCAGCCCCGGCACCTTCAGCAGCGCGAGGTCGGTCGCCGGGTCGCGGCCGGCGACGGTGGCGGGCAGTTCCTGGCCGTCCGCCGTGACCACGGTCACCTCGTCGGCGTGCAGCACGTGCGCCACGGTGAGGACCAGGCCCGCGCCGATCACGCTGCCGCTGATGGGCGGCCCGCCACGGACGGTCACGAGGCTCTTCGACACGGTTTCGACCGCGTCGGCGATGGTGTTCGATAGATCGTTGAAGTTCGTCATGCCCCCATGGTGCGTTCGCCGGCCCAAAAGCGCGCCGGGCGAACGGAGGGGCGCCCTCCCTGGCCGGATGGCGGGGGCCACCTCCAACCATCACGGAGTCAGCGACTGGAGGAGGTGGGCCGCCGGCGCCGCCTGCGCGTGGCGGTAGCCGGTGCCGGCCCACAGGCTCAGCATGTCCGCCCGGCCCGCCGCCGCTCCCGCGACGCGCAGGGGCCGGGTCAGCGCGTTCTGGTGCGGGTACGGCAGGGGAGAGTGGACGGCCTCGCTGAGCGCGTTGCGCAGCCCCCTGGCCGGGCGGCCGCTGAACGCGGTCGTCAGGATGGTGTCCGCGTCGCCGCGCAGCGCCTCGCGGTACGGAGCGGACGTGCCCGCCTCGTCGGCCAGCAGGAACGCCGTGCCGCACTGCGCCAGGGCCGCTCCGGCGTCCAGCACCGCACGGACGTCCGCCGCCGTCATCAGCCCGCCGGCCGCGATGACCGGCACGCCCACTGTCGCCACAGCTGCCCGCACCAGGAGCACGGTGTCCGCGAGATCGTCCTGCCGCCACCCGCCCCGGTGGCCGCCTGCCGCGCCGCCCTGGAGGACCACGGCATCCACACCGTCCCGCTCCAGCTCGACGGCCTCGGGCACGCTGGTCGCCGTGCCCACCGTCAGGAGGCCCGCCGCCCGCAGCGCCTCCATGTGCGCGTGGTCGAGCCGGCCGAACGCGAACGAGACCACCGCCGGCCGGGCGCGCAGGACGGCCGCGAACTGGGCGCCGAAGTCCTCCTGCACGCGCTCTGGCAGTGTGGGCGGCGGCAGGTGCAACGCCGCGTGGAACGGCCCGAGTTCCGCGGTGGACGCCCGCACCTGCGCCGGCGTGACGGCCGGCACCGGCTGCGGCGCGAACAGATTCACCGCGAGGGGCCGTTCCGTCCGCCGGCGCACGTCCGCGACGTGTTCCTCGATCTGCGCCGGGGTCAGGTACGCCGCGCCGAGGCTGCCCAGCCCGCCCGCCGCCGATACGGCCGCCGCCAGGGCCGGTGTGCCCACGCCGCCCGCCATCGGGGCGAGCACGACCGGCACGCTGAGGTTCAGGCGCTTCACAAGGTCGACCATGCTCCATCATGGACCGCCGAGCGCCGCTAGCCTGGGGTGTGCCCGCCGGCCCCCACCCGTACCGCGCCTTCACGCCGCTGCGCCGCGCGGTCCACGCGGCCGGGCCGGCGCCGCGCCGCCAGTTCCTGCCGCGAGAGTTCATCGGGCTGCTGCTGGAGGGTGCGGCCGCGCGCCTCCCCCTGCTGGACGCCCCGGACCTGGCGTGGGCAGACGCCGAGCGCGTGCACGATCCCGCGTACCTGCGCCGCTGGCGGGACGGGCACGTCACGCGCGAGGAGGAGCGGGCGCTGGGCTTCGCGTGGAGTCCGGCGGTCGTGGAGAGAAGCGTGGGCAGCAGCGGCGCGACCCTGGCCGCCACCCGCGAAGCCCTGACGCTGGGCCTGGGCCTCAACCTGGGCGGCGGCACGCACCACGCCTACGCGGACCACGCCGAGGGCTTCTCGTTCCTAAACGACGTGGCGATCGGTGCCCGCTGGCTGCTCGACCACGGACACGCCCGCCGCATCCTGATCCTCGACCTGGACGTCCACCAGGGCAACGGCACCGCCCACATCTTCCGCGACGAGCCTCGTGTCCTGACGGTCAGCGTGCACGCGGCGAACAACTACCCCTTCCGCAAGGAGACGGGCGACCTGGACGTGCCCCTCCCGGACGGCACGGAGGACGGGGCGTACCTCGCGGCGCTGGACGCCCGGGTCGCTCCGGCCGTGGCGGCCTTCCGCCCGGACTTCGCGTACTACCTCGCCGGGGCGGACGTGCTGGCCGGCGACCAGCTCGGCAAGCTGGCCCTGACCCTGGATGGCCTGCGCGCCCGCGACGACCGCGTCTACCGCTGGGCGGCGCGGGCGGGCGTTCCGCTCGTCACGGTGATGGCCGGCGGCTACCACCGTGATCCGGCCACACTGATCGCCGCGCGCCTGGGCACCCTGGACGCGGCCCTGGCGGCGTATGTGGAGCCACAAGCCCGCCGGGAGGGGTGACAGCGCAGCAGGCCGCGAGCAAGGGCAAGGCCCGCCATGCGGCGGGCCTGGACGGAGGCGGTGGATTCAGCGAGTGGAGAGGTCGGCGCTGAGCAGACCGGCGCCGAAGGTCTGCTTCTGGCCGACCTTTTCGGTGGTGCGCTGCAGGTAGGCCTTGAGCTGGTTGGGGCTGAATTCCGGGTGCTGCGCCTTGACGAGCGCGGCCACGCCGGCCACGTGCGGGCTGGCCATGCTGGTGCCCGCGAACCACGCGTAGTCGGGCTTGCCGGTCGTGGGGTCGATGACGCTCGACAGGATCAGGTGGTAGAACCACGTCGCCGGGCGGTTGGCGCGGTTACCGCTGGGCCGGTCGCACCAGCTCAGGCCGTTGGCGGGGTTGGTGCCGCAGTCCCCACCGGGCGCGGCGATGTCGGTGGAGGCGCCGTAGTTCGAGTAGAATGCGAGCACGTCCGGGCCGTTCGCGACGAGCTGTCCCGCCTCGGACTTCAGCGCGGTCACGCCGGTCGCGGACACGGACATGATGCCCGGCACGTCCGACGGGATGTGGGCGATGGTGCCGTTGGAGTTCTGCGCGTCGTTTCCAGCCGACGCGATGATCAGCGTGCCCTTCTTGTCGGCGTAGGTCATGACGCGCTGCCACGCCAGCCACGACGCGTTGTCGTCCTTGTTCGAGCGGTCGAGCGTCCCGCCCAGGCTCATGTTGATCACGTTCACGCCGCGGTTGGCCGCGTCCACGATCGCGTCGAAGATCGGGCCGTCGAAGCCGCCCACGCCGTCAACCACGTTGCCCTTGGCGTCGGTGTAGCGGTAGCGGTCGAAGACCTTGTACGCGGCGATCTTCGCGCCTGGGGCCACGCCAACGATCTCGCCGCCACCGACCCTGCCGGCCACCGTGCCCGCCACGTGCGTGCCGTGATCCTCGTAGATCGCGTTCGCGGGGGTGCACGAATCCTTTGAGGGATCGAAGTCGGGGTGGGCGTCGAAGTCGATAAGCTTGCTGTACACCGGGTAACCGGTCGTGCCGTCGACGCCGGTCTCCAGGCAGTAGTTGGTGCCCTTGGAGTACGCGATCTGGCCCACCATGTCCGGGTGGTCGCTCATCACGCCCACGTCCAGCACGCCCACGGTGACTTTCGTCTGGGCCGCTCCGACCCGGTTGGCGCCGATCTGCGCGCCGATGCGGCGCATATCCCACTGGTATCCGTACAGGCTGTCCGCGGCGGTGGCGCTGTACAGGCCGTCTGCGGCCGTCGCCTTGACCTCTTCACTCACCGTCGGCGCGGCGTACAGGTGCTCCAGGCCCACGGCAAGCACGCCGCTGTCTTTTTCTAGGGCGGCGCGCGTGGCGGCGGTGCCGGTGATGGTCGCCACGCCGGCGCTCCCGATGGCCTTCATGAGCTTGCCGCCGGCCTTCGAGACGCGGGCGCCGGCGTCGGCAGGAAGGGTCGCGTCGCGGAACACGACCACGTAGCGCTGCGCCGGGCCAGCGGCCTGGGCGCTCAGCGCGGGGCTGCTCTGCTGGTTGCACGCGGCCAGGGCCACGCTCAGGGAAACGATAAGGACAGACGACAGGGCATTTCTCTTCATGGAACCTCCGGCAACGTTGTGGATACCCCCAACCTAGCGGAGGAGCGTGAGAAAAGTCTCAGAAATCTCACTCTATTGTGAGCGCGCGTTGCTGACCCGGTAAGTAGTTATCGGTCTCTGCGTTCCAAATGCTAGGTAGGTGCTATGCCAGCGTGAAGACGGGAGGCCTGTCTGCACGAAGGGCGGGTGGTCGGCAGAGCGACCGGACGCGCGGTATCATGTACGGATGACCGTCCTCCTCACGCCCCCATAGCGCGAGTCGAGGACGCTTCCGCACCGACCACGCACCACGTCCGGGCCGACGCCGCACCCGCGCCCGCAGGAGTCCCCATGACTGCACCCGAATCCAACCCCGCCGCGCTCGAGGGCGAGATCGCCCGGCGCCGGACCTTCGCCATCATCTCCCACCCCGACGCCGGCAAGACGACCATCACCGAAAAGCTGCTGCTGTACGGCGGCGCCATCCAGGAAGCCGGCAGTGTGACCGCCAAGGAGGGCCGCAGCCACACCAAGTCCGACTGGATGACCATCGAGCAGCAGCGCGGCATCTCGATCAGCTCCAGCGCCCTGACCTTCGAGTACCGGGGCCGGCACATCAACCTGCTCGACACACCCGGCCACCAGGACTTCAGCGAGGACACCTACCGCACCCTGACCGCCGCCGACAGCGCCCTGATGGTGCTCGACGGCGCGCGCGGCGTGCAGGCGCAGACCGAGAAGCTCTTCGCCGTGTGCCGCAACCGCGGCATCCCGATCCTGACCTTCGTGAACAAGATGGACCGCCCGGCCCTGGACCCTTTTGATCTGCTGTCGCAGGTCGAGAACGTCCTGAAGATCACCACCGTGCCCATGACGTGGCCCATCGGGGACGGCCCGGACTTCAAGGGCGTGTACGACATCCAGACCTCGCAGGTGCTCGCCTTCGAGCGCACGTCCGGCGGCAAGCACCGCGCACCCATGCAGACCTCCGGCCTGGACGACCCGAAGCTGGACGCCCTGGTGGGCGCGGAACTCGCCGCGAAACTCCGTGAGGACGTGGAACTCATCCGCGGCGCCATGCCCGAGTTCGATCCGGCCGACTTCCTGTCCGGCGAACTGACGCCCGTGTTCTTCGGCAGCGCCATGAACAACTTCGGCGTGGAGCACTTCCTGGCGAACTTCGTGGACCTTGCCCCGCCGCCGGGAGCGGTCGAGACGAGTCAGGGCGAGCGCGAGCCCGACGCGCCCTTCGCGGGCTTCATCTTCAAGTTGCAGGCCAACATGAGCCGCGCGCACCGCGACCGCACCGCGTACATGCGCGTCATGAGCGGCCACTTCGAGCGCGGCATGGACGTCACGCACACGCGCACGGGCCGCAAGCTGCGGCTGTCGCAGGCGCACACCCTGTTCGCGCAGGACCGCGAGAAGGTCGAGGATGCGTACCCCGGCGACATCGTCGGCCTCGTGAACCCCGGCGTGTTCCAGATCGGGGACGTGATCAGCGTGGACGCCCGCGTGCACCTCCCCAGCTTTCCGCGCTTCACGCCCGAGACCTTCGCCACCATCTCGCTGCGCGACGTCGGCAAGCGCAAGGCCTTCATGAAGGGCCTCACGCAGCTCGCGGAGGAAGGCGTCGTGCAGGTCTTCTACCCCACGGACGGCGCCCGCGAACCGTACCTGGGCGCGGTCGGCCCCTTGCAGTTCGAGGTCTTCCAGGCCAGATTGCAGGAGGAATACGGCGTGGACGTCGAGATGAACGTCACGTCCTACCAGCTCGTGCGCTGGCTGGCCGGCGACCCGGGCTCCGTGGCCCGCTTCGCCCGGCACGTCGAGGACGACCAGGGCCGCCCCGTGATGCTCTTCCGCAGCCGCTACGACCTGGAATACACCGCCGAGCAGCACCCCGAGATCGAATTCCTGCCCCTGCCCAAAGATCTCACGCGGGTCTAGGTGCGGCTCCCGGGGCGCGGGCTGCGGTGACACGGGCCGTGCCTGATGCCTGTTCGACTTGGACACATTCCAGAGCCACCGAGGGACCACGCCCTCGGCGGCTCGTGCGGTCAGTGGACCTTGAACGTAACGGTGGTCCTGGCTCCGGCGGTCACTGCGCTCAGGTCGAGCTTGTATTTGCCCATCATGTAGCCCTCGACGTAGTGGCCGGCGCCCATCATGCCCATGGCCATGGACGTGTTTTCCGTCCAGCCCTCGGCACGGATGGCCTTGTCGTAGTACGCGAACAGTCCCTTGGCGTCGCGGCTGGCGAAGGTGATGGTGGCCGTGTGGCCGCTCATCGCGTAGGCGTACTTGCCCATGCCGGGCGCCGCCATGATCATCAGGTCGCCAGACTTGCCCATCATCATGTTCATGCCCGCCTCGGTCGTGAAGTGCAGCATGGGAAGACCGCTCATGCTGGACGCGGACATGCTGGCATCGTGATTCATGGTCTGAGCAGAAGCCGGAACAAGGCACAGGGCGGCGAGGAGGGTCAGGTGGGCCAGGGCAGTACGGTTCATGGCGACTCCTTGGAGCAGCGGAACAGACCCCGCCCGGCGTCCGGGTGGACCAGTCCTCTGTCGCCTGGAGTACGCAGCCGGCCCCTGCCTGGTTCAAGTGATGGGTGTGGTCCCAGACGGTTCCGGTGCTACATCTGGTTGGTTCCGTGAAGCTACCGCCGTGGCCACCGAATCCAGCCGAACGCACGGCAGGAGGGGAGACGTGCCCCTTCCATTGACGGTGATTCCTTGCCACGCTACCGCCCGGCGCAGTGGTCGTTGAAGGCCGGCACGTGACAGAAGGCCGTGACGGCGCCCGGAGTACGCTGACCGGGTGCCCCTGCTTCGACTGCTCCTGTGTCTGTGTCTGCTCGTGTCACCGGCGGTGGCGGCGGCCCCCACGCCGACCGGATATGTGCTCCAGGGCATGCCGCTGGTGCGGCAGACGTACAACGCGTGCGGGCCGGCCAGCATCTCGCAGGTGCTCGCGTACTTCGGCCTGAACGTCAGCCAGGCGGAGATCAGCCACTACACACGCGCCAGCGACGCCTCGTATATGACCGCGCAGGCCATCGTGGCCTTCGCACCGATGGTCGGCATGCAGGCGCGGCTGTACTCGGGCGGCTCGCTGACCACGGTGCGGGCCGCGATCCGACGCGGGCTGCCGCTGATCGCGCTGCAATCGCACATCACCGCGCAGGGCCGCGTGATCCCGCACTGGCGCGTGGTCGCCGGCTACGACGACGCGTCGCGGATGGTGTACCTGATGGACCCCCTGCTCGGGTACGTGAAGATGAGCTACGCCGACTTCACCCGCGTGTGGGCCGACCACCACGGGCAGTTTGCGGTGATGTACCCGCCGAAGCTCGGGAACACGGTCAAGCAGGTGATCGGCTGACCCCGACCTTGGTCGGACGGCGCGGCACACCGGGCGCTCAGAGAGATTGCCTACACTTCAGTCAGTCGGTTTTATCAAGCGCTTGGTCTTGTGATGCACAGACCAAGCGCGTCGCATACCGGCTCGGAGGCAGTCCATGATGAAGTCCCTGACAAGAGCGCTCCCCATGCTGGTCGTGCTGGGCACCCTGGCCGGGGCCGCGCCGGTGACCTACACCGTCGTCGCCAATCCCACCCTGAACCTGATGACGGCCGAGAGCAGCACAGTGGTGGAAAACATCGTGGCGCGCACCGGCGAGGTGAGCGGCACCCTCAGCTTCGACACGGCCACCAGGGCCGGCAGCGGCAAGGTCACGGTCAACGGCTCCAGCATCAAGACCGGGATCGCCCAGCGCGACAACCACATGCGCTCGGACGCGTGGCTGAACTTCGACAAGACCCCGGGCATCGTGTTCGAGACGACCGCCGTGAAGCACGTCGAGGGCGACCAGTACGACGTGAGCGGCAAACTCACGCTCAACGGCGTGACCCGCCCGGTCACCAGCCGCGCCACCGTCAAGCTCACGCCCGCCAGCGACGCCACCCGCGCGGCCGGCGCGAAGGGCGACGTGCTGGCCGTGACCACGGCGTTCAAGGTCAAGCTCAGTGAATACGACGTGACCAACGCCCGCATCCCGAACCAGGTCAGCGACACCCTGGCCATCTCGCTGAAGTTCATCGCCAGCAGCAAGTAAGCCCACCAGGACGTGTGCCCGTGCAACGATTTCAGGCGTGGTTCGCTGGTCTGGCCCTGCTCGCGCTGGCGCTGCTGGGCGTGACCTTCGTGGTGTCGGCGGGCCTGACCCGCAGCGCCGAACTGGTGCAGCTCGTCCAGCCGGCCGAGGGGGGCAGCGCCGACCTGTTCGGCACTTCATCTGGCCCCGGCACGCCCATCGGGTCGCCGCAGGTCATGATCATCCGCGATCCGGCGGCCTTCCTGGAGGGTCGGTCGGAGGCCGGGGCGCGGTACGTCAGCGACACCTACCTCAAGCAGAACAGCATCTATCCGCTACAACTCAAGAGCGTCGCCCTGATCCGCACGGTGGTGACGCTGTCGTGTGTCGCCGCCGCCGCTCTGTTTGGCGTGCTGTGGTGGCTGGCCCGCCGCAATGGTGCGGCGGGCCGTCGTCCAGCCTGACGATAAGCACACCAAAGAAAGGGGGAGCTGGCCGTTGCCGCTCCCCCTTCGCCTTGCCGGTCTTCAGCGCAGCTTCGCCTGAATCCACGCGCCCAGGTCGCTGATCTTCACGCGTTCCTGCGCCAGCGTGTCGCGGTCGCGGACCGTCACGGTGTCCGCCAGGGTGGCGTCCTCGCCCTTACCCACGGTGTCGAAGTCCACGGTCACGCAGAACGGCGTGCCGACCTCGTCGTGGCGGCGGTACGCCTTGCCGATGTTGCCGCTGTCCTCGTACAGCACGCGGCCCAGGCCCAGACCCTGCAACTCAGCCTTGATCTTCTTGGCCACGTCGGTGATTTCTTCCTTGTTGCGCGCCAGCGGAATCACCGCGACCTTGATCGGCGCGAGGTGCGGGCGCAGCTTCAGCACGATGCGCTCGTTGCCGTTCTCCAGCGTCTCCTTCGTGAATGCCTCGGACAGGACGGCCAGCAGGGCGCGGTCCACCCCGGCGGACGGCTCGATCACAAAGGGCACCACCGGCTTGTTCGTGTCCGGGTGCGGGATGGTCAGCTTGGCGATGGAGTCGGCGTTCTCCTCCACACGCGCCACCAGCCCCAGCTCGCTCTGGTTCTTCGTGTGCGATCCCAGGTCGTAGTCGCTGCGGTTGGCGATGCCCTCGATCTCCTCGTGCCCCAGCGTGGGGTAGTCGTACATCAGGTCGTAGGTGCGCTTGGAGTAGTGTGCGAGGTCCTCTTTCGGCACGTCCAGGATCTCGATCTTGTGGCGCGGCACGCCCTGGTCCTCCCACCACTTCAATCTCTTGTCCAGCCAGTGCTGGTGCCACTCCTCGTCGGTGCCGGGCACGCAGAAGAACTCGATTTCCATCTGCTCTAGTTCGCGCACGCGGAAGATGAAGTTGCGCGGCGTGATCTCGTTGCGGAAGGCCTTGCCGATCTGCGCGATGCCGAAGGGCAGGCGGCGGCTGGTGGAGTCCACGACGTTCTTGAAGTTCGTGAAGATCCCCTGCGCGGTCTCCGGGCGCAGGTACCCGTAGCTCTCGTCGTCCGCGACCGGTCCGATGGTCGTCTTGAACATCATGTTGAAGGGCTTGGGTTCCGTCCACTCGCCCACCTCGCCGCTGAAGGGGTCACGCACGCCCGCCGCGCGCAGGGCCTCCGACGCCTTCGCCGGGTCCGCATTCAGCGCGGCGATCATGGCCGGGAAGTTTTCCACGCTCTGGCCGACCGCGCCGGCGACCCGGGCGATCACGTCGGCCTTCTGGTCCTTCACGAGGTGGTCGAGGCGGTAACGCTTGTTGTTCTTCTTGTTGTCCACCATCGGGTCGCTGAAGGTCGCCTCGTGGCCGCTGTGGCGCAGCACCTGCCGGTGCATGATGATGCTGGCGTCCAGGCCCTCCATGTCGTCGCGCTCGTAGACGTTGCTGCGCCACCACGCGGCCTTGATGTTGTTCTTCAGCTCCACGCCAAGCGGGCCGTAGTCGTAGAAGCCCTGCAGGCCCCCATAGATTTCACTGCCCTGAAAGATGAAGCCGCGGCGTTTACACAGGCTGACGAGTTCTTCCATCGACGATGCCGGCATACGTGCTCCTGTTCGGGCGGCAAGGAAACGTCCCCAGACGGCGACGTCGTGCTCGCTCGTCTGGGGACGCAGACTGCTTTTGCAAGCACTGCCACGCGGTTCCACCCCAGTTCCCGTCACCGCTGTCTGCGGCCAGGCGGGCACTTTTGTGAGTTCAGCTCCCCGCTGCCCTTCCCGCGCTGTGATCCGCCCGACTTCCACCGTCTCGGGCTCGCTCGTGGTCACGCGGCGCGGTACTCCTGCGGATCGACGCCTGACCGGTAGTGTGCCCCGGAAGGGGAGGGGCGGTCAAGGCACCGTGTGCTGGCCGGGGAGGTGTGGAGGAGCGCAGGCCATCTGCCGGACGACACAGCTGGGCCCCCGGTCACACTGCAACCTCCTGTGAAGTTCTCTGCATCCCAGGAATGGGGGTGTAAAGTTCATCACATCCTCATATCGCACTACGCTCGCGATGTGAGAAAGCTCTCGTTTCTGCCTGTACTACTTGCCGCCGGTCTTGCCCTCAGCGGCTGCGCCGCCATTCAGGGGGCGGCGGGCGAGCGTCAGCTGTCGCAGAACAGTTTTCTGGAACCGGTGATGGTCCGCCCGAACGAGTCCGTTGTCGTCGACGTGCCGTACTGGCGGGCCCTGGTCGAGACGGGCGACGAGTTCGCGCCGTACTTCCAGGCGCTGCGCCTCGACGCGAACGACCGCAGCGGTCCGGATGGCCGTGTCGCGGACGTGTCCGCCAGCGCCCCGTGGCTGCGCGTGCAGCGTGTCGCAGCGCCCGACGGCGTCGGCGTCTCGATGCTCGACGCCCGCATCGCCAAGACCGTCACGCGCAGCGAGGGCAGCGGGCGCGTCATCAACGTCCAGTACACCGAGGTCATCACGCTGCGCTTCAAGGTCACGGTCAGCCCGGACGCGCCGCCCACGCCCGCCCCGGCCGAGCCCTCTGCCGCGGACGACGCGGTGTCCGAACCGATCTTCCAGGCCCTCCTCGCGTCCCAGCGGGCCACACCGGTGACCGTCACCCTGACCGACGGGCAGCACACCTCCGACGTGAACCTGTACCTGGACATCCGCCAGTAAGCCGGAGGCCCTGCACGGCCGGTCGGCGCACATTGGGACGCAGCGCCGGACAACCGTGCCCGGGCCGTCTATCCTGTGCCGGATGTCCTCGCGCGCCCCTGTCCGACTGCCCGCCTACACGCCCCACCCCGACTTCGATGCGGAGAGCGATCACCTGGACGGCACGGTGGCCGCGATGCTCCGTCAGATCGAGTTCTGGGAGGACCGCGACCGGCAGATGGGCGCGGACCTGGAGACCAGCATCATCCTGGGCGACGAGGCGGGCGAGCACGCTGCGATGCTCTCGCCGCACGTCAAGGAACCGTACTTCGGGTCGCTGAAGGTGCGGGTGGGCGGCCGGGAACAGACGCTCTACATCGGGCGGCATGGCTTCCGGGACGTGAAGGGTCCGCACACCGTCGTGTCGTGGGAATCTGAAGTCGGCAGCCTGTTCTACTCGGACGTGCTGGGCTGGACGCCGCGCAAGGGCGGGCAGGGTGTGATCCGGCGGCGCCGGCAGCTGGACATCACGCAAAAGCAGCTGCTGCGCGTGACCGACCTGTACGACGAGGACGCTGGCGGCGACACCGGCGGGCGCGAGGAGGTGCTGCTGCGCCGGCTGGAGGAGGGCTCCACGGCTGGCATGCGCGACGTCATCGAGACGCTCCAGCCGGAGCAGAACGAGGCGATGCGCGCTCCTGCAGGCACGCCGGTGATCATCCAGGGCGCCGCCGGGAGCGGCAAGACCACCATCGGCTTCCACCGCCTCGCGTGGCTCACGAACGCGGACCGGGGCGTGCACCAGATCCGGCCTGAAGCGAGCATGGTGCTGATGCCGAACCAGGTGCTCGCCGCGTACGCCGCGCGCATCCTGCCGGAACTGGGCCTGGGCGGCGTCAACGTCACCACACCCGAGACGTGGGCGGTCGGGCTCCTCGGCCTGGAGAAGCTGGAGGTCACAGACCGCACCCTGAGCCTGCTGCTCACGGACCGCGACAACACCCGCCGGGCCCTGGCGTGGCGCCGCGCCAAACTGCTGGGCGACGCCCGCATGCTGGACGTGGTCCGCACGCACCTGTGGACGCGTTTCAACGCGGGCCTCGCGGGCCGCCAGCTCAGCGAGACCCTGGAGGTGCCGGGCCGCGATCCGGTGGCCTTCACCCTCTCGGAACACGACCTGCGCGGCATGTTGCGCGACGTCTTCGCCCAGGACCCGCTGGACGGCTACCGCGCCGGCCTGAAACGCGCCAGCGAGGCCGAGGCCCTGCACCGCCTGAATGTGCCGGAGACAGCGGAAACCACTGTGCTGCGGCAGCTTGCCACCGGCCTCCAGGGTGTCCTGAGCCGCGTATTCTCCAGCACCACGCCCGTCACCGAGACGCGCCGGCTGCTCGCCAGTCCCGACGCGCTGGCTGTCAGCGGCCTGCTGACCGAACGCGAGATCGCGCTGCTCCAGACCGATCCTCTCAGCGGCATCCCCACACCCCGCCGCGCCCACGCGGACGTCACCGAGATTCCGCTGATGCTGACCATGCAGGCGTTCATGGGCGGCATCGGGCGCAGCGTGGGGCGCATGCTGGAACCCTTCGACCATGTGGTGCTCGACGAGGCGCAGGATTACAGCCCGCTGCTGTACGCCCTGCTGGCCCGCGCCACCCGGCCCGGCCACGTGACCGCGCTGGGCGACCTGAATCAGGGCATGCACGGCTACAAGGGGCCATCGAGCTGGGAGGCCGTGCAGGCACAGCTGCCCGGCGCGCAGGTCATGACCCTGAACCGCACCTACCGCAGCACCCGGCAGATCACCCAGCTCGGCGCGCGCATCGCCGCCACGTACAACCGTGCCGCCCAGGTGCAGGGCGTCGACCGTGAAGGTGCCGAGGTGCGGCGCTACACCATGACCGCCAGCGAGACCGCCGAACTCCAGCTGCTCGCCCAGGCCGTCCGGGACGCCCGCGCTGAGGGCCACACGAACATCGCCATCGTCACCCGCCGCGGCGTGGATGCCGACCGCCTCAGCGCCGCGCTGCGCGACTTCGACACCGATGCCCAGCCCATCACCACCCAGGAGCACCGCTACACCGGCGGTCTGGTGATTCTGCCCGTGAATCTCGCCAAGGGCCTGGAATTCAGCGCCGCCATCGTTGCCAGCGCCAACGCGGAGACCTACGACGAGAGCACCGAGTACGAACGCCGGCTGCTCTATGTCTCGGCCAGCCGCGCCCTGCACTGGCTGGGGCTGGTCAGCGCGGGCGAGTTGCACCCGCTGATCCGGGAGGCGTGAGCACAGCAGACAAAGGCCGCCCCAGCCAGAGCGGGGCGGCCTGAAATGGAACGCTTACTGGCAATTCACAACGGGCAGCGCCTGCGCGCTCGTCAGGATGTTGCTGTTGTACCCGTACTGATCGGTTCCCTGCACGTTCACGTAGGTGTTGCCCTTCACGTTCACGATGACCGGCGATACCACGATGGCCTGGGCGCCGACCTTGGGTGACACGCTCAGGGGCGCTGTGCCGGCGCCAAGCGTGTATGTGGCCGTGCCGCTGCCGCTGTAGTCCACGCCGCTGAAGGGGTAGAAGGGAACGGTCTTCGTTGCGCCAGTGCTCAGGCCCTTGAACTGGACATAGAGGTTCTTCAGGCCACCCGTCCACTCTAGATCGACATACATCTGCGTGGAGAGGTTGTCGCAGATGACATAAGAACCGGCCGCGATGCTGTTGCCGTTCTGATCGGTAAACGCCGACTGTGTCTGGTAGTTGGTGGTGTACGCCATGCTGTCCAGGGTCAGCGTCGACGACCGCTGGGTACCGGGAGCGAACCCGATGCTAATGACCGCGGTCGTACCACAGCTCGCCAGCACACCACTCAGACCCGCCACGCCAATTGCTGCCAGCAGCACTTTTTTCATGTCCCTCACTGTGACGGCCCAACCTGACCCTCGTGTGATGCGGTCTTGAGAGAACCTGAGGGCACGGCAAACGAAGCGGGCCGGCGCTCAGGCCGGCCCACACCACTTGAGGACGTTACTTCGACAGGGGCTGCGAGGTCTGGATGGTGCAGTTGGAGTACACGGGAATCCGGCGCAGGTTGTAGCTCGTCAGGGTGAACGAGGACGTGGCCGTGGTGATCTTCACCAGAGCGTAGAACGACCCTCCAACCGGGTTGGACGCACTGACGGGCTTGACCGGCTGCACGACCGGGTCGACCACGATGCTGGCGGGCAGCAGTTGGCCGGTCTTCGAGTTGGCGTCGAAGATCACCTCATAGTTGCCCGCGCTGTTCTTTTTGAGGTTCGCCGCCTGAATCACGGTGTCGAAGTTCGGGTCGGAAGTGTTGTTGGTCGTGCCAGCCAGGCTGACCTCGACCGACTGGATGCTCCCGGCCGCGGCAAACTCAACTTTCACCTGAGTGGAACCGCTGCGCCCGGCGCTGGCATTGCTGATGTTGTCGCAGCCGACGTACTGCACGGTGGGGGACGTCGAGGTCGTGTATTCCGTGGTCAGATCAACGATCCGGCCGCTGCCGTCGGGCACGCTGCCCGTGCTGCCACAGGACGCGAGGAGGACGGAGGCGGCAAGCAGGCCGAGCGCAGGTTTCATCATGGCTTCCACTGTTACCCGTCTGTCTGACGCCATCGTGATGGCACCTTGAGCAAACGTGAGGGCATCGCGGGCGCCCGGCCAGCGGCACCGACGTTTTTCATGTTGGCGTGGGTAAGCTTCGGTGTGCGTTCGCTGACCTTTGCATGGATGCTCGGCCCACTCGCCGTCCTGGCGGCGTGTGCGCCGACCATGACGACCCCGGAATCGCGGGTGGTGCCGCAGACGACCTTCGTGGGCAGCCTCCTGACGGTGACCCTGACAAATGCCGGTCCGTACCCGCTGGAACTGGAAAACACCTGCCCCCGACCATTCGAGGTGCAGGTGACGGAGCCGGGCAGTGGAGTGGGCGCGTCGGCCCAGGCGCAGCAACTGGAGACCTGCTCGACGCTGAAGTTCCCGCCACAGCCGTGGCCGGTGGGCGGTACGCTGTCGGCCGCCGTGATCCTGAACCTGCCGACGGGCGCGCATGAGTTGCAGCCGACGGCTGTGGTGCGCGTGAAGGTCGCGCCGGGCGGCAAGGCCACCGGCGAGTACCGGACGCTGCGAATTGCGGCGCCCGGCATCAAGTTCCAGGTGCCGTGAGCCTCGGGATCACGCCATCGGCAGGGGGGTGATCAGGGCGGCCGTGTCTGGGCGCTGCGGCCCACTGGCGGCCGTTTCCCGGATGGGCAGCTCCTGCCCGTCCGCACCGAGAATCCGGCCGTACAGCATGTGCGGCGTGGCGTGGTTGATCCGCACGGCATACGTGCCGGGACGATCCGCCCCGACAGCTGCCGGCACGACGGTGGGGTGGTTGCCGCGTGTGTGGCCCTCCAGGAAGCCGGGCTCGTGGGCGTCGCCGCGCAGCAGTACGTCCTGCATCGTCCCGACCTTCGCGGCATTCTTCCGGGCGCTCCACTCCTTCTGCTTCGCCACGAGGCGGGCCAGGCGTTCAGTCTTCACCTCGCGCGGCAGGTCCTCGAAGTGCGTGTAACTGGGCGTGCCGGGCCGGGGCGAGTAGATGAACATGTACGCGCTGTCGTATCCGACCTCGTCGTACAGATCGAGCGTGTGCTGGAAGTCCTCCTCGGTCTCGCCGGGGAAGCCCACGATGATGTCCGTCGCCAGGACCGCGTGCGGCAGGTGCCGCCGGATGTCCGTGACGTGCTGGAGATAGCCTTCGCGCGTGTATTCGCGTGCCATGCGGCGCAGCACGCGGTTGCTGCCACTCTGCACCGGCAGGTGCACGAACTCGCAGATGGCCGGCGTGTCCGCCATCGCCGCCGCGACGTCCTCCGTGAAGTTCATCGGGTGGCTGGTCGTGAATTTGACGCGGCGCACGCCGCTGCGGCCGACCAGCCGCAGCAGGTTCGCGAAACTGGGGTAGCCGGCCAGTTGCGCGCCCTGGTCCACGCCGTAGGCGTTCACGTTCTGCCCCAGCAGCGTCACCTCCTGCACCCCGGCCGCGAGCTGCGCGTCCAGTTCACGCAGGATGTCGTCCGGTGAGCGGCTCACCTGCGGGCCGCGCGTGGTCGGCACGATGCAGTACGTGCAGTGGTGGTCGCAGCCGCGCATGATCGTCAGGTGTGCCTGCAAGGTGCCCTGCGGGGGCGGCGGCACGTGCGCGTGCAGCTCGTCGCGGAAGTTCAGCGCCCAGAACCGCTCGCTGCTCTCCAGCGCCTTCCCGATGTCCAGCAGGCTCCCCGGCCCCAGCACGATATCCACGCCGAATGCCCGCGCGATCTGCTGCCCCTCGTCGAGCTGTGCCAGGCAGCCCATCAGTCCGATCACCATCGGGCGCCGCGCCTTGATCTTCCGCAGGTCGCCCAGCAGCGACCGCACCTTCTCCACGGGCTTGCCCCGCACGGCGCAGGTGTTGACCAGCACCACGTCCGCCTCGTCCACGGTGGGCACGATATCGGCGCCCAGCGACACCAGCTGGCTCTGCACCAGGTGGGTGTCGTACTCGTTCATCTGGCACCCGTAGGTGATCAGGTGTGCTCTCGTAGTGACCACTCTCCCCAGGCCTCACAGATGGATTCTGCGGCCCACACGCGCCCGTCCGGGCACAATGCCGGATTGTACCCCGCTGGCGGGACAGTCAGCACTGCGTTGGGAGCAGCGTGCGGCCCCGTTTTGAGGAGGGGAGAGGCGGTCGCCATCGAACAGCCACGATTCTGCACTCACCAAACCGGACCGGACCGGAGCAGCCTGCATCGTGTCCGGCATCCACGGATACACCGCCCGCGTGCTGAGTATGTTGAGGCGGCAGTCACGTGACGCGACGCTATTCCCGCAACAGGGATGTGGCCGTTTCTGCTGCTCTCTGATTGCCCACATGGACGTGCTCGCGACTTCAGTAGTTGCAAAGCAAATCGCATGCTAAAGCTGCAACTCGTCGGCGGCTTTCTGCGTCTTTTTGCCCGTACCCATGGCTGCTTCCCGGTGTATGTGTGTTCGCTCCAATGGCCGCAACGATTTACCCCACGGTTGCCACGGACATGATGTACGACCGAAATTCCCCTGACGTTTAGTCCCCGGTTAAGTCCCGCCGCGCATGGGATTGCTTCGAATGACTGGAGGGGCATCAGCCCAGCGCATTACAGACCCTACCTCGGGCCGAATGGTTCGGCTCAGTGTTGGGCAAACCTCGCATTGGGCTCTTGGGCCAGACCTCACCGGCCTAGAGCTACCGCCCCACGTACAGGTACAGCGTCATGTCGATCTCGGTGGGCGAGTGCCCGGCGAGCACCATCCGTTCACGCGCCGCCTCCCGGCCGGCCATCTCCGCGACATGCAGGCATTCGACGAGCGATCCGGTCACCGCTGTGGCGACAGCGGCGTTCAGCGCCTGTGCCACAGCGTTCTGGTAGGAGGAGACGATCGCGAGGTCGGCGTTCAGGTTTCTGCGGACCGCTGTCATGGATGGGAGCGTAAGAAGGCCGAACGCAGCAGTGTGTATGGACGCTGACCGTTTCTCGGGTTATCACGATCTCATCAAGACTGGCTCGGCGTGACCCAGCCGGGCCGGAGCACCACACGGCGGAATGGCGGCCGCTGTAGATGTCGGCCAGCACCGGCTAGACGCAGGACCACACGGCCTGCGGTTCCGTCCGCGCACAGGGCACGCCGGGCGCCCTGGATTCGACCCGGCTCAGCACCCGGTCGATCTGGTCCGGCTCGTAGCCCAGGGCGCGCAGCCGCTTGATGGCCGCCGTGTGGCCATCCCAGACGGCCCGCTGCAGGCGTCCCACCATGGACGCGCTGCCGTACAGCTCCGCGTCCGCGGCCACGATCGAGCGCGCCACGGCAGCCTGCAGAACGCTCAGGATCATGGCGTCCCGGTCCCACACGTCAAGTTCGGTGGCCATACCTCGGAAGGTACGGTCACGGGCTGAGTCCGGCCTGCATTACAGGTCAACGCCAGACCGGCATTCCATCCGTGCCCTCCTCCAATCGGGCCAAGGTCGGGTTCAGGTCGGCTGGGCGCTAGCGGCGCAGGTAGGGAACGACATTCATGACTTCTATGCGCACAGACGGCGGAAACGCGTCGTACATGGCGGCCAGGTAGGTGTCATACCTCTGCAGCCCCTGGTCGATCTTTTCCGCCGTATACCCGAGCACAAGCAGGTCCTGCCGGGTCCGCAGCCGGGCCTCCGCGATCGCCGCGTGGAGTTGCTCCACAGCCGGGCGGCCGGCGCCGAGTTGGGGTCGAACTTCGGCGAAGGCCTGAGCTTCCGCGCACTGGATCGCGCAGAACAGCGGCACGTCTGTGTGGTCGACGGCGGGGATCACTTCCAGAGTGTGAGCATGCCGCCGGGGCCGCACATGAAGAAGGTATGTGTGCCCATTGAGGCATTTTTCAGGTCACGCTAAGCGGCTCCGCCCGGCCCTGATCTGAACGCTGGCAGGCGGATTCCCGCTTACGCAGGGACGTCTTTCAGCGTCCGACTTGACGAGGGCAGTCCCCGCGTGCTGGGTACGGGATCGTCCGACGGGCGTCATCCTCAGCGGTCGAAGCTGCCCGCTGGTGGAGCGCTGCCCGTGCCAGCCTTCAACCCGGAAAGCGTCCGCCCTGCCGGAGTATGAAATCCAGCGACATGTCGTTGCGCACGAGCACGGCGTCGATGTGCTCGCGCGGGATGCCGAGGTTCAGCAGGCGGTCGTAGGCGTTCAGGTAACCGTCCCGCACGGCCTCGTGCAGGCGTTCGACCATGCGCCCACTTACGCGCAGTTCCTCCTGGGCGGCACCAATCGACAGGCCAACGGCCGCCTGGAACGCGGAGACGATGAGCGTCTCCCTGTCCCACACGTCCCGGTCTCTGGCCACACCCGAGAGCCTACTGCGCTGCGGGTGACGTGCCGGGCGAGGTCGGCCAGCCGAGTGGATGTGACGGCAGAGGGTGGGATGCGGTTCGGGTCAAGGCGGCGTCATGGAATTCTCATTTCCATGCGATGTGGCCGGGGTCGTGGACAGTCCGGGAGGGAGTCGTGGCACCTCTGGACGGCACCAGTCTGACGGGCGACGGCCGGGAGTCGCCGTCTCGCGCCTGTAGCACTGAGATTGGACGTCTACGGTTCAGGCGACACCAGCTGGAGCCACAGCCGTCCAACGTGGAAGCGCCGACAGGCTGCGCAGTCCCACACAAGCTGACCAGATAGGCCACGCCGAGATGTCACGGCACGGCGGGCGTCGGCGCGGGTTGAGGCACGGGGGCCGTGGTGGCGGGCACGGTGGTGCTGTCACTGACCTTGTTCAGCTCGACCACGTACCCGAGCAGTTCGCGTCCGAGCAGGACGGTGCGGAGCGTGCCGCTGACCTTGGTGCCGATCACGGTGGCGTGCAGGTTGGCGCGGTGCTGGTCGCCGTTTTCGAAGAACTTCAGTTCCAGCGCGCCGCCGTCCCCGGTGGCCTGGAAGGTGCCGCTGCCGGCGTAGGCTTTGCGGCTCTCGTCGTTGACGAGTACGGCGGTCGCGCGGCCCTCGCGCTGCTGGATGGTGAGGGTCAGGCGGTATGGGACACGGCCGGTGCCGCCCACGCCGATGCCCTCATACAGGCCATTCACCCGGCGTTCCAGGGCGGTCTGGGGACTGAGGTACGCGCCGAGGGCGCAGCTGGCAAGCACGGTGGGCAGGGCGAGGGGCAGAACGGCGCGGGCGCGCAAACCGCGTGGAAGCATGCGGCGAGCGTACCCGCCGATCATGAAGCCGGGCTGACCGGGCCGCGGCTGGCCTACCGCACGCGCGTCATGGTCAGGGCCGAGCGGAAGCCGTTCACGCGCAGGCTGCCCCTCAGGAGGTCGCCGCGGATGGTGCCGCTGAGCTGCGCACCCGCCTTGAGCGGCAGGTCCTTGATGCCGAACCCGAACACAGTGGCGTTCACGCGCGGCACGTCGCCCGCGCTGACGTCGGCGGTCAGGATGTCCCCGTCCGGGCCGGGCAGCAGGGTGCCCTCGGCGCGGAACGCGTCGCCGCTGCTGCGGTTTTCCAGCGTGCCGCGGATGGCGTGCGTGGCGGGGTCCTCCGTGTAGGTCAGGCGGTAGGACTGCACGGTCAGCAGCACGCGGGCCGACCCCTCGAACGACTGCACGGCGGGCCGGGCCGGCGCGGGCGCGCACGCGGCCAGCAGCAGCAGCAGGGGAAGGGCGGCCTTCACCGGGCGTCCTCCAGCGCCAGGCCCAGGCCCAGCAGCCGGTCGTCCTGCCCGTGCCGGGCCACGAGCTGCACCCCAACGAAGGGCGTGGTGGTGGGCAGTGCCAGCGTGGGCGCTCCCAGCAGGCTGAACGGCGCGGTGATCCGCAGCACGGCCCGGCGCAGCGGCACGCGGCCCTCACCGATGTCCACCTCGTCCTGGCCAATCAGGGGCGGGGGTGTGGGAACGGCCGGAGCGAGCAGCATGTCGTAGGCCGTAAACAGACCGTCCAGCAGCGCACGGTACTCGGCCCGCCGCTCGAAGGCGTGCGCGTACTCGGCGTCGGTGATCGCCTGACCCTGACGCAGCGCGCCCAGCGTGAACGGCAGGAAGCCGGGATCATCCTGGGCCAGCGCCGCCGCGTGGACGTGCGCCGCCTCCGAGAGCACGATGGGGGAGTACGCGTCCAGCACCTCGGGGAAAGCGACGCGCTCGACGGCCGCGCCGCGGGCCTCCAGCGAGTGGGCGTAGGCCATGACCGCGTCCGCGACGGCCGCGTCTGTCCAGCCCTCCGGCAGCCACAGACCGACCCGCACGCCGGCCCAGTCCTGCCGCGGGACGTCGTGTCCCGTCAGCGCCGCGTGCACCCGCGCGACGGTGGCGCCGTCGCGGGCCAGCGGGCCGGCGTGGTCACACGTCCACGACAGCGGCAGCACGCCCTGGGTGCTCCACCCGGGGTGGCCCTTCGTCGGCTTGAAGCCCACCACACCGCACCACGCGGCCGGCACGCGGATGCTGCCGCCCGTGTCGGTGCCCAGGGCGAAATCCACCTGTCCCAGCGCCACGCTGACGGCCGCGCCGCTGGAACTGCCGCCGGGCACGCGCGCCGGATCGTGCGGATGCGTGGTGCCGCCGTGCCCGTTCAGGCCCGTGATCCCCAGGGCGATCTCGTGCAGGTGCGTCTTGCCCACCGCGCTCGCCCCCAGCGCGAGGAGCCGCGACACCAGCACGCTGTCGCCCGGGTCGGGTACGGCGGCGCGCGTGCTGGCGCCCAGTGGCCACCCGGGCACGCCGTACAGGTCCTTCACGCTGAAGGTCGAGCCGCCCAGCGGGCCGCCGGGCGCGCCCTCCAGGGGCCGCTCGGGCCGGTATGCCCAGGCGCGCTGCGGGTCGTCGTGGGGTGGGCGGGTCATGCGCCCAGGGTAGCGGGTCGCCCGGCTCGTCAGAACGGGATGATGGGGTTTTGCTTCCACTGGCCCTGCGCCAGCGTGAACGGCCCGAAGCGCTGGAGCCCCAGCGGCCCGAAGTCCGCGGCGAAGCCGCCGTCCAGGCGGTACGTGACGAGCTGGCCGCGCGCGATCTTCAGGAACGCGGCGGCCGTGTCGAGGGTCACGGGGATGGACACGTTCGCCACCTGCTCGGCGCTGCCGCGCGCCGGCACGTTCACGTTCGGGAGGTTGACGTGGCCGACCCTGGTGCCGTCGATGATCACATCCGACGCGATGTCTGCCATGCGCAGGCCGATGGCGTTGGCGTTGCCCACCTTCAGCGTCAGGGACACGTCCGCGACCGGCGCGCCGCCCAGACCGCCCGGCAGGGACAGCCGGGTCAGGCGCACGCTCTGCACGTCCACCGTGGGCACCTGGATGATCTGGGTGGGCGCGCACGCGCCGAGGCACAGCGTCAGGAGGGCCAGGGGAGCGGTCACGGCACGGTGCATGGCGGCAGGCTACCCCGCAGACGTGACGGGAGGCTGAATGCGGGCGCTTTCCCGCCGCTGCTACGCTCTGAGCCATGACTGGACGGAACGGCTGGGCCGGCATGGCCCTGATGGCGGCCCTGGCGGCGGTGGGAGTGGGCGGCGCCGGGGCCACGGGCGTGGACTTTGGCGTGTCGTACCGCACGCCAGCGCCCACGCTGCTCGATGCGCTGTGGGGGCGCGTGGGCGTGAGCGACGTGGACGTGCTGGGCGGCACCGGCCGGCTGGGCATCTCCACCCGCGCGGCGGACGCGGGCTACACGCGCACGCTCTCGCTTCCGCCGCTCGGGGCGGTGACGTCCAGCACCGACCTCGCCGTGACGTACGCGGGCGGGCTGCGGCTCACGTCGCGCGCGTCCGCCACGCTGGGTCCGGTCGCGCTGAACGTGGTCGGCGCGGTCTTCTCCACGTCCGCCACGAGCGTCGATCCGCTGAGCGCGTGGTCGTCCGCGCCCACCGACCTGCGCGACCGGGGCTGGACGGCCGACGTCACTGCCCGCTACCGCGTCAACCGCACCCTGGTCGTGCTGGCCGGCGGCGAGTTCGGAGCGCAGGCGCAGGGCACGCTGGGCGTCGAGGGCCGCCGCGACCTGATCCGCACGCTGCCGCCCGCTGAAGGCGACGACCCGGACGCCCCCTCCGAGACCGAGACGACCGGCACCGTGACGTGGCGGGTGGGGGCACGCGCCGGGCAGGGCGTGCTGGGCGCGACGGCCGGCGTGTCGTACAGCACGCCGGATGGCCTGAGCGCCAGCGTGGACGGTCTGCTCGGCCCGTCAAGCGTGGGCCTCAGCGCCGCCGTGGGCGCGTCCGGCGTGGTCGGGGAGGGCAGCACCATGCGCGCGTACGCGGCCTACGAGCCGTGGCGCACGGCGTCCGCACCCCTGCGGGCGGGCCTGGAGTACGGCGCGCCGCTGGGGTCCGGCACCCTGAACGTGGCGGTCAGCGGCGGCCGGGACCTCGCCGGACAGGTGGGCCTGGGCGCCCGGGTGGGCTACACGCTTGACCTGACGCCCGTCAGCCCCGAGCAGCCGTGACGACCCGCCGCCCCCGGAGCCTAAAGTCCGCATCAGTGGGTGCCCCCTCTTCTCATGAGGACGGACGGGATACTCGGGGCATGCTTTCCCGGATGCTCTCCCTGACCCTCCTGGCCGCCCTCGCGGGCACCGGCCACGCCCAGACCGCGCAGGACATCGTGAACAAGGTGGACGCCACCCAGCGCGCTGCCAAGGACGTTTCCTTCCGTCTGGCGGGCACCGCCACGCTGGACACCGCCTCGCAGAAGATCGACGTGCTCGTGAAGACCATTCCCGCCCAGAACCTGATCCGTGTGCAGTTCAACGCGCCGGACGCCCTGGCCGACAACATTGTGGTGGCCGACAAGACCGAGGTTCGCCAGTACCTGTACCTCACCAACCAGGTCACGGTCACGTCCGCGAAGAAGGCGGCAGATTCTGCGGGCCTGACCGGGCTGGACTTCACGCAGCTCGGCAACACGGCGTCGATGCTCAGCAACTACACCGTGAAGCTGCTGGGCACCACGGGCGCCGCCGGCAAGCGCGTGTTCCAGCTGGAGGCCACCCCGAAGTCCGGCGACAGCAGCCGCACGCTGGTGTGGATCACCGAGGCCGGGTGGCGGCCCACCCGCCTCCAGGTCACGGACGGCGCCGGCAAGACCCTGGCGGACATGACCGTCTCCGCGTTCAAGACCAACGCGGGCCTGACGGCGGCGGCGCTGCGCCAGCTTCCCAAGGACGCCGAGGTGATCCGGCAGTAGGCTGCGCTGGACCAGTTGTGGGCGGCGCTGTTCGTGACAGCGCCGCCCACTGCTGTGCCATGAAAAAACCCCGCCGGGGGCGGGGTGTCGATGAAGCGCGGAGCGCGGCTCAGTTCAGGATGCGGCGGGCGCCGTCGTAGCGGCTGGCCCAGTACTGGTTGCTGAACAGCGGCTCGATCATGGTCTTGCCGTAGTACGAGTTCGCGCCGGCCATCATGCCGTCGCCGAGGTAGATGCCGACGTGGCTGGCGGTGCGGCCCATGGTGTTGAAGAACACCAGGTCACCGGGTTGCAGGTCGCGGCGGCTCACTGGCACGCCGACGCTCCACTGGGCGGCGGCGGTGCGCGGCAGGGAGATGCCGAGCTGCTGGAACACGCGCAGGGTGAAGCCGCTGCAGTCGATGCCGCCGCTTCCCGTGCCGCCCAGCACGTAGCGGATGCCGAGGTAGCGCGTGGCGGCCGCTTTCGTGAAGGCGCCGCCGGACCTGGTGGGCGCGGCGGCGGGGGTGGGAGCGGGTGCAGCGGGTTTGACCGTGGTCGGCGCGGCGCTGCCGCTGCCGGTCTGCAGGCGCTGCCCGACGTTGAGCGTGCTGCTGTCGAGCTTGTTCAGGCGCATCAGCGTGACCGCGTCGGTGTTCAGCGCGCGGGCGATCGAGTAGAGGGTGTCGCCCGTCTTGACGGTGTAGGTCGCGGCGCTGGCGGTACCCAGGCACAGGGCGGCGGCGGTGAGGAGGACATGGGAAGCTTT
The DNA here is from genome assembly GCF_014201805.1 of Deinococcus metalli. NCBI lineage: Bacteria > Thermotogati > Deinococcota > Deinococci > Deinococcales > Deinococcaceae > Deinococcus > Deinococcus metalli. Next base: position 923,470 of record NZ_JACHFK010000001.1, on the reverse strand, counting down.
CATCGACCATTGAAGTTTACTCCACGTTAATATTCTTGGCCTTCATTGAGGGGGGAAGTCCGACTTTCTATGCGCCTATGCGTGTTTTATGCGCCGTGAGGTGTCAATGGGGGGCAAATGATCCTCATGTTTCTCACAACAGGGCTCATCCGAAAGGTGGAGGGCTCGACCGCCGCAGGCACGGCACCAATGTAAAAAGTGAACTTTCACGCGTCCTCATGTGGCTCACATCTATGAGTGTGGCCCCGCACGGCCCGCTCCGCCCCTCACCGGGGCCGTGACGCCATCCCTATACTCCAGGAATCAGGCCGCCGCGCCCTGCCCGCACCACGGAGGATCGATGAAAGAACCCATGACCACGGACCAGATCCTGATGGGGCTCAAGCACTATCGCCGGATCGCCCGCCAGGACATGCTCCGCGCCACCGAGACCCCCCACCCCGACGCGTTCCTGAAACACGCCGAGAGCCGCCGCGCGGTCTACGTCGCCCTGGGCGAGTACGCCGAGAAGCACGCCAGCGACGAGGTGATCGAGCACGCCCTTGAGCGCTACCGCGCCCTGCCCTTCGTGACCGGCACCGCCGAACACGAACACCCCGACATCAAGGGCCAGGAAAACGCGCTGGAGAATTTCTTCCTGCTGGTCGGCCTGGACCCCAAGGCGCGGCGCGAGGCCCGCAGCCGCCGCCCCCGCCTGGACGCCGCGCGCGGCAGCGCCACCGCCGGCTGATCCCCGTGGGCGCCCGCTATGCTCGGGGGCATGCCTCACCCGGACTTCGTGGGACTCGTCAACTCGCTCCAGGCCACCGCCGAGGCCGCGCTGGGCGACCTGAATGCCGCCACCGCCAGCGCGGCCCGCGACGGCCTGCTGGAGGGCTCGCGCGCCCGGCAGACCGCGCAGCGCAGCCTGAACCTGCTGACCATGCTGGCCGACAAGACCCGCGGCAACCTGGACTTCACCGAAGCGCAGCTCCTCACCGACGCGATCGCGGCCCTGCGCGCCCGGCTCGGCAACTGACGTGCGCGCCGTGGTCCAGCGGGTGACGCGCGCCACCTGCACGGTGGACGGCGCGGTCACCGGTCACACCGGGCCGGGCCTGCTGATCCTCCTCGGGGTCGCGCCCACCGACACGCCCGACACCGCGCGGCGGCTTGCCCTGAAGATCACGAAGCTGCGGATCTTCGGCGACAGCGCCGGCAAGATGAACGCCTCGGTGCTCGACGTGGGCGGCTCGGTGCTGAGCATCAGCCAGTTCACGCTGTACGCCGACACGCGCGCGGGCAACCGTCCCAGCTTCCTGGGGGCTGCCCCACCGGATCACGCCCGCGCGCTGTACGCCGACTTCAATGCCGCGCTACGTGCTCACGGCCTCGCGGTCGGAGAGGGCGTCTTCGGCGCGCACATGGTGATCGACTCCGCGAACGACGGCCCGGTCACGCTGATCCTCGACGCCGAGTGAGCCCCGCCCGCGGCCACGCTCCTGCCGGCCCTCACTCAGGCACCGTATGCTGCGGCGCATGACCCGCCGCGCCGCCCTGCTGCTCGCCGCCCTCCTGACCGGACTGGCGGGGGCCTACACCGTCAAACCCGGCGACACCCTGTACTCCATCGCCCGCACGTACCGCACGACCGTGGCGGAACTCCAGCGGCTCAACGGCCTGAGCGGCACGGCCATCAGCGTCGGGCAGGAGCTGAAGGTGGGGAGCGGCGCCGCATCCGCCCCGGTCCCTGCGCCGGCACCGGCGCCGGGCAGCACCACGACCCCGCCGTCCGCGACCAGCAAGCCCGGTCTGCCGCCGCCGCTGCCGGCCGAGCAGCTCGTGCCCACCGACGCGACGGCGCGCATCGCGGGCGTGGAGATCAGCGTGCCGGCCAGCCTGCGCATGGGCGAGGCCTTCACCGTGCGCCTCGGCGGCGCGCGGGCCGGTCAGGCGACGGTGCGCTTCCCCAGCGAGGTCGGCGAGGACGTCCGCGAGCCCAACGAGGTGCTGCGGCCCACCGGTGCGGCGGGCGCGTACCGCGTGCTCGGCCGCGTGGTGCTGGGCAAGACCACGCCGCTGGTGTACGAGGTCAGCGTCGGCACGGACCTCGTGCGTGGGCGGATTCCGGTCACCGGGCTCGACCAGCCCATCCAGCACCTGAACCTGCCGCCCCGCATCAGCAACGTGCTGGTCGATCCGGGCCGCAAGGCCGAGGAGGCGGCGGTCGAGAAGGCGTACGCGCGGCGCACCCCGCAGGCGTGGACGCAGCCCTTCGCGCCGGCGCTGCGCGGCGTGGCGCCGGTGTCCAGTTCCTTCGGGCAGCCGCGCACCTACACGGCGGGCGGACCGGTCGCGTACCACTTCGGGGCGGACTACCCCGCGCCCACCGGCACCCCGGTGCTGGCCGTGAACGACGGCACCGTCGTGTTCGCGGCGCGCGTTCCGGTGCGCGGCAACCTCGTGATCATCGACCACGGCGTGGGTGTGAGCAGCCTGTATTTCCACCAGAGCAAGCTGCTCGTGACGGCCGGGCAGCGTGTCACGCGCGGGCAGCCGGTAGGCGAGGTCGGGGCCACCGGCCTGGCAGACGGCGCGCACCTGCACCTGGAGATCCGCGTGCGCGGCGAGGGCACCAACCCCACGGGCTGGATGGGCCGGCTGTGGCCGCGCTGAGCATGCCCGTTTGCTCTAGCCTGCGGTCATGCCGGACCTGCCGACGACCGACGACCTGAATGCCCTCGGCGCGGGCGCGTTGCCCGGCCTGATCGGGCTGCGCTTCACGCACGTGGAACGTGGCATGGTCCGCGCCGAACTCGGCGTGCGGCCGGACCTGCTCGCCCCGAACGGGTTCCTGCACGCCGCGAGCGTGATCGCGCTGGCCGACACCGCGTGCGGGTACGGCACACGCACGCTGCTGCCCGAGGGCGCCTCGTTCACGACCATCGAACTCAAGAGCAACTTCCTGGGGACGGCCCGCAACGGCACCATCACCTGCGAGGCCCGCGCCGTGCACGCCGGCCGCTCCACCCAGGTGTGGGACGCCGAGGTGCGTGGCCCCGGCGGCAAGGTGATGGCGCTGTTCCGCTGCACGCAGGCCGTGCTCACCCCGCGTTAGGCCATGCCGGGCGCCCACGCGTTCCTGACGCACGCCGACCCGCTGACCCGCGAGGTCGCCGCCGGGTATGCGCGCGGCGCCTTCCTGATGGACAACGGCGTGGGCGTTCAGTGGTACACGGTCGAGACGCGCGCCGTGGTGCCGCTGACCGAGACCGAGGGGCTGCACGTCGCCCGGCGCCTCAAGCGCGATCTGGGACGCTTCGAACCGCGCGTGGACACCGCGTTCGCGGCGGTCGTCGAGGGCTGCCGGGGCCGCCTGCCGGGCAGTCCGCCGCGCGACGGCGAGTGGATCAGCGGCGACCTGGCCGCGCTGTACGCGCACCTGCACGCCCACGGTCTGGCGCACTCCTTCGAGGTGTGGCGAGGCGGCGAACTCGCGGGCGGCGTGCTGGGGCTGGCGCTGGGCGGCGCGTTCATCGCCGAGAGCAAGTTCCACCGTGTCACGAACGGCAGCAAGGCGGCGCTGGTCCACCTGGCGGCCCACCTGCACGCGCGCGGGTTCACGCTGCTCGACGCGCAGATCCAGAACCCGCACCTGGCGACCCTGGGCGTGGTCGAGGTGTCGGGCCGCGAGTACCGCCGCCGCCTGAGCGCCGCGCTGGAGCAGGACGTCTCGGTCTGACGCCGGCGCAGCGCGGCCAAGGGGGCTTGGGGCACCGGTCATGCGGTCGTCATCCGGTCACTCCATGCTGCGGATGTCGCCGGACCGACCGGCGCCCACCCGGAGGTTCACCATGACGTCCACCACCTACGTCCCCGAATCCGCGCTGTCCCGCACGCTGTTCGCGGACACGCGCCTGTCCCCGCTGTGGCTGGCGCTGCGCGTGTATGTCGGCTGGGAGTGGTTGCAGGCGGGCTGGCACAAGATCGGCGACTCCGCATGGGTCGGCCAGGGGGCCGGACAGGCGGTCAGCGGCTTCCTGAAGGGAGCGCTCGCCAAGGCGGGCGGCGACGCACCGCAGGTCAGCGGCTGGTACGCGTGGTTCATCGAGACCATCGCTCTACCGAACGCGGCCGTGCTCTCATATCTGGTCGCCTTCGGCGAGGTCGCGGTGGGTCTCGCGCTGATCCTGGGCCTGTTCACGGGCGTCGCGGCGTTCCTGGGCGGCGTGATGAACGCCAACTACCTGCTGGCCGGCACGCTCTCGACCAACCCGCTGCTGTTCATCCTGGCGACGTGGCTGGTGCTGGGCTGGCGCGTGGCGGGCTGGCTGGGCCTGGACCGCTGGGTGCTGCCGCGGCTGGGCGTGAAGCCGCTCCTGACGGTGCCGGAGGTGGACGCGGCCCGCACCTCATCGTCAGCGCCCCGCGAGGAACGCCGCGTCTGACCGTGCCCGAACCACAGGGAAGCGAGCCGGTGCCACGACGGGCCGGCTCGCTTCCCTGGGTGCGTCTCAGCCCCCGCCCAGCGCCCCCCACAGCAGGTACACGTTCAGGCCGATGATGACCGACGCGAACACCCAGCCCAGGGCCGTGACCCACGGGCGGCTCACCAGCACGCCCATCACGTCGCGGCGGGCGGTGAACATCAGCAGCGGCACCAGCGCGAACGGCACCCCGAAGCTGAGCACCACCTGCGACAGCACCAGCGTGTCGGTCGGGTTCAGGCCCAGCAGGATCACCACGAAGGCCGGCAGCATGGTCAGGACCCGGCGCACCCACAGCGGAATGCTGAAGCCCACGAAGCCCTGCATGATCACCTGACCGGCCATGGTGCCCACCGCGCTGGAGCTGATGCCGCTGGCGAGCAGCGCGATCGCGAAGGCGATGGCGGCGGCTGGCCCGAGCAGCGGCGTGAGGGTCTGGTACGCCGTTTCCAGGTTGCCGGCGTCCTGCACGTTCTTGCCGTGGAAGGTCGCGGCCGCGACGGCCAGCATGCTCATGTTGATCAGGCCGGCGAAGCCCATCGAGGCGATCACGTCCACCCGGTTCAGGCGGCTCAGGCGGCGTTTGCTGGTGTCGTCTGCGGCGGGCACGCGGCCCTGGGTGAGCGCAGAGTGCAGGTAGATCACGTGCGGCATGACGGTCGCGCCGATGATGCCCACCGCCAGATACACCGCGTCCTTGCCCTCAAAGGTGGGCAGGAAGCCGCGGCCCAGGTCCGCTAGGGCCGGGCGGGCGATCACGAACTGCACCAGGTACGCCACCCCGATGGTGAGCACGAAGGCCCCGATGGCGAGTTCCAGCGGCCGGTACCCCCGGCGCTGCAATGTGAGCAGCCAGAACGTGATGACGGCCGTGATCACCGCGCCCCAGAACAGCGGCAACTGCGTGAGCAGCGAGATGGCGATGGCCGCGCCTAGGAACTCCGCGAGGTCCGTGGCCATGGCGACGAGTTCCGCTTGCACCCAGTAGAACCACACCACGGGCTTCGGGAACCGCTCGCGGATGAGTTCCGGCAGGTTGCGGCCGGTGGCGATCCCGACCTTGGCGGACAGGTTCTGGATCAGCATGGCCATGATGTTCGCCGCCAGGATCACCCACAGCAGCGAGTATCCGAAGCTGGCGCCGCCCTGGATGTTCGTGGCGAAGTTGCCGGGGTCCATGTACGCGATCGAGGCGATCACGGCCGGGCCGATGAAGGGGAGGATCCGGCGCAGGCCGCGCCGGCCGCCCGGGGTGGTGAGGACCTCGGCCGCCCGCGCGTTCATGTGGGCGTCAAGGCTACGCAGCGGAGTGGGCGACGACGACATGACGAAATATTAGGCGTGCCTAAAAATATTGTCCAGTCCCCCGGGTGGGGCGCTCCTTGAGCAATCCTTCGGACGCCGCCGCCGTCTCCCTAGCCATCTGGACGCCTCCTGGCCCCCACACGTTTACGCTGACGGGATGACCGCTCCCGCGACCACCCCCGACGTCCCGCAGGCGGGCGCACCGCTGCGCGTGCTGATCTGCGACGAGATGAACCCCGGCGACCTCCAGCACGCCGGCTTCCAGATCGACTACCACGGCAACATGGACCGTGTCGAGACGCTGCGCCGGCTCCCCGACTACGACGCCCTGATCACCCGCAGCCGCACCAAGGTGGACCGTGAACTGATCGACGCAGCCGGGCCCCGCCTGAAGGTGATCGGCCGCGGCGGCGTCGGCGTGGACAACATCGACCTCGACTACGCCAGCCTGCGCGGCCTGCTGGTGCTGAACGCGCCTGAGAGCAACAACGTCTCTGCGGCGGAACTGGCGATCATGCACCTGATGGCCGCCGCGCGCGGCCTGACCGGCAGCGACGCCAAGACCCGCGCCGGCACGTGGGACCGCAAGTTCCTCGGGATCGAACTCAAGGACAAGACGCTGGGCATCGTGGGGCTCGGCCGCATCGGGTCCATCGTCGCGGACCGCGCGCAGGGCCTGCGCATGCACGTCGTCGCGTACGACCCGCACGTGCCCGACAGCAAATTCGAGCGCCAGGGGGTGGCCCGCGCCGGGACGCTCGACGAGCTGCTGCGCCGCGTGGACTTCCTGACGGTGCACACGCCGCTGACCGAGGAGACCACCGGCATGATCGGTGAGCGCGAGCTCGCCCTTCTGAAGAAGGACGCGATCGTGGTGAACGCCGCGCGCGGCGGCATCATTGAGGAAGGAGCCCTGGTCGCCGCCCTCAAGGCCGGGCACCTGTTCGGCGCGGGTGTGGACGTGTTCGTGGAGGAGCCCCCCACCGCCGAGCACGTGTTCCTGGGCGCTCCGAACCTGGGCATCACCGCGCACCTGGGCGCCAACACCCGCGAGGCGCAGGAGCGCGTGGGCGCCGAGATCGTGTCGCGCGTCCTCGACGCCCTGAAGGGCGATGTGAGCAAGGGCGCCGTGAACGCTCCGTCGCTCGATCCCAAGACCATGGAGGCGCTGGGCGGCTACCTGGCGCTGGGCGAGAAGCTCGGCCGCATCCAGGCCCAGCTGCTGCCCGGCGCGCACGACATCGAGGTCACCTTCCGCGGCGAGTTCCCTGCCGATCCCACGCCGGTCGTCACGTCCGTGCTGGTCGGGTACCTCAGCGGCAGCACCGACGAGCGGCCCAACATGATCAACGCCCGCGCGCTGGCCAAGGAACGGGGCCTGAACCTCGCCATCCGCGAGCAGGCCGACAGCCCCGACTACCAGACCGAGGTGGTCGTGAAGGTCACGAGCCACGCCGGCGACCGCGACCGCACCCGCACTGTCGGCGGCACCGTGTTCGGCAAGAGCCCCCGCCTGACCCGCCTGCGCGACTTCCGGGTGGAACTCGAACCCGAGGGCTACATCCTGATCGCCAGCAACGAGGACAAGCCCGGCGCCGTCGCCAAGCTCTCCACGCTGCTCGGCTCGTGGGGCGTGAACATCGCCGGCATGGCCCTGGGCCGCGCCCAGAAGGGCGGCCAGGCGCTGTTCACCCTGACCCTCGACGACGGCCTCACCCCGGAGCAGCTTCAGGCTGTGCGCGCCCTCGACGTGATCGAGAGCGCGTACCTCGTCAAGGCCTGATCCGGCCCCTGGGCACCCGGCGGCCGGCCCTGCACTAGAGTGCGCGGGTGACTTTCCAACCCGATCTGGCCGGTGCCGACCCGGCCCGCGTCCTCACGCTGGACGCCACGGCCCTCGCCGACGCGATCCGCATGGGGGCCATCAGCGCCAGCGAGGCCACCCGCGTCTACCTGGACCGCATTGACCGTCTGAACCCCCGGCTGCACGCGGTGATCACCGTCAACCCGGGGGCCGCCGCGGACGCCGCCGCGCTCGATGGCCTGCCCGCCGCCGAGCGCGGCGTGCTGCACGGCGTGCCGATGCTGATCAAGGACAACATCGACGTGGCCGGCCTGCCCACCACGGCCGGCAGCGTCCTGATGGCCCGGCACGTGCCGCGGGAGGACGCGCCTGTCGTGGCGCGGCTGCGCGCGGCCGGCGCCGTGATCCTCGGCAAGGCGAACATGACCGAGTGGGCGAACTTCATGACGCTCGGCATGCCCAACGGGTACTCGTCCTGTGGCGGGCAGACCGTGAACCCGTGGGGGGCGGATCTCGACACCGGCGGCTCGTCGTCCGGCAGCGGCGTGGCGGTGGCCGCCCGGCTGTGCGCCGCCGCGATCGGCACCGAGACCAGCGGCAGCATCGTCAGCCCGGCGCACCAGAATGGCGTGGTCGGCCTGAAACCCACCCTGGGCGCCGTGCCGCGCACCGGCATCGTGCCGATCAGCCACAGCCAGGACACAGCCGGGCCGATCACGCGCAGCGTCCGCGACGCCGCCCTGATCCTCGGCGTGATCGCCGGACCCGATGAGCGCGACCCTGCCACCCTGGGGGTAGCTAGCCCCGCGGCCCTTCCCGCCTCGCTGCGCGGCGCCGTGATCGGCGTGATTCGGGACGAACCCCACGTGTCTCCCGCAGACCACGCGGCCCAGGACGCTGCCGCCGCTGCTCTGGCACAGGCCGGCGCCACATTGCGCGACGTCACCTTCCCCACGCGCGCCGAGCTGGACGCCGCCGGCTGGATGCTCGACGTGCTGGTCTACGAGTTCCAGGGTGGCCTGAACGCCTATCTGAGCGGCGTGACGGACGGCCCCCATACCATGCGGGACGTCATCGAGGGCAACGACGCCCAGCCGGAAACCGCCCTGCGCTACGGACAGATCCTCCTGCACGCTGCCCACGGCACGCGCGGCGACGCCAGCGAGACCCACTACCGGCAGGCCCGCCGCCGCGACCTCGACCTCAGCCGCAACCGGGGCCTCGACCCCCTGTTCGCCGGCGGCGTGCACCTCCTGCTGTACCCTGGCATCCACGGCTGCCCGCAGGCCGCCAAGGCCGGCTACCCCAGCCTCGCGCTGCCCACACCTCCGCAGGACGGCCGTCCCGCCGGCGTGCTGCTCGTCGCGCCGGCGGGCAGCGACGCGGCGCTCCTTGCGCTCGCCGGCGACCTCAGCGACACGCTGGGCGGCGTCACCTTCCCGGCCGCCGAGTGACACGCTCCCCCTTGTCATCCCGATTCAAGTTGATTAGCATGACGGCTCGCCCGGGCGGTTAGCTCAGCGGTAGAGCTCTCGCCTTACAAGCGATAGGTCGGGGGTTCAAATCCCTCACCGCCCACCACGAAACAGCCCGCCCAGCGCGGGCTTTTTCCGTTCTAGCAAGGTAGTCGTTTGTGCGCCGCGCGTAACGCCTGAATCAGCCCACCAGCGTCAGCTCGCCAATTCACAGCGCCCAGGCCGTGCGTTCGCTCTTGTACACCGACCGGTACTGGTTCATCGTGAAACTCACGCTGGCATGCCCGAGCTGCGTGTTGACCACCCTGACCGTCTGCCCCGCAAATTGGCTGGAGTGCACGGTCAGCGACCAGCCGACGCTCAGCGAACAGATTCAGCAGGAACTGAAGCAGACCAACTCGGCCGGAGACTTGGTGCTCGACCTCATGGAGCAGGCAGCGAATGAACTGCTACACGAGCGCGGAGAGAGGATGCAAGCCGGCGCGCCGGACATCGACGCCGATCCGCTCCTGGCCGAGCAGCAGGACGCGCCGCCCGCGCCCGACGTGCCGCCGAACATGCCCCTCGACCCGGTGCAGCCCGGTGAGGCCCTGCCGTTCCCGATCGATGACCTGGGTGGCGCCGACCACCATGTCGCACCGTGGGGGCGACACGACCAGCGCCCACCCGGATCTTCAGGCGGGCGCTGGAACGGGCCGGTCAGGCGCGCGCCGCGTCCTGGTCGATCGTGTTCGACGCCGACGTCAGTGCGAGCTCCGTGTCCCTCTCCTCCTGCTCTGTCGTACGGAGCAGCGTCGCGTGCTCCTGCAGCCCAAGCACCTCCGCGTACCGTACGACCGTGCCATACCCCGCGATCTCGTAATGCTCCACACGCTGGGCCGCCGCGATCAATCCGGCGTCCTTCGCGGCCGGGAGGACGTCCTCCTGGATCATCTCGTCCCACTCAGCAATCAGCCCCTGCGAGGTCTTTCAGGGTCGTGAGTGTCGTCATAGCGCCTCCTTGGGGAGCGTCTACTGTGCGCGGGTGACGCCACCCCATGCCTTGAATGGCGTGAAGCGCGACGGGGAACCCTCATCGACGTGGGCGGCGCACCCACATTGAGTGTGCCGGTCCCGCTCAGCATGGACGAGCGGCAGGCCCTGAACCAGCTGGAAGCCGTGGCGCGACCGGTGGTGGCGAACACGCCGCGCCGGCAGCGCCGCTTGTGCCGGTTGGTCAGCCCAGCTGCGTGGACGGTCGCATGAACCCGCTCGCCGACTAGGGCATGGCGCCCTCAGCTGGGGTGATCTTGCAGCGTGAAGCCGTATCCGCCCTCGGTTCTGAAGCCCCAGCACAGCCGCAGGGTGAACGCAATCGGGCCATACGGCGTCGAGACCGACACCGTCATGTCAAACGGCAGGGGTGGCTTGAAGAGGGCCGACTGGCCTTGGCGACTCGCCTGCAGGGCCAGCGCGTCCAACGTCCCTGGGCCGACGACGACCAGGTAGCGTGCCGAATCCACCCGCGTGTTGAGAGGCGCGGTCACCGTCAAGTCCTCCTGCTGGAAGGTCACGTGATCCACCGTGACGGGCCGTGTCCCCCGGTTCAGGATGCGCAGGCGGACGCCGGTCGGGCCAGGACGTGCCCGGTCCTCCTGACGTTCTACCCGGCTAAGCAGCAGGCTGCCCTGTTGCATCACGTCCAGCACGCGCTCGTGTTCGGGAAAGTCCATGCTTCAGCCTACCCGTCGCTGTCGGGTCGGCGCGTCGGCGTGGAGGGAGCTTGACCCCGGTCCTCGAAGCGATCACGGCCGAGGAGCGCCAGGCCCTGAACCAGCTGGAGGCCGTCCTAAGACAGGGCTGGCAGGGCTTCATCGACGTGGGCGAGGCCCTCCTGTCCAGCTGCGACCAGCGCCTGTACCGCGCCTAACAGCTGATCGATGCGGCCGAGACCAGCAGCACGCTCGTGACAACCATTGGTTTACAGCCGCAGAACGAGCGTCAGGCGAGGGAGTTGAAGGAAGCCGCGAAAGTGATCGGCGAACTGAGCCGGAGAAGGTCGTCGCGGTCGCCCAGTACCTTCACACGGCGACAGGTAGCGACCGGCCTAGTATGAGCCAGGTCAAGGCCGCGGCCGAGGTGGCGGCGGCCATCGACGCGCACGCGACCGTGCCGCATCCAGATACCGGGCAGGAGGTGAAGCTGCACGAGCTGACCGGGGAGCAGCGCGCGGCGTCCATCGCCGAGAACGTCACGGCGGGGACGTACGAGCGTCTGAAGCGGCGGGAGGGGCACATCCAGGCCAGCGTGCAGGCCAAGGTATCCAGCGGCACCCCGACCTGGGCGGACTGGTGACTGACGTACGCCCAGCAGTCGCTGACAGCCACGCAGGAGCTGCGGATCGTGGTGAAGCAGGACGCGAGCGGGAATTCGACCGTGCAGGCCCTCGTGGTGGACACGGAGGGCCACCAGACCATTGCGTATGGGGATGCGGCCACCTCCTTGAAGAAGGCTGTCCTGAACTTCGCTGAGGAGGTGAAGGGCTCGTGATTCACACGAAGGCCTTTGCCTCAACTGGACAGGCGAACCACCGTGTCAGCCCCCACGTCGCGCTCCGGATCCCAGCGCAGCGGCCACGCGTAATACCAGTGGCCACCAACCCGTACACCCAACGGCTTGCGGTAAGGCGGGCGGAAGGTGACACCCGGCAGATCCTGCATCCAGCGCGTGGGCAACGCCACCAGGCCCCGCACCTGCATGTCGCGCCCGTACCTGCGATTGGCGTCCTCCAACTCTTCACTGGTCAGTGCCGAGACGTCAAACGGTACTGTCGACCCATCGGCCTGCAGTACGGCGGTGTTCCCGTCATACGACACGGCGTGAAAGCAGGGCACAGGGATGATGCCCATGTCAGCGTTCAAGTCCGAAGTGAGGGGATACACCAGTGGCGTCATACGGCTGAGGGTACGCCGATCACGCCGAACGTGCAGGCGTGGCAGCCCCGATGAACCCTTTCCCGACGCGCGACGCTGCTGAGGCGTACCTGAGCCGCATCCCGGACCTCGCGCAGCGCGCCGCGACGCGTAGCCGGCTGGGCCTGTACGCGCTCACAGCCCCCGTCGTCCAGCCGGCCCCGCTACCTACGCCCAGTGCGGCCCCGCGAGTGGACGAGGTTCTGTCCCTTCTGCCACCTCGTCCAGCAGCGCCGCTGCCCGGCGTCCTGACCTTCACCCTGCCGTATCCGCCCAGTGTGAACGCGATCTGGCGCGCGGTCGTAATCACAGTGAAGGGCCAGCCGCAGGCTCGCACCCTGTTCAGCCAGGAAGGCCGCGACTACCGGCGCAGCGTGGCGGCCGTCATCGCCAGCCTGCGCCACTCCACCGCGCGCCTTGCCCTGCACCTGACGGCCTTCCCGCCGGGCCGCCGGGCGCAGGATCTCACCAAACTGCTCAAGGCGCTGGAGGACGCCCTGACGCACGCGCACGTCTGGGCGGACGACTCGCTGATCGACGATGTGCGCGTGACGCGGGGGCCGGTCATGCCAGGCGGCCGGGTGGACGTGGTGATCACGCCACTGATCAGCACGCTGTTTGATGGAAGGGACGCGGATGTCTGAGCCGGCCCGCACCGTGGCACTGGGTCTGTCAACACGCCCGCTTGACCCACCCCGCCGGTTCCTCGACCGCGCGCCGCTCCTGTTCGGGCACCACGGCCGCGGCGTCCAGGGCTGCCACCACGCGCTCCGCCCATGCTCGACCTGCGTCTCCGCCCCGCAGCAACCACGCCACGTGCATCCGGTGGGGCCGGCCCGTCGATCCCACCAGCCTCGGCTGGTCATGCGACGCGAAATACGTGGCCAATCGCCGCACCGCGCTGGCCGTCATGGGCTTACCGCAGGCCAGCCGTTCGGCCATGCGTTGCCCCGAACCGCTGCCGGCGTATGGGAGGGCCTGACGCAGTGCCAGGCCCTCTCGGGCCGCGGTGACGACGTCGGCAGGAACGTTCAGGTCAATCTTGGGGGACTTCACACGGCACTGTCTCTGGGTCCGCTGGAAGGAACTGTGGAGAGACGCGCAGTGTGGGCATTCGGTCAAAGTCGTGCCACGTCTGGGCGCATGCCGCGCAGTGCGTGGGGTCCGCTCCCTTGGGCGTACCGATGAGCCGCCGGAACCGTCAGGCCACCCGCCGCGCCGTCAGCAAGCGCCAGCGGCAGCAGCTCCTGCCGCGCGAGGTTGAGCGTGAGCCGGACCCGCAGCAGCGGCCCGCCTGACCGCGTGGGTCCGGCGCGAGGTGCACGGCTTCGTGCGTGCGCGCGAGCCGTTCTACCTGTACCAGCTCGGCCTGAAGGACGTGTGCCGCGGCGTGAGCGCCCCGCAGGCCACGCGGCCGCACCCGGACGTGATCAGTCGGCAGCGGAGGCCAGCGTGAGGTCCTCCAGCAGCCGGTACCGGCCCCGTTCCAGGCGCTCAATGCACTTGCCGCTTCCCGGTGTGGGATGGAGCGCATTCACGCACAGGTCCTGCGTCAGCACCGCCCGGACCTTCGTCACCGACCATTCCGTCCCTCCAACGCACACCTGTTCGAAGACTTCAAACAGCCAGAACGCCCGGTCGGGCCGATGAGTGACGAGGTCTTCGACCACCAGAATCAGGTCGTGTGGGGACATGGTGGCTCCATGCTGGCCACGCTGGCCTCACCGGGGTCTTTCGTGGGGTCGCATTAACACGGAACGCCCCGTCTACAGCGTTCACGAACGACACTCCTGAGCGGTCCGCACCCGGTACCGTCCGCGCTCGACACGCTCCAGTTCCTGCGTTCGCCGGCCGGTAAGATCGGGCTCTGGCGCGCACATATCGTAGGTCACCATCCGGCGAATGGACAGTTCCTTGTAGGGCGTGCCTCTCGCCCGCATGAACTTCGCCACCTCGACCGCAGAAAACGTCTGGTCGTCCCGCGCCTGGATCAATACGGGTATGGCAGCGAGGATGTCATCCCGGCACGTCACTGCGCCAGTGTGTCGAGAGAACATTTGGTGCGACTGCCAGCACGGCTACAGATGCCACGCCGAACCCACGTGCAACTACGTCATTTTCGGTGCATGTGTCCGGGTGAGGCGGACGACCTGGCGTGCCAGTCAGGTTGGCGGAGGCGGTCGGACGACGACCCGCAATGCCCCGATCAGCGCGAGCACATTGGCATGACCCTCGGACGTGTCCACCCCGGTCGCGATGATCTGTCCGTCCTGCGAGATGGCGACGTAGTGCGTGGTCGTGCCATTTCGCCGCAGCTCGTAGACCGCGTGTGTACATGCCAGCGACTGGAGGTACCTCCAGGCCTCAATGGCGGCGGGGGGCTGATACATGGCAGCGAGTGTAGGAATTGCTACGAAATTACGGTGGCGGCGCAGAGCGCTGCGGCCTTGAGCATTCCCGTATTCCACGCCCGATTCAGATCAAGGAGCGTTCACCAATGAGCGCCGCCCACAAGGTGAGTATCGCCAAGCCAATAAACATGGCCGACCTGGTCGCCTCGCTAACCGAGGACGCCACCGGCTAGACGAAACCCAGGCCGCAGCGCCGTCTGTCTGGACCCCAGAGGGAGGGGTCACGTTCCGCCAGCTCATGCGGCAGGCGCGTACCCTGGCCGAGTGTTGGTACCAGGCCCTCCATGTGTGGGACACCAAGACAGCCAGCGAACTCGTGACGCCCACAGTGACCGCCAGCAGCGGATGGTTCCAGCCTACCCTCAGCGCCAGCAGCAGCGGAAACATGGTCGGGTACGCTACATCTCGTACACCCGCGTGCGTACGCCGATGGGCTGGCTCAGCGAGCAGGCGGGGGCGCAGACCCTGCGCCAGCACGACAGCGCGCTGTTCGACCGGTTCCGCGCTGGGCAGGAGCTGGCGAGGCTGAGCCACCCCACCGGGTGCGGCTGGAATGGGGCGCTGGGCCGGGCCCTCGTCCATTCACCGCCGGCACCCTCATGAACATAGCACCGTGACGGCACTGTCAGACACGCGGCGGCACGATCACAGACGTGAAGACACGTCTCGCAGCCCTGGCCTGCGCTGCCCTGCTGCTGACCAGTTGCTCCCACGTCATCTTCCCAGGCTCGGCCGGCACATGGAATGCCGCCACCTGGAACGCCGCCACCTGGAAGTGAGGCCATGAAACTCGACCTGAAGTCCGCTCTGCTCGGCGCCACCGTCGTGATCTCCGCCGCCTACGCCGCCGACACTGTTCCTGACATGATCGCCTACGTCTTCAAACCTGGCACCCCTATCCGGGCCGATGAAGTCAACGCGAACTTCGCCGCGCTCGCCCAGCCCATCACCACCGCCCGCATCGCCGACGGCAGCGTGACCGCCCCCAAGCTCGCCACGTCCGGCTCCGGTAGGGCCGGGGACGCACTGACGCTCGCCACCGACGGCTCCCTGACGTGGGTTCCTGCCGGCACCGGACCCCAGGGCCCCACCGGCCCGCAGGGCGCCAAAGGTGATCCTGGCGCGCCGGGCCCGAAAGGCGACGCTGGGCCCACCGGCGCGAAGGGAGATACCGGTGCCACCGGCGTCCCCGGCCCCATCGGCCAGACGGGCCCCGTCGGTCCGACCGGCGCGCCAGGAGCAAAGGGCGACATCGGTCCAGCCGGCCTCAAGGGAGATATCGGACCGGTCGGCCTGAAGGGCGATACCGGCGCCACGGGACTCCAGGGCCCGGCCGGCACCACGGGTGACGTCGGCCCAACTGGCCCCCAGGGTTTGAAGGGTGACACCGGATCGGTTGGCCCGGCGGGTCCCGTCGGCCCCATGGGCGCACAGGGCACCAAGGGGGATACCGGTGCCACCGGAGCTCCGGGCGCGACTGGCCCCCAGGGCACAAAGGGCGATACTGGAGCCATAGGTGCCACCGGCCCGCAGGGCATCAAGGGCGATACCGGCGCAACCGGTCCGCAGGGGCCAGCAGGTCTTCAGGGCATCAAGGGTGATACCGGCGCCACCGGAGCTACGGGCTCCACCGGTCCGCAGGGCGCCACGGGTCCTCAGGGTCCGACCGGCCCCTCCGGCACGGCCACGCTCCTGGGTGAGAACCCCTACTTCTCGATGGGCGACGGCAGCGGCAGCGGCGCCGAATGCACCATCGGTGAAATTACCCTGACGGCCGCCAACTTCGCGGCGGCCGGCGGACCCGCGATGCTGGCCGACGGCCGACTCCTGTCGATCAACCAGTACACGGCCCTCTTCTCGCTGCTCGGTGTTCAGTACGGCGGGAACGGGACGTCGACGTTCGCCCTGCCCGACCTCCGGAACGCCGCCCCCAAATCCAGCAATGGCGCCGCCGCGCACTACGTCATCTGCACGCAGGGCTATTACCCCAGCCGGAACTGACCCGCCTCTCCATCCAACCTGCCCCCGCCCGCGCGGGGGCTTCGTTATTCCAGAGGAGGTAACCCGAGCCGTGCCGCAGTTCCCCATGACAGATGCATGTCTCGTGCGGCCCCATGACAGATGCATCCAGGTGCCGGCCTGGCAAGCAGGGCACCACCAAGGCCCAGCTCGCTAGGCTCCCCACCTGCGGCGCCAATCGCACCTGGATCGGGACGCTCTGCACCCTCCCCGCCCAAGACATTCAGCGCCAGTGATGTGACGCTGCCCGTTTCGTGCACGGCGTACACCACAGCTGGCAACTGAGCGTTCCCCCAACCCCGTGAACGCAACGGACGTGGTCCCACGTCAACCGGAGATTCTATCCACCTCTCCACGTTGCTCCAGAATTCTCAGCCGACACCCTCCAACTCCATCCAGTTCAACTTGATAGAAGGCTGAAAATAGGTGCAAACTCGCCCCGTAGTCCTTACCCAGGCAGCGACGCAGCTTCTTCAGCGCTTCGGACACCAGGCCCCAGCCCCGCGGTACCACCAGCATCAGCACCGGGCGTGGTACGTCCATACTAGAATGTTATAGCTGAGGTTCGCATAGGACTGCGGCCCTCTGCGCGTGCGTAATCCTACACGGAACGAGCTGGAATGAAACGGGACGACGCGGACTGATAACCACGAAAAATGACGTCTGGAACGTGACAACGCGGCATGAGATGGAACGGCAGGCGAGGGGGCTATGTTCTCCTTACAAGCGATAGATCGGGGGTTCAAATCCCTCACCGCCCACCACCTGCACCGCCCCATCGAATCGGGGGCGGTGTTTTCCATCAGGGCTGAACGGTCTATCCGGTCGCTGCGTGCGTCAGCGTTTCGGGTTCTGGAGGGCTGATCGGCAGCGCGCAGGGGACCACGGCCCGTCCAGATTCCACGCGGTTGCGGCCCTTGACCTTCGCTTCGTACAGCCGGGCGTCAGCCAGCCGGAGGAGGTCCCGAACGGTGTCCACTTCCGGTGGCCGGGCCACCCCGACGCTGACCGTCACGGAAGGGCCGTTGACGCCGGGCCCCCGTTCGACCCCCACCCGCATCCGCTCCGCGCTGTCCAGCGCGTGATCGGCCGCCAGGGTCACGAGGAACTCCTCGCCTCCCCAGCGGGCCACGTGAGCGTGGGGTCCGGCCGCCGCCTGGAGCGTGCGGGCCACGCCGCGCAGGACGTCGTCCCCGACGTCGTGACCCAGGGTGTCGTTCACCGTTTTGAAGTGATCCACGTCCACCAGCACGGCGGACAGGGGAGAGCCGGCATCGAAGGCGCTGTTCAGGCGGGCCAGCGCCGCGCGGCGGTTTTCCAGGCCGGTGAGGGGATCAGTCAGGGCAAGCCGCTGGGCGATCTCGCGTTCTGCCCGTTCCACTGACAGCTGGCGGCCGTAGGTGGACAGATGGGCGATCAGCACGCCGCACAGCCCCAGTTCGCCCAGCAGGGTCACGTCTCCGCCCCGCAGCAGGACCACCCCGGCGTACCCGGTGAACGCCACCACCACGTACACGACCGCCCACCCAGCGCGCAGGATGCTGAAGGCTGCTACGAACAGGAACACGCCCGTGAACAGCAGCCGGGCCGGCGGCGGCGTGGGCGTGTTCAGTGCGTCCAGCAGCTGATCCCCGACACAGAGGGTCGCGGCGATCAGCACGCCGTAATCGATCATCTGCCAGTGCACGCGTGTGAGGGCCAGCAGCGCCGCCGTCACGCCGCAGATCATGCTGCCGGCCAATGCCTCCACCGGCACGTGACCCGAGGCCTGGAGCACGTCTACAAGGGCAATCACGAACTGAATCACGCTGGCGACCGCCGCGACCACCGTGTACGCCCGCCGGCGGGCGTGTTCCGTCACCCGCCAGCTCCTGGGGCGCAGCGCGGGTGCAGGCATGCCGCAGACTAGGACGGCCCGTGTTGCACTTTCCTTACCCCACCCCGCCCGGACAGGTAGGTTCGACGAACGGCGTGGCACCCTCCGATCAGGCCGGGAGCCACGTCATGCCTGTCCGGGCGTTGAGACGCCGAAGGCCCTCACAACTCCAGGGGGAGCACAGCGGGTCCGGCCGGAGCTGCGGAGGTCTGTGCCAGCCGCGCCTGCACCGTAGCCAGGCCCTCGGGCCGGGCCAGCAGGAAGCCCTGCACGCGCTCGCAGCCCAGGTCCGTCACGCTGCTGAGCTGCACGCGCGTCTCGATGCCCTCAGCGACCACGTTCAGGTGCAGGGAGTGCGCCAGGGCCACGATGGCCTGCACCACCCGGTCGGTGCCGTGCGTCTGCCCCAGACCGCGGATCAGCGAGCGGTCGATCTTGACGGTGGTCACCGGCAGCTGGAAGAAATAGCTGAGCGGCGTGTTGCCCGCGCCGAAATCGTCGATGGACAGGCGAACGCCCAGGGCGCGCACCTCGCGCATCTTCTGGGCCATGGAGGTGAGGTCGTGCAGCATGATCCGCTCGGTGAGTTCCAGTTCCAGCCACTGTCCATCCACACCGTGCCGCGACAGCAGTCGGCGCAGGTCATCCACGAAGCCCGGCCGGGCAAACTGCAACGGTGAGACGTTGACCGCCACCAGCACGGGGGCCAGCCCGTCGCGCTGCCACTGGGCGAGCTGGCGGCACGCCTCGCCCAGCACCCACGCCCCCAGTTCCACGATCTGGCCGCTTTCCTCCGCGATGGGAATGAATTCCGCCGGGGGCACCTCCCCGAGTTCCGGGGACGTCCAGCGCAGCAGCGCCTCGAGCGAGACGAGGCGGCGTGTGCCGGACTCGAACAGCGGCTGGTACACCAGCTGGAATTCCTGGTTGGCCAGGGCCACGGACAGCCGCGCCGTCAGGTCCGCGCGCACCTGCACGGCGTGGTTCATCTCGGGTGCGAAATAGCAGATGTTGTGTTTGCCGCCGTGCTTGGCGCGGTACATGGCCGCGTCCGCCTGCCGGTGCAGGGACGCGGCGTCCAGCGCCGTTTCCGGGTACAGGGCGACGCCGATGGACGCCGTGACCCGCGCCGTGTGCACGCCGACATGGATGTCGTGCCCGAGGCCGTCCAGGATCCGCCGGGCGATCATCGCCACGTCTGCGATCTCCGTCACCTCGGTCAGCAGAACGATGAACTCGTCGCCGCCCAGCCGGGCCACGGTGTCACTGTGCCGCGTGAGTTCCCGCAGCCGGTGGGCCGTGACGCGCAGCACCTCGTCGCCAGCCTCGTGTCCGCTGGTGTCGTTCACCAGCTTGAAGCCGTCCAGATCGATGTACAGCACCGCCAGCTTGCGGTCGTAGCGTGCCGCGGCGGCCACCGCCTGCCCCAGCCGGTCCCCGAACAGCACACGGTTGGGCAGGCCCGTGAGCGCGTCGTGCTGGGCCTGGTGGGCCAGGTGGGCGCGGCTGAGTTCCAGTTCGGCCGTGCGCGCCCGGACCTTCTCCTCAAGTTCCACGGAGAAGGCCTGGAGCTGCGTGTTCGCTTCATGCAGTTCCGCCGTGCGGCTTGCCACGCGCTGTTCCAGATGCTGCGCTGCCCGGTGCAGGTCCCGCGTCAGTGCGGCGTTTTCGGCGAACGCCACAGCCTGCCGGACCATCACCAGCGCCGCCACCAGCAGCGTGCACCACAGCACGCCGCGCCCCGTGAAACTCACCGTGCCCCCCAGCACGGTGGTCAGCAGCAGCGCCGCGGTGGCGGCCGCGGCCACGTACGGCCCCACCGCGAGCACCTGCGACGTCATGGCCGGTCCGCTGCTCTGCGTGAGGTGGCCGCGGCCCCGGCGCAGGGCGGCCACGCCGAACAGCAGGCCGCCGTACCCCCAGAACAGGTCGATGGCTGCGCCCGGCACGTACGCCTGCGACGCGCTGAGTTCCGCGAACCCGGTGTCCGCCACGATGAACGCGGCGAGTGCCAGGGCGATCAGCACCGTGACCGGCCGTGGCAGGTCCTGGTGCCGGGTGAGCAGGAGCAGCACCAGGCACAGCAGCACGAGGTCCGATACGGGATACGCCAGCGCGATGGCGCCGGTCAGCGGCTCGGAGCGGTAGGCCTCCACCAGTCCGGCCAGCAGGAACCGCCACGAGAACACGCCCGCCGCCGCCGTCATGATGCCCACGTCCAGGCCCAGCCGCAGCCAGCCGGTGCGGCTCAGGCGCGGGCGGGGGAACAGCAGCAGGGCGGCGCCGACCAGCGGGGGAAACATGAGGAACAGGGCGTCGGCCAGGCTGGGGAACGGCGCGACGTGACGCACCACCTGCAGGTACGTGAAGACCATCTGCGCCAGCCCGAAGGCCAGCAGCCCCACACTGACGCACGCCCACGCGACCGCCTCGCGCGCCGCCCCGACCCGGCGGGCCGTTCCGGCACACAGCCACGCTGACACCACGAACGCCGGCACATACAGCAGGCCGGCCAGCAGCGGCTGGATGTCGGCCGGTCCCCAGCGGAACACCAGCCAGGAGGTGTGCAGCAGCCCCAGCGCCGCCAGCAGCACGGCGGGCACAGCACTCTTCAGCTTGGGCATCGGCACCTCCGTTCAGGGCGGCAACTGGCGTTACCTGCCTGCCCCACGCTAGTCGAGGTGCCCTCGCTCAATCCTTACGCTCCGGGGGCTGATATTGCGAAATGTCGCCTTTCTGCCGGGCTGGCCCGTTCGGTCGCGGCGAACCGGTGTCCCTCACTCGACGGTACGGAAGACCTCGCGGCGGCCGGACATCACCAGCGGCGTGAAGCGCGCGTACAGCGCCCCCCACGACGGATGGCTCATCTCTGCCCGGGCGCGGGCCTCCACGTCCGCGAGGTCGGCCGCCGTCTCCTCGAGCACCATGGTGTAGAAGTCCCCGGTGACGTCCGCCAGGATGCGGACGCTGCCCTCGGGCGACAGGGCCGCCATCTCCTTGAGCAGGGGAATGCCCTCCTTGGCCTTGCCAAACTGGAGCTGGAAGATGTTCCGGACGACAATCATCTCGATCCTCCCCCCGGCTGCCCTGCACCGACGTCGGCGCTCCTGAGCCGGTACGTCCAGCATACTCTGTTGCAAAACGTACAATTCAGATGTGAGCCCACCGGCGGGAGGTGGTTCAATCGAGCGCGGCTGTGGATGTCATTCGCGAGTGGCGGGCGACCTGCACTGGCCATTGACTGCACTCTCACCGCCCCGCCATGCCAGGAGCGCACGCTGGGGCATGACGCGCCCAACGGATGACGCCAGCGTGGGAACTGCCCTCACAGATCAGCAGGCCACGGATCTGCACGCCAAGCCAGGCCGGGGTGCCCGGCATGAGCCCGGTGCCGGCGAGGACACCGGAGAGGACGCGACGGCGCTGGAACCGGACGCCACCCATGACCGACTGGACAACGACAAGGACCTGCAGGACGAGGGCGGAACGCGCCGCCGTTGACGGTTCCTGAAGCGGCTTTGAGTGCGCCCGGTCGTCGTGACAGGCCAGCGTCTCCAATGACAGCACTGGGAATTGCCATAGAGCAGCCAGCCCAGCAAGTGACACGCCGGGCCAGTTGGTCTTGTAGTCCTGCGGCGCTCAGACCTTGACGAATTCCTGCACACCCATGACGAACATGACCGCGCCGCCCACCGGCACCTCGACGGGATCACTCACCATGCTCTCGTTCTGCTCGCCCATGGGGACGCTTGGGGCGACCAGTCGGGTGCGGGTGCGACACGTCTGTTTCACGAGGCGTTTGAGGTCGTCCAGGCGCTCATCGCTGACACCGATCATCAGAGTGGTGTTGCCCTCGCGCAGGAAGCCGCCGGTGCTGGCGAGCTTGGTCACGTCGAAGGAGTGATCGGCCAGGACGCGCATCAGGGCGGACGCGTCGGCATCCTGAATCACGGCGAGAACCAGCTTCATGACGCGGAGAATACCAAAAACGCTGTCTGCCTGCCGTCAGCAGAACCCAAAAACGAGCCGAGCCCCCTCAGGGGGCTCGGCTGGAAGCGGTGCGGGAACGCTTACGCGACCTGCTTCTTGCGTGTGGTGGGCTTCTCGGCGGCAGGCTGTTCCTGGCCGAGGGCCTGGGTTTCCTTGAGACGGAAGATGACCAGGCTGCCCACGAAGGTGCAGGTGATCATGCCGTGCGCGTTCAGCAGGCTGAGGGCGGCCATTACGTCCTCGCGGGTCATGCGCAGCTGCTCGCTCATGTACAGGGCGCTGTCGGCGCGGCCTTCGAGGTAGTCGCGGACCTTCTTGGCCGCGTCGGTGAGCGGCGTGGCGGGCACGTCGGCCAGGCCGGGGTCGGCGAGGCCGTACACGGCGCGGGTGCCGGTGCCGGGCAGGCGGCGCACCCGGCCCTGGTCGAGCAGGCTGGCGAGCGCGGCGCGCAGGTGAGACAGCGCGAGGCTGGTGGTCTTGGCCAGTTCGGTCTCGACCCATTCGGGCTTGCTTTCAAGAGCGCGCAGCACCAACTTCTCGTTGGCGCGGCGGGTTTCCTGCAGGTCTTCGAGGGTAGGGGGATTGAACATGCGGGCCTCCGGGGGCAACTGCGGCGCGGGCCGGGTTCAGCGCGGCCACAGGTGGAAGGGGTGTCGAGTGACCAGCCGGATACCGTCGGGGGGAGGGGCTGACCACAGGACTGATGTGCAAGTGCGCCGTTCAGCGCAACTTTCCTATTATATTCATTTTTTCTCTCATTTTTGATGAGGAAACGGGGTGTTGACATTGATGGTGAGGGCGGAATTCGCCCACGCTGCGTTGAAAGAGCGGCCTGGACGCCACTTCCTGTTCCGGCGTCTGTCCGGTATAGACGGACGTCTGAATCGGTTCAGGTGAACGGTGCGGTGGGCGGTCTCAGGCGGGCCGTAGGGGTGGTGTTGACCTGCGGTCTGGCTCCGGCAACCCGGCGCGCCGCGACCACGTAGCCTGCACCGAATGAGATCAATCTGCACACGGGGGCGGCATGCTTGAACTGCACGACATCACCAAGAGCTACGGCACTTTCCAGGCCCTGCGCGGCGTGTCCCTGACGGCCCGGGACGCCGAGGTGTACGGCCTGCTCGGCCCGAACGGCGCCGGCAAGACGACCCTGCTGCGCATTCTCGCCACGCTGCTGAGGCCCAGCAGCGGGGGCGGCACCGTCAGCGGCATCGATCTGCTGCGCGACCCGGAGGCCGTGCGGCGCATCGTCGGCGTGGTGAACGGCGGCATGGGGCTGCCCGCCCGCCTCACCGGCCGCGAGGTGCTGCGCTCCTTCGCGGGGTTGTACGGCATGACCCGTGCGCAGACCGAGGCCCGGATCGCGGAACTCGACGACCGCCTGGAACTCGGCCGCACGCTGGATGTCCGCGCGGGCGAGTACTCGTCGGGCATGAAGCAGAAGGTGGTGATCGCCCGCGCGGTGCTGCACGACCCCGCTGTCCTGATCCTTGACGAGGCGGCCAGCGGCCTGGACATCTTCGCGCGGCGCACCCTGCTCGACTTCGTGCAGGCCAGCCGCGCACCGGGCCGCCTCACGCTGTACTCCACCCACGTCATGAGCGAGGCCGAGGAGGTCTGCGACCGCGTGGCGATTCTCCACCACGGGCAGCTGCTCACGGTGGGCACCCTGGCGCAGGTGCTGGAGGCGACGGGGGAACGCAGCCTGGAACGCGCGTTCTTTGAACTCGTGCGCGAACACGACCAGCGTGGGGAGGCCGCCCGTGCCGTCTGAACGTCTCCGCCCCGGAGTGGTGTGGCGCATCGCGGCCCGCGACCTGCTGTCCACCCTGCGCGACCGCCGCACCCTGAACGCCACCATCCTGATGCCCATGATCCTGATTCCGCTGTTCACGCTGGGCCTCCCGCTGATGCTGGGCAGTTTCATCGGCGGGCAGCAGCAGGCGCGGCAGAAACTCGGCGTGGTCGGCACCCTGCCTGCCGCGCTGGAGACCGCGCTCACCCGCGACGAGCGGCTCGCCAACGGCACGCTGATCCGCGCCGGCGTCACGCTGGTGCCGGTCGAGAACGCCCGCGCCGCCGTGCAGAGCGGCGCCGTGGACGCGGCCGTGCAGCCGGCGGGCGTGATTCCCACGAGCGCTGGCGCGGCTCAGGGCACACTGGAGGTGTACGCCAAACTCAACAACCTGCGCGCCCAGGCCGGCGCGTTCGCCAAGGTGCAGGACGTGGTGAACGCCTACAACCGCACACTGACCCTGGATCGCTTAAAGGCGCTGGGCCTGGGAGCAGGCGTCCTCACTCCGGTGGTGCTCCGGCCCGTGGACGCCAGCCCGCCCCAGGAGCAGCGCAGCGGTCAGCTCGCGTTCCTGATTCCCATGCTGATGCTGCAGTTCATCCTCAGCGGCGCGATGGCGACTGCCGTGGACGCCACCGCCGGGGAGAAGGAACGCGGCACCCTCGAAAGCCTGCTGGTCGCCCCGGTGCGGCGCAGCGAGGTGGTGGCCGGCAAGCTCCTTGCCACGACCATCACGGCCCTGACCAGCGCGTGTTTCAGCGTGCTCGGCTTCATCCTCAGCGGCCTGCTGGTCGGGGCCTTCACGCGCGGCCGCAGCGGCGCCAGCGCCGAGATCAGCCAGGCGATGGGCGGGCAGATCACGCTGGGCGTGGGCAGCGCCCTGGCCCTGCTGGGCGTTGCCCTCAGCGCCGCCCTGCTGATCAGCGCCCTCCTCATCACCGTGGGCATCTACGCGCGGTCGTTCAAGGAGGCGCAGACGTACATCGCCCCGCTGTCCCTGGCCATCGTGATTCCGGCCGTGATGTTGCAGTTCAGCGACTTTCTGACCCTCGGCCCCGGCCTGTACGCGCTGCCGCTGTTCGGCGGCATGCTGACCCTGCTGGAGATCGTGCGCGGCACGGTCACCGCGGCGCACGTGCTGCTGGCGATGGCCGCGAACCTGGTGGGCACCGTGCTGCTGGGCCTGCTCGCCCTCCGCTCCTTCGGCCGCGAGGAAGTCATCTTCCGCAACTGAACGAGGCCGGGCGAGTCTGCCCATGTAGAGCAAGCGTGGCGCGGCAGACGATCGCCGGACCACCCGGCCGTAGAATGCCCCGCGATGCGGGCGGCGATCATTGCGGACATCCACGGCAACGCCGACGCGCTGAACGCGGTGCTGGCCGACATTCACTCGCAGGGCGCCGACCGGGTGATCGTGAACGGCGACGTCGTGAACCGCGGGCCGGATTCCGTGCAGGTCATGGAGCGGCTGCTGGATGAGCCGGACGTGGCCTTCACGCTTGGCAACCACGACGACCTGCTGCGCCTGTGGCACGTCCGCAGCGACACCCTGCCGCCGGACTGGTTCGACGATCCCTTCTGGGGCGCGACCGTGTGGAGCATGCACCAGCTCGACCGCGCCGGCCTGCTGCACGAGCCCGCCACGTGGAACCGGACCCTGACGCTGGAGGTGCCTGGGCTGCCCCGCGTGCTGATCGCACACGGGACGCCGCAGCACTACCGGGAGGGTCTCAGCGAGCGCACCCCGCCGCAGCGGATCGCCGCCCTGCGCCAGGCTGACGACGGCGGCGAGTACGGCGTGCTGGTCGGCTCGCACATCCACCGCCCCGCCCATGCCACGGTGGACGGTACGGTCGTGCTCAACACCGGTGCAGTCGGCTTCCCGGCGACGGGCGATCCCCGCGCTCAGTACCTGCTCCTCACGGCCACGCCAGCCGGATGGCGCCCGGAGTTCCGGGCCGTGCCATATGAGCGTGGGGACGTGCTGAACCGATTCGCCACCAGCGGCCTGCTCGGCACTGGCCTGAGCGCCGAGATCTTCCGCGAGGAACTCGTCCGCTCTCGCAGCCTGTACACACCATACTGGGACTGGACCGAGTCCGGGCACGTGCCCCGCACGCCAGCCACCTGGGAGCAGTTCCTGCGGACGCATCCCGCCGCCGTGTCGTGAGGGGCCGCCCCGCTAGGACAGCCAATCAATAAGGACTAGCCCGCTCTGATACGAGAGCGGGCCTGAGGACTGGGGAACGCTTACTTCAGGGTGGGGGGAATCAGCACCGCGTCGATGCTGTAGACCACGCTGTTGCCCGCCGTCATGGGCACCGAGTTCGCCAGCATGCCGCCGGTGATGGTGGTGCCGCTCAGCACGCCCAGCATGATGTTGCCGCCATCGCCCTTCAGGTCGATGCTGCTGCCTTCCAGGCTCTTGAGCTGGGCGACGTTCAGCCCGGCGTCCACGACCTTGCCGCTCACGACGTGGAACAGCAGCACCTGCTTGAGCTTGGCCGGATCGGCGTTGAGCATGTCCAGCGTCGCCTGCGGCACCTTGGCGAAGGCGTCGTTGGTCGGTGCGAAGACCGTGTAGTCGCCCGTGGCGAGCGTGTCAGCCAGGCCGGCCTTCTGGATCAGCGAGACCAGCGTGCTGTACTGCGGCAGACCCTGGAGCAGGGCCACGACATTCGCGGGCGCCGCGGTGGTCGTCGTTGTGGCCGTGGTCGTCGTGGCGGTGGCCGCCGGCGCGGTGGTCGTGGTGGTCGCGGTTGAGGTGGTCGCGGTTGAGGTGGTCGCCGCCGCATCCGTCGTGGTGGTCGTGGTCGCCGTCGCGTCGGTGGTCGCCGTCGTGGCCGCAGGAGCCGCGGGAATCACGAGGTTGGGGGGCAGCAGCACCTTGTCGATCACGAAGATCGTGCCGTTGTCGGCCTCGATGGGCGCGCCGTCCACCTTGGCGCCGCCGACCATCTGCATGGTGCCGTCGGACGACACATCGATGCTGTTGCCCTCGGCGCTGGAGACCTGCTTCACGCCGGCGAGCTGTTCGGCCGTCTGCTTGCCCGCGACCACGTGGTACAGCAGCACCTTCTTGAGCGTGTCGGGATCGCTGGCGATCAGGGCCAGCTGATCCTGGTCAAGCGCGTCGAAGGCGTCGTTGGTCGGCGCAAAGATGGTGTACTCGGTCGAGGTCAGCTGGTCCGTCAGGCCCGCGTCGCTCAGCAGGTCGCGCAGCGTGGAGAAGCGGTCGTCGCTCACCAGCACGTCGTACAGCGTGTTGGTGGACATGGCCTGGTCGGCCTGGGCGCTGGTGTCGGCCGCCGCCGTGTCAGTGGTGGCCGTGTCCGTCGTTGCGGTATCGGTCGTCGCCGCGGCGTCGGTGGTGGTGTCGGTCGTCGTGGTGGCGTCGGTCGCCGCCGTATCGGTGGTCGCGGCGGTGTCCGTCGTGGTGGTGGCCGCGGCGTCCGTGGTGATGGTGGCGCCGCTCAGCGGCAGGGCCGGGATGGACGAGATGTCGACCGCGGGCGGTGCCGAGGCAGCGGGCGCCGCGGCCGTGGTATCAGCCGGGGCCGTCGTGTCGGTGGTCGCGGTGTCCGTCATGGCGGTGTCGGTCGTCGCCGGGGCTGCGTCAGCAGCCGGTGCGGGAGCGGGCGCCGGAGCAGGGGCCGGTTTCGGCGCGGGAGCCGGCGCCGGGGCAGGCGCGGCGGCGACCGGAGCGGCCGTGTCCATCGCGGGCATCAGCACCGTGTCGATCACGTGCACGATCCCGTTACAGGCCATCACGTCGGCCTTGGTGACGCGGGCGTTGTCCACCATGACCATCTTGCCGTTCACGGTGATCAGGACGTTCGAGCCTTCAGCCGTCATGGCGTTGGGCATGGTCATGACCTGCGCGGCCGGCACCTTGCCCTTCACGACGTGGTACAGCAGGATCGAGCGCAGCATGGCCGGGTCGTTCAGCGCGGTGGCGAGGGTATCGCTGGGCACCTTGGCGAAGGCGGCGTTCGTCGGCGCGAACACGGTGTACTGCCCGCCTTCCAGCGTCTGGGTCAGGCCGGCCGCGTCCAGGGCGGTGGCGAGCGTGCTGAAGTTCGGGTCGCCCTTCACGATCTGGGCGATGCTCTTGCACGCGCCCGGAGCCGCAGGCGTGGCCGGAGCGCCGCCGCCGCCGGCGAGGGCCGGGGTCGCGAGCATCAGTCCGAGCGTGAGCAAGCTGGTTTGCCTCTTCATCGAATCACCTCTGAATGAAACTGGATTGCCAATTGTCCGAAATCCAATCTTCCCCACCGCGCCTGAAAATGCAACACGCCGCGCACAGAGCGCAGGTCTTCTAAACGAAGACCGCACCGGAATTGGTGCGGCTCTCACGTCAGCCTCATGCCATACGCCAGCTGTCCACGGGTCAGTTCGGGCGTGGGCGGCGGACAGCCGAGCCGCGTTATTTGCCGAAGTACTCGGGCAGGTCCGCCTCGGTGATCAGCACGTCCCGCGGCTTGCTGCCCTGGTGCTTGGACACGATGCCCATCGCCTCCAGCAGGTCCATCAGCTTGCCGGCCCGGGCGTGCCCGACCGACAGGCGGCGTTGCAGCCTGGACACGCTGCCCTGGCCCTCCTCAATGCAGATCTGCGCCGCCTGCCGCAGCAGCGGATCGCTGAAATCCACGTTCGCCCGGTCGGCACTCGGCCCCGACGCCTCGATGCCGCCCTCGAAGTCCGCACCGTACGCCTCGACGAACACGTCCTCGAACACCTGGCGGCGCAGCAGTTCCGTGATCCGCACCGACTCCAGTTCGCTGATGTACGGTCCCTGGAGGCGCATCGGCTTCACCAGGCCCGGCTGGTAGTACAGCATGTCGCCCATGCCGGTCAGGCGCTCGGCGCCCATGGCGTCCAGGATGGTGCGCGAGTCGTGGCTGCTGCTCACCGCGAAGGCGATGCGGGCCGGAACGTTCACCTTGATCAGGCTGGTCAGGATGTCCACGCTGGGCCGCTGCGTCGCCAGCACCAGGTGCATGCCGGTGGCGCGGGCCATCTGCGCCAGGCGCATGATCGCCGACTCGACTTCTTTCGGGCTGGTGATCATCAGGTCCGCCAGCTCGTCGATGATGATGACCAGGTGCGGCAGTTCCACCTCGCCCGTCTGGCGCATCTTGGCGTTGAACTGTTCGAGGTTCTTCGCGCCAACCTGCGACATCATCTTGTAGCGCCGCTCCATGTGCGCGACCGCGCCCAGCAGCACCCCGGCCGCGTCCACCGGATTGGTCACCACGCTGCGCACCAGATGCGGAATGCCGTCGTAGGGCGTCAGTTCGACCATCTTCGGGTCGATCATCAGGAAACGCAGCTCGGTCGGCAGGTACTTGAAAAGCAGGGACGTGATCAGCGTGTTCACGCACACCGACTTCCCGCTGCCGGTGCTGCCCGCCACCAGCAGGTGCGGCATCTTGGCGAGGTCCCCGACCATCAGCTCGCCGTCGATGCTCTTGCCCAGGATCACGGGCAGGCGGGCGCGCGTGGCGCGGAACGACGGCGCGGCCGCCGCCTGGTGGAAGGTCACGGGTTCGCGGTCGGCGTTGGGCACCTCCAAGCCGATCACGCTCTTGCCCGGCACCGGCGCCTCCACGCGCACGCCGCCCACCGCCAGTGCCCGCGCCAGGTCGTTGCTGAGGCTGGCGATGCGGCTGATCTTCTCGCCGGGCGCCGGTTCGATCTCGTAGCGCGTGACGGTCGGGCCGCGCGCGAAGTCCACCACCCGCGCCTGGAGGTTGAAATGCCGCAGCGTCTCGTCGATCACGCCGGCCCGCTGCCGCGCAGAGGCGTCGAGCTGCGCGGCATTCAGCGCCGCGAGCGGCACCGGGTCGAGCAGCTCGTAGCCGGGCAGCTCCAGCGGCAGCGCGCCCACAGCGGGCCGGTCGACGGTATCGGCGCTGGCGCCCTCCGGCTCGTCGTCCCACGGAGCCGCGCTGGGCGCGCGGGCCTGCACACCTGCCCGGCCCAGCAGCGGATCGAGGGCGCGCGGGGGCACCGGCTCCAGCCGGGCGGGCGCTGCCGACTCGGTGCCGTCTGGGCCGAAGGGTAGATCGTCGTCGTCCCAGCCGCTGAAGGGATCGAGGCCACTGGTGGGGGCCGGCGCCGCCGGAGCGCTGGGGGGTGCGGCCGGCTCGTCCAGCAGCGCGACGGCACTCGACCGCGCGACCGGCCGGGCGGGGGAGGGGAGCGCCGGGGCGACGTCCGGCTCGGCTGCACTCTGGGCCGCGCTGGAGAAGTCGAAGTCCATGCGCGGCGGCGTGGCGGCCACGGTCATGCTCATCGCCTCGGCGCGGCGCAGCGCTTCCTCCTGCGCGCGGGCCAGCCGGGCGCGCCAGCCGTCCAGATCGGCCAGCGTGCCGTCCGGGTCCGCGACCAGCGCGGCGGCGAGCGTGTCGGCCACCTCGGTCGGGGCGCGGTCGAAGGCGGCGGCCAGGTCCGGCCAGCCGGCGTAGTGCGCGGCGCGTTCCTGCCACGCCAGCACGTCGGCACTCAGCGCTCCCCAGCCCTCGACCCGCTCGCGGTGCGCCGGCCACTCGCGCGCCAGGATGCCGGTGTCGGCCTTGCCCAGCGCCTTCTCGGACAGCTTGCGCTCGCGTTCCAGGCGACCGGCCCGGCCGGCCAGCCGCTGCACCTCCATCACCAGCGAGCGGCGGTAGCGCTCCAGCGCGCCGCTCGCCAGGGTGCTGGGCAGCTCGGCGCACAGCTCGTGCCGGCCGGCGCGCACGTCGTTCGCCAGCGTCTCTGCGTTCGCCCCGGCGTCCGGCGCCTCGGCGGCGACCACGTCGCGCAGGTCGCGGCCGGCGTTCGCCACGAAGGTCTTCGTGACCTCGCGCCACGCGGCCAGGTCGCGGTCGAGGTGCTTGAGTCCCGCCTCGTCCAGGCCGCGCACGCTGCGCTGCGTGGCTTTCAACTCGTCGTGCTGGGCGCGCAGCTCCTTCGCCTCGGGGTACAGGCGGCGCAGCACGTCCAACTCGCGCGCGTGCGCCGCGAGGGTCTGCCGGGCCTCGGCCCGCGCCTTGGCCGCGCCGCGGCCCTCCTGGCGCGCCTCGATCACGCCCTGCACGCCCGCGCTCGCGCCGCCCAGCAGCACGCTCACGCGCCGGAACACGTTCTTGAGCAGCGACAGCGGCGAGAGCCGCAGCATGAGTTCCACGCCCAGCGTGAGGGTGACCAGCGGCAGGATCACGGCCGCGTAACTCACGGCGCGCAGCAGGGGTTCCATCACGCGTTCCGCGAGCTGGCCCGCGGCCCCGGCCTCCACCACATCGTGCAGCGCCATCACCGACAGCGTGACCAGGACGCCGCCCAGCGCGCGGCGGGTGAGGTTCTTCAGGTCGCGGCCCAGGAACACCAGCACGCCGTATGCGAACGGGATCAGCGGCAGCAGGTACGCGCCCCAGCCGAGCCACTGCACCACCGTGGTGCGCACCTCGGTCATGACACTCACGGTGCCGTCGCGCTGCACCTGATCGGCCGGCACCAGCAGCACCGTCACCGCCAGGAAAATACCGAGCGCGAACAACACCAGTCCGAGCGCCTCACCGTCAAAGCGGCTGACCGGGGGAGCGCTTTTCGCGCGGGCCTTCGCCATGGGGCGCAGTGTACCCCACGCCGCGCCCGCCGTGACCACTTGTGCGCGGCTGGCACGGTGTTTGACGTGAACAGCAGGTCAACGGTCGCGGCGTCCGGATCGCCCGCGGCCCCGGCCCGCCGGATGCTCTAATGCGGGCGTGATCCTGCACCTGCCCGGCGTGCTCACGGCGGCCCTGTGGGCGCACGCCGAGCGCGACGCGCCCAGGGAATGTGTGGGCGTCATCGGCGGCACGGTTCACGGTGCAGAGTTCAGGGGCGTGGCACTGTACCCGCTGCCGAACATCTCCGCCCGCCCCGAGTCCGAGTACCTCGCGGACCCCGGCCGGTTGCTGCGCGCCCTGAAGGCCATGGACGCCGAGGGCCTGAGCCTGATCGCGCTGTACCACAGCCATCCCGCCGGCCCCGCGTGGCCCAGCCCGACCGACGCGCGCCTGGCCCGCTATCCGGTGCCGTACGTGATCGCGGACGTGACCTCGCGCGTGCTGGCGGCCTTCCGGCTCCCGGAGGGCGACCCGGTGCCCATCGCCCAGGGGTCATGACGGTGGGCGAGGAAGCGCGCGCCTCCCCGCCCGTCCGAGATGGCCGTTACTGCGTGCTTCGGGGGTCGAGCACGTCCCGCAGGCCGTCGCCGAGCAGGTTGAAGCCCAGCACCGTCAGGAAGATCGCCAGGCCGGGGAACACCATCGTCCACGGGGCGTCCACGTAGTACTGGCGCGAGTCGCTGATCATGGTGCCCCACTCCGGCAGCGGGGGCTGCGCGCCGATGCCCAGGAAGCCGAGCGCGGCGACCTCGATGGTGGCCGTGGCGATGCTCAGGGCGCCCTGCACGATCAACGGCGACAGCGAGTTGGGCAGGATGTGCCGGAAGATCGTGCGGCCCTGCGACGCGCCCAGTGCTCCGGCCGCCTGCACGAACTCCCGCTCGCGGATCGACAGCACCACCGAGCGCGCCAGGCGCATGTAGACCGGCACCTGCACCAGCGATACGGCCAGCATGGCGGTCACGAGTTGCGGACTGTTCAGCGCGAACAGCCGGTCGAGTCCTGCGATCAGCAGCGGCGGGTTGTCGGTGCTGAAGATGCTGGCAAACCCGATGGCGAGCAGGATGCCGGGGAAGGCCAGCATCACGTCGGTGAGGTAGCCCATGACGTTGTCGAACCACCCGCCGAAGTAGCCGGCCAGCACGCCCAGCAGCGAGCCGATGACCAGGGCCAGCAGCGTGCTCACCACGCCGACCTTCAGCGAGATGCGGGTGCCGTGCAGCGTGCGCGCGTACACGTCGCGGCCCAGGTTGTCGGTGCCGAAGGGGTAGGCGAGCAGATTGACCTTGCCGCTGACCGGATCGCGGTACACCTCCGCCACGTCCTTGTTCCACAGCGCGGAGATGGAGGGAGGCTTGAGGTTCAGGCGGTAGTTGCGGTCTGTCGTGGGGTCGTAGGGTTTGATGAGCGGCGCGAACACGGCCAGCAGCACGAACAGCGCCACGATGACCGCGCCGGTCTTGCCGGGGCCGCTGCGCCGGAAGCGCCGCCAGAAGATGCTCTCCTGCCGTTTCGGGCGCGCCGGGGTGGGGGCGGTTGCTGAGGTCATGGCGTCACCTGTACTGGATGCGGGGATCGAGGGCGGCGTAGCTGAGGTCCACGAGCAGGTTCACGACGCTGACGACCAGCGCTGCGAAGATCACGCCCCCCTGGATCACCGGGTAGTCGCGCTGGCTGATCGCGTCGTAGACCCACGAGCCGATGCCGGGCCACGAGAAGATGGTCTCGGTCAGCACCGCGCCGCCCAGCAGCGCTCCGGCCTGCAACCCGATCACGGTCACGACCGGCAGCAGGGCGTTGCGCAGCGCGTGCTTGAGGGTTACGCGGTTAGGTGCCAGGCCCTTGGCCTTCGCGGTGCGCACGTAGTCCTGCCCCAGCACGTCGAGCAGGCTGGAGCGCGTGATGCGCGCGATGATCGCCAGCGGAATGGTGCCCAGCGCGACGGCCGGCAGGATCAGGTGCCGCAGCACGTCCCAGAACGAGCGGCCGTCGCCGCGCAGCACCGAGTCGAGCAGGTACAGCCCGGTGATGCCCCGCAGGGTGTTCTCGTTGCCGGTGCGGGCGCTGGGCGGCAGCCACCCGAGCTTGACCGCGAAGAAGTACGACAGCAGCAGGCCCAGCCAGAACACCGGCATGCTGACGCCCACCAGCGAGATGGTCGTGGCGACGTTGTCCCAGAACGAATTGCGCCGCAGCGCCGCGACCACCCCGGCGGGCAGCCCGATCAGCAGCGCGAAGGCCAGGGCCGCCAGACTGAGTTCCGCCGTAGCCGGAAAGCGGGCCTGCAACTCGTCCCGCACCGGGATGTTGCTCTTGAGCCCCGAGCCCAGGTCGCCGTGCAGCAGGGCGTTGACGTACTTCGGGTACTGCGCGTCGAGGGGACTCTGCGGGTTGAAGAACCACGGCTTGTTCAGGCCGAGCTGCTCGCGCAGCCGGGCGGCGGCTTCGGGCGTGCCGCGCTCGCCCAGCATCACGGTGGCGGGATCACCCGGAATGGAGCGGACAAAGACGAACACGACCAGGCTGATGCCCAGCATGACCAGCACCGTGCGCAGCAGCCGGCGCAGGAGATATGTGCCCAAATGGAACCTCCAGAACAGTCAATTGGGGCTGCGCGGGCGCTAGAGCCTGCACAGCCGCCGGGGGGCAGACCCGCTGTGGATCTGCCCCCCAGAGCGTGGAGCCTTACTTCTTGCCGAGCAGCGTGATCGTGTTGAAGGACTCGCTGCCCAGGGGGCTGGGCACCCACCCCTTGACGTACGTGCGCGCGGCGGCCAGCGGCGAGGAATGCACGACCGGCACGCGGTACGCGGCGTTGTACGTGATCTCGTGGATCTGGCTGTACACCTTGGCCTTGTCGGCCTGCGACGTCGCGGCGCGGCCCTGCTCGAGCAGCGTGACCAGGTTCGCCGGCGCCCAGTTGATGTCGTCGCTGGCGTTGGCGCCGTAGTACGCGCCGTAGAAGTTATCCGGGTCGCCGTAGTCGCCGGTCCAGCCGATCATGTACATGTCGAAGCCGGGTTCCTTGTTGCGGTCGTCCAGGTACTTGGCCCAGTCCTCGGTCTTGAGGTTGACCTTGATACCCACGGCGCTCAGGTCGGCGGCAATCGCCTCGGCAATCGGCTTGGGCGTGGGGAAGTACGGGCGGCTGACCGGCATGTACCACAGGTCGATCGAGAAGCCGTTCGCGTAGCCGGCGTCGGCCAGCATCTTCTTCGCGGCGGCCGGGTCGTAGGCGTAGTCGGCCGGCACCTTGCTGGAGTTGGCCCACGCCATGACCGGCGGCAGGAAGCTGGCGTTGCTGGTGCCCAGGCCGTTCCAGAAGGCGTCCACGATGGCCTTTTTATTGATCGCCATGCTGATCGCCTGACGCACCTTGTCGTTTTTCAGGTACTGGTTGCGGTTGTTCATCGACACGAAGCCCACGTTGAAGCTGGGACGCTTGACCGCCACCAGGTTCTTGTCGGCCTGGATGCTCTTGAGCGCATCCGGCGTGAAGTCGTTGGCGAAGTCGATGGTCCCGGCCTTGAGCTCGTTCAGGCGCTGCGACGCGTCCTTGATGGCACGGATCACGACGGTGTCCACGCGGGCCTTGGTGCCCCAGTACGCCGCGTTGGCCTTGAGGGTCACGCGGTCGCCGGTCTTCCACGACTCGAAGACGAAGGGGCCGGTGCCGACCGGCACGCTGGCGGGCGTGCCGTACTTCGCACCGTCCTTCTTGATGGCGGTCGGGCTGGCGATGCCGAAGTACCCGGCAGCCAGCACGTTGGGGAGCACCGAGGAGGGCTTGTTCAGGTCCACACGCACCGTGTAGTCGTTGACCTTTACGATGTTCTTGATCACGGCCGAGGCGTCGCCCTTGTAGCCGCCGAGCAGGTCGCCCACGATCTCGAAGGTGCGGCCCTGGTCACGGAAGCCGTAGGGGTGCGCCTTGTCCCACCAGCGGCTGAGGTTGAACACGATGGCGTCGGCGTCCATGGCCGTGCCGTCGGTGAATTTCACGCCACGGCGCAGGGTGAAGGTCCACGCGGTGTTGTCGGCGTTGGCCTTCCACGACGTCGCCAGGCCGGGCTTGAGGTCGGTGGTGCCGTCCTTGAAGTCCACCAGCGTGTCGTAGATCTGGCGCTGCACCAGGATCGAGATGCCGTCGGTGATGTTGCCGGATTCCAGGCTGACGGGGTCGCCGTTGGCGCCGAAGACCAGCGTGCCGGCGGCCGACGCGGCGGGAAGGGTGGCGAGCAGGGCGGTGAGCAGAAGTTTCTTCATGGGGCCTCCACACCCGTCCGGAACGCCGGCTCCGCCCGCGAGCCGCGGGACGGAGTGGAGCCGGAGGGTGTCAAACGTAAACAAACGTGCGTTCAGGGTAGGGGGCACTCGGGGGGGTGTCAAGGTGAAGTCATCCCCGCTCCATCCGGCCGGCCCCAGGGCCTACGGGCGGTCGCCGATCACCGTCAGGCCCAGCAGGGCCGGGTTCGCGTTCTTGCCGTCGCTCACCAGCGTGACGGACGTGATCACCGCGTCCGGTCTGGGGTTGGGCCACTCCAGCACCGGCACGTTCACGCTCAGGCCGTCGCGCGTCTGGCCGGCAAAGCCGGGGGCCAGGATCATCGACGACGTGACGGTGTCGGTCCACGCGCGGATGTTGCGGCCGTACTCCAGGGGCACGTTCAGCGTGGTGCCGTCGGCATACGCGACCTCGTAGTGGCCGATCACCTCGCGGGCCAGCGCGCCGGGCCAGCCGGTGGTGTGCAGGAACGCCAGCGCGTCGGCGCGCCGGTTCACGGGCACGGTGGCGCGTTCCGGCAGGTCCTTCGCGGCGGGCCGGCTGCCCCGCAGCATCACCGCGCCCCGCACGTCGAAGGTGTACGCGCCCAGGCGGGTCACGCCGGTCTTCAGGTTCCGGAGGTCGATGTCCGGCCCCTTGAGAATCCAGCCCTTGCTGTCCGGGTCCGCCAGCGTGCGCGTGACCAGCGGGGCCAGGTCCACGGTCGCGCCCGGCGCAGCGCGGTACGCGGTCGGCTGGTACAGGTCGCGGTAGCGGGCCACGGCGTCCGTGACCACCGGCCCGTCCGGGTTCCAGAACGCCGAGCCCGCCCGCACGAAGGGCACGCCCTGATCCGCCTGTCCGTCCCAGATGCTGGGGTTGCCGAAGTATCCATTCCAGCGCGTCTGGATCATGCCCTGCGCGCCGGCGGCCACGCTGGCCTTCGCCATGCCCTCGGGGTTCCCGGCGTCCAGCCAGCTTGCGCCCAGCACCGGGAAGCCCAGCCCCTTGATCTTCCCGAGCATGTCGGCGCTGGTGCCGGCCGTGTAGTTCCAGTACGCGACTTGGATGTCCTTGGGCAGCCGCGCCGGCAGGGTGGCGACCACGGCGTCCGCGAAGGCGGTGTCGTGCCACAGCATGGTCGCCACGCCCTGCGCCTTCAGCGCGTCGTGCAGTTTCACGATGTCGTCCACCACCAGCGTCTCCAGACCCACCGCCTTGCCGTTGTCGCGCGCCGGGAAGCGGTCGCGGCTGCGCAGCTCGTCGTGCCCGATGTGGAGGCGCTGCGGGCGGAACACCTCCACCGCCTCTTTCAGGATGGGCAGCACGACGCGGCCGTAGGTCGCGGGATTCAGGGTGTCGTAGGCCCACGGGTTCTGGCTGCCCTCGTCCTGGCGCAGGTCCAGGTTCTTGCCGCCATAGAACATCCACCCGGCGTGCGACAGCGTCTCGATCAGCGGTATGGGTTCCAGGCCGTATGAGCGCGCCAGCTCGGCCACGCGCCGCGCCTCGGCCTTGCTCGCGCCGCCGGGGTGGGCGTAGCCGCCGGCCTTCGCGGTGTCCCACTGCACGTAATCGCTCATGATCAGCACGGCGTTGAACTTCAGCTGCGCCAGCAGCGGAATCACGCGGTCATTCACCTGGGCGCTGAACTGGTCGAGGTAGATCATGGCGACGCGGTCTTTGAGGGCCGGGGCGTCGCTGATGCGCGCGTAGCGCAGCCCGCCCGGCGTCAGCAGTTGCCGCAGCGTCTGCGCGCCCTCGTAGGCGCCCTTCGCGTCGGCGCCCACGATCCACGCGCCGGAAGCGTCCACCCACAGCGCGTAGCCCTCGGCGGCGGTGGTGTCCAGCCCGGCGGCCTTGGCCTTCGCGGCCAGCTCCGCGTCGGCCACGGTGCCCACCGTGATTGCCGGACCGCTCTTCGCGGCGTCGCCCAGGGCCAGCCCCAGGCGGGTCTGCCACTCGGTGTTCAGGTCACGGGCCGCCCACGTCAGTTCCGGGGCGGTTCCCACGACCTTCACGCCCAGACCGGAGAGCGGCAGCACGCCCGCCGGGAAGGTCGCGCGGCGCGGCGTGGGCACCAGCGTGGTGAACGGCTCCTGCGCGCGGGCCTCGGCGGTGGGGGAGAGCGCGGCAGCCGCGGCGTCGGCGGCACCGAGCAGTAGCCCGGCCAGCACGAGCGAAACAAGTGGCTTCATCGGGGTCATGGTGCACGTCCTTTCTGACCGGGGCGTGATGCCCGCACAACCGACAGGGGCGTCCGGCACGCGGCCGGATGCCCCCGCGTGGCCGGATTCAGAGGCTGGCGTTCCAGGCCTTCACGATGTCGTCCAGCGCCTGCTTGGCGGTCTTCTGGCCGGCCATCGCGGCCTCGACGTTGTCCTTGAAGACCTTGTTCAGCTTGCTGGCGTCCGGGTACACCAGCGTCAGGTCGCGGGCCTTCTTGAGTTCCGTGCTGGACACCAGCTTGCCCTGGTCGATGGCGTTCGCCGCGCCCTGCTTGAAGAACTTGTCGGTGCTGGCCTTCACGGTCGAGGGGAAGGTGGTCTTGGTGACGCGGCTGAACTGCAGCTGGTTCACGTCGTTCGTGAGGAACAGCGCCAGCTTCTGAGCCAGCGCCTTGTCCCGCACGCCCTTGGGCACCGTGAAGCCCATTAGCGGCGTGTGGATCACGTTCCCGGCAATGTTGATCGGGTACGGCGCGACCTTCGTGACGTCGTAGATGGCCTTGTTGTCGTTCGCCACGCGCAGGATGAACTGCGGCCCGGTGATGAGCATGCCCAGCTTGCCCGCCGAGTACAGCTCGGTCGCGGCCGTGAAGCCGCGGCGCATGGTGTCCTCGGGGATGTAGCCCTTCTTGTACAGGTCCACGTAGGTCTCGAGCAGCTTGACGTGCTCCGGCCCGTTGAACACGGCCGCGGAGCCGTCCTTGGTGAAGATCGGCAGGCCCGCTTCCTGGAACACGTACAGCATGTTGATGCCGTTGATGTTCGGCATGAAGCCGTAGTTGCCGGTCTTGTCCTTGATCTGCTTGGCCGCCGAGATCAGCGTCTGGATGGTGCGCGGCGGGTTGGCCGGGTCGAGGCCCGCTTTCTTGAAGATCTCGGTGTTGTACGCCACGACCTTGGGCGCCCAGTACCACGGCACGCCCATGACCTTGCCGTCGAAGGTGAAGGTCGACAGCGGCGACGCGAAGTACAGCTTCTTCTGCGCGTCCGAGAGCGTCAGGGGTTCCAGGGCGCCCTGCTGCACGAGCTTGACAGCCATATCCGACGACAGGTTCACGGCCGCGGGCGGGCGGCCCGACGCGACGGCCGCGAGCAGCTTCTGCTCCATGGCGCTGGCGGGCACGTCCACCCACTTGAGTTCCACGTCCGGGTTGTCCTTCTGGAACGCGGTCACCAGGCGGTTCATCTCGTCGTTGAACAGCGGCGCGAGGGAAATCGTCCAGAACTCCAGGGTGGTCTTCTGGGCGCTGGCAGTGGAGGCGGTGGCGATCAGGGCGGCACTGAGCAGCCCGAGGGTGGCGCGCTTCATGGAGACTCCTTGAGGTCGGTGGTGGGCGGTGCGGAACATGATGTGGTACCCGCAGACTGTACCGTTCCGGTCCCCGACGTGCCTGAGAACTTCCGGCCCGCTTCTCATGCCCGCTGCCCCCGGCCGGGGAGGGTGCTGGTGCAGACCTCTGCGCGTCCCGGTTCCCCCGGGACTGGACTACTCTGGCGCGGTGACCTCCCCCCTGCTTCCGGGCGCCCTGGCGATGGTGGACATCCCCGGCCCGACCCTCGACGCCGACACCGCCGCGCACCTGCGCCGCTACGGCGTGAAGGCCGTGTGCCTGTTCGGCAAGAACGTGGAGAGTGCCGAGCAGCTCCGGACGCTGTGCGCGGACCTGCGCGAGGTGCTGGGAGAGGACGCCCTGATCGCCCTGGACCACGAGGGGGGCGCGATCGTCCGCCCGACGTTCTGGCCGTATGCGCCCAGCGCCATGGCCCTCGGCGCGGCGGACGACGTGGTCCTCACGCGCGACGTCCACGCGGCGCTGGCCCGGCAGCTGCGCTCGGTCGGGATCAACTGGAACTTCACGCCGGTGCTCGACGTGAACGTCGATCCGTCCAACCCCGTGATCAGCGACCGGTCGTTCGGCGCCGACGCCGCGCTGGTGGCCCGGCACGGCCGCGCCTCGCTGGACGGGCACGCGCAGGAGGGCGTCGCGGCGTGCGTGAAGCACTTCCCCGGCCACGGCGACACCCACCTGGACTCGCACTACGCGTTGCAGCGCGTCACGAAGTCCCGCGCCGAACTGGACGCGCTGGAACTCGCGCCGTTCCGTGAACTGCTCCCGCACACGCCCGCCGTGATGACCGCCCACATCGTGTTCGACGCGCTGGACCCCGAACGGCCCGCCACCCTGTCGCGCCCGGTCCTGACCGGTCTGCTGCGGGGGGAGTGGGGCTACGAAGGCGTGATCGTCACCGACTCCATGGGCATGAAGGCCATTGACGACAACTACGGCCGCGGTGAGGCCGCCGTGATGGCGCTGCGCGCCGGCGCCGACCTGGTCATGGCGCTTGGGCGCCGCGAGGTGCAGGTCGCCACCCTGGAGGCCATGGCCTCTGCCCTGGACGGCGGTCTGGAGCCCGCGGCGGTGCAGGCCAGCGTGGACCGGCTGCGGGCCCTGGCCCGCCGCACGCCCGCCCACACCGACCCGGAGCTGAACCCCGAGGACGACAGGGCGCTGCTGGCGCGCGGCTGGGAGCGCGGCCTGAGCGTGTACGGAGGTCCGGTGGCGCCCCCAGCGGGTTCACGCGTGCTGCTGGTGTGCGAGCGGTACGCGTACCGCGAAAACGTCAGCGAGCGCGGCGTGGACGCCGACACCGTCGCTGCCGACCTGGGCACGCTGTACGACGTGGAGCTGCACGCCTACGACACCGCCGCCGACCTCGACTGGCCGGCCCTGCGCGGCGCCGCCGACGCGGCCGGCCGCGCCGTGATCCTCGCCACGACCGGCCGCCACCGCCATCCAGCACTCTCGGGCCTCACGCCGGACCTGCACCTCGCGCTGTACAACCCCTACGCGGCGCTGCTGGTGGACGCGCCCGCGGTGGTCACCTTCGGGTTCCGTCCGGGCGCCCGCGCCGCGCTGCTGGAGTGGCTGCGCTCGCCGGACGCCGGCGCCCCACGCCCGGTCTTCGCGCCCGCCTGACATCGGTAACTACGAGGGGTGAAGGGGATGCCTTTCACCTCTTGTGGGTCGAGCACAGAGAGTGAGCGCGATAGACAGCCGCCCGCGTGGAGGTGATGGGCGGCCTTTGGCCCATCAACGGAACGGAGCACCGATGTGAGTCCGCTCAGCGGTCCCACGGCCAGTGGCCCGGCGCGGCGGCCACGCCCACGGCTCTGGGGCCGGTGTGCACGTTCAGCACCGGGTTCACGCCTGCCACGCCCGACCACACCACCGGGTGCCGCGCGGCGATCAGGCCCAGCAGGGTGTCCGCGTCGGCGGGTTCGCTGCCGTGTAGCAGGCCCAGACGCAGCGGCGTGCCCTCGCCGAAGGTGCGGGTCACGCGGTCCGCGACCGCCGCGATGCCGCCACGGTACGACCGCGCGCGGCCCACGTTCGTGTACGCGCCCGTCGCCTTGTCCACCGTGACCACCGGCTTGAGGTCGAGCAGGCCGCCCAGCGTGGCCTGCACCCGCCCGATGCGACCCCCGCGCCGCAGGTACTCCAGCGTCTCGATGGTGAAGTACAGCTCGGTTTCCCGCTCCACGGCGGCCATCCACGCGAGCGCCGTCTCCAGCGGCTCGCCCCGCTCGGCGGCGGTCGCGGCGGCATGCACCTGGAAGGCCTGCGCGGCGGACAACGTGCGCGAATCGTGGATGTGGACGTTCACACCGGCTCCGGCCATCGTGCGCGCCTGCTCGGCCGCGTTGCGGCTGCCGCTCAGGCCCGCGCTGATGGTCACGGCCAGCACGGCGGGCGTGCCCGCGCCCCGGTACGCGTCCACCCAGTCCTGCGGCGTGGGCTGGCTGCTGGTCGGGTGCGCGGGATTGGACGCCAGCTCGCGGAACAGGGCTTCCCGGGACAGCTCGTTCGTTCGGTACGACGTGTTCCCGAACGTGACGGAGAACGGCGCGACCGGCACGTCGTTGCGCAGGCCCGCGTAGGCGTCCAAACCGCCATCCGTCACCACACCGAAAGCGGGCGTGCTCATTTCAGCTCCACGCCGTTCCACTGCTCGATCAGCTTCAGGGCCGCCGTGTGGTCTTCCTGCGCGCCGATCACGCGCGACGCCGCGCGGTACAGGGCAGTGACCTGCGCGATCACCGGCGCGCTGCCCCTGGCCTGCTCGGCCAGATCCAGCGCGATCCCGGCGTCTTTTGCCAGCAGGCCCAGGCCGAAGGTCGCCGGAAACTGCCGCGTGAGCACGCGCTGCGGAATCAGGTTTTCGGTGGTGTTGCTGCGTCCGCTGCTGGCGTTGATCACGTCCAGTGCCGCGCCGAGTTCCACCCCGCGCAGGCCCAGGATCGCCAGCCCCTCGCCGGCTGCCCACAGGTTCACGGCCAGCAGGGCGTTGTTCACGGCCTTCACCGCGAAGCCCGCGCCGGTGTCTCCCACCCGCACCAGTTTGCCCGCGAAGGCCAGGTGGGGGCGCACCGCCTCGATCTCCTGCGCCGGGCCACCCACCATGACCGTCAGGGTGCCGGCCTTCGCGGCGACCGTGCCGCCGCTGACCGGCGCGTCCAGGAAACGGACGCCGGCCTCCAGCAGCCGCGCGCGCTGCTCCGGCGCCGCGTCCGGGTGGCCGCTGGTGCAGTCCACCCACACGCTGCCGGGCTTCAGGTGGCCGCGCACGGCGTCCAGCACCCCGTCCACCTCGGCGCTGGTCGGCAGGCACGACACGATCAGGTCGGCCCCGGCCGCTTCCTCCAGGGTGGCCGCCACGCTGCCGAACTCGGCGGCATGCGCTGCGGCGCGGGCAGGCGTGCGGTTCCACACCAGCGTGCGCCCGCCGGTCTCGCGGCTGCGGGCGGCCAGATGCCCGGCCATGGGAAAGCCCATGGCCCCCAGCCCCAGGAAGGCGGTCGTGGGGAACGTCGTGGTGAGTGGGGTGTCCATACCGGTCAGGCTAGCCCCCACGCGGGCCGCAAACCGGCGGCGTGGACTCAGTCCAGTGGCCGGGCCGGACCGGGCAGCGTCAGGGCATTCCCCTCGGCCTGCCCGAAGCGCTCGCGCAGGAAGCGGCCCTGGGCGAGCAGCCGGTCGGCGGTGGCGTGGTCGTGGCGCAGCGCCTCGCGCACGCCGTCCTCCAGCAGCCGCAGCTGTTCGTGCAGCAGCGTCTCGGGCGGCTGGCCCTGCGCGCTCAGGGTGCGCCGCGCGCCGTCCGTGAGGCCGTGGTACGCGCGCAGCGTGTCCGGGAGGTAGGCGTCGCGCGTCTGCGTCAGCAGGTAGGTGGTGCGGGCGTCGCCACTGCCGGCTTTCAGGGCGTCCACCACGTCGCACAGCAGCGTCCACGCGGCCGCGCGGGCCGGTTCCGGCAGATCCAGGATCAGCGTCTCCGCGCCGCCCGACGGGTCCGCGGGGGCCGGCAGCGCGGCGGCCGTGGCCGGAGTCCGGACGTCCGGCTCCGGCAGCGCGCGCCGCTGGGCCTTGGTGCTGTTGTCGACGTAGGTGATCAGGGCGATCCCCCCGAAGATCACCATCAGGATCAGGACGGCCGTCATGCCCGCATCCTAGACGCTCAGGGCGCCGTCTTGTCGGTGGCCGGCGCGGCCGTGGTGGTGGCCGCGGTGCCCGCGCTGCCCAGCGACTTCAGGTCGAGCAGGAAGTTCCCGCCGGACGGCAGCATCACCGTCTGGATGGTCGGGGCGAGCTTCTCCGCCACCGTCAGCTGGATCAGCTGGGGGTTCTCGCGCAGCGCCTTGCCGCGCAGCGACAGCGCCTGAGCCTCGCCCTTGGCCTGCTCGACGGCCGCCTTAGCCGCGCCCTGCGCTTCCACCACCGCCCGCTGCGCGCTGATGCTCGACTGCTGCAGGCGGTTGCGTTCCACCGCGACCTGCTGCTCGGCCGCCTGCTTCTGCTCGATGGCCTTGGCGATCGAATCGGGAATGCGCAGTTCGCGCAGCAGCACCGAGTCGAGCACCAGGTTGTTGCGCGAGAACACGTCCCGCAGCGACGTCGTGATGCTCGCCTCGACCGCCTGGCGCTGCGTGCTGATGATGTCGGCGGCCGAGAACTGCCCGATCGCGTCGCGCACC
Source organism: Deinococcus metalli (assembly GCF_014201805.1). Taxonomy (NCBI): domain Bacteria; kingdom Thermotogati; phylum Deinococcota; class Deinococci; order Deinococcales; family Deinococcaceae; genus Deinococcus; species Deinococcus metalli. Next base: position 879,203 of record NZ_JACHFK010000001.1, on the reverse strand, counting down.
TTGCTGCGCACCTGCGGGCGGATCACGGTCTGCACGTAGTTGCGGCCCAGTTCCTTATGCAGGATCGCGGCCTTGGCGCGGTCGATGCGGAACTGCACTGTCACGTCGGCCGTGATGTCCAGGCCCTCCTTGCTGCGTGCGCGGATGGCGCCCTCGGCGTCGTTGGCGTTCGGGGAGTCATGGGCGAGCGTGACTTCCTGGAGCCGGGCGTCATACAGGTTCACGTGGTCCACGAAGGGCACGACAAAGTGAATGCCCTCCTGGAGCACGTCGGGTTTCACGCCGCTGAACGAGCTGAACACCACGCCCACGAAGCCGGCCGGAATGACCCGCACGCCCTGCGACAGCACCCACGCCACCAGCAGCGCGGCGAGCACGCCGAGCCACACCCGCCGGTTGGGAGAGGGGAGATTTACGCGGGGCATATTGACGGTGCGCTCTGGTCCAGAAGTGGTCATACCGCCGGTACGGGCCGGACCCCCGCCGGGTTTCATGCGGCGCTCACTCCACGGTGGGGGGGGTCACTTCGTCCACGTACAGCCACGCGCCGTTCACCTGTGCGAAGGCGCTGCGCTCGTGCACCCGCAGCGTCTCGCCGTCACGGACCCGCAGCGTGGCGGTGAATTCCACCTCCAGACCGTGCGCCGCGTGGACCGTCAGGCCGGTGTACTTCGTGCCGCTCTCCAGACGCAGCGCGGCGGGGCGGGTCTCCGGGTGCCACGTGGCGAGCACGAAGGCCTCGTTGCGCAGTGCGTACGCGCTGTAGCGGGCGCGCATCAGCGCCTCGGGCGTCGCGGCCGGGCGGGTGCCGTCGTGCGCGGGGCCGCAGCAGTTCGCGTAACTCCGCCCGCTTCCGCAGGGGCAGGACTTGAACGGGGGGTACGCGAGCGCCATGCCGCCACGCTAGCGCGCCCGGCGGGTGGGAGCACCCCCACCTGCGCCGCCGCGCCCGGGGATACGCGGGCGCGGCGGGCATAATGGCGGCAATGGTTTCCGAGAGCGTCATCACGTCCGTGCACAACCCGCAGGTCAAGCGCCTCGTCCGCCTGCGGCAGCGCCGAGACCGCGAGGAGGAAGGCGTCATCCTGATCGAGGGCGCGCGCGAGGTGCAGCGCGCGGCGCGGGCCGGCGTGACCGTCCACGACCTGTACCTGTGCCCGCCGCTGTATTCCCCGGAGGCGGAGGACGTGGCCGCCACGTTGCCGGGCCGGCGCGCCGTGCTGTCCGGGCCGGCCTTCGAGAAGGTCAGCGGCCGGGACCGGCCCGACGGCGTGCTGGGTGTGGCCGCCACCCCGGACGTCGCGCTGCCGGACCCGGGCCGGGACGCGGTGGTCGTGGTGCTGCACGGCCTGGAGAAACCGGGCAACGTGGGCGCCATCGTGCGGACGGCCGACGCGGTGGGCGCGTCCGGGGTGATCGTGCTGGGGCGCGGCGCCGACCCCTTCGGCCCGAACGTGATCCGTGCCAGCCAGGGCAGCGTGTTCAGCGTGCCGGTGGTGGCGTGGGAGGAGGACCGCGCCCTGGCGTGGCTGCGCGCCCACGACTTCCGGCTGGTCGCGTGCACGCCCGACGCGCCCGCCGTGTACTGGGACGCCACCCTGACCGGGCGGGTCGCGCTGCTGCTCGGCACCGAACACCAGGGACTGCCCGGTGCGTGGCGCGGGGCCGGCGGCGTGAGCATCCCCATGAACGCCGGGGGCGGCGCGGACAGCCTGAACGTGGCCACCGCCGCCGCGCTGATGCTGTACGAGAGTGCGCGCCAGCAGCGCGCGCGCGCGGCGGCCGGGAGCCCGGCATGAGCGCGGGCCTCGATCCGTACCGGGACTGGCTGCGCAGTCGCCTGAGTGAGGAACTCGGCGTGCGCGAGGCGCAGCTCGTGATCCAGGCCGCCGTGCAGCGGCGCGGGTGGCCCGCCGTGCGGACCCTGGGGCCGCGCGACGTGGTGGCCGTGTTGCAGGACGTGTACGAGAAGATGCGTGAGCGCGTGGGCGACGGCCGCGCCGACAAGTGGCTGGAGGTCACCACCGTGGATCTCGCGCGCTTCGCGGCGACCGTGCCGGTACCGGCCGAGGGCAGCGCCGGCGAGGGCCTGCCCACGCCGCCCCCGGTGCGCTGGGGCCGGCGCGCGCATGACCTGCCGCTGCTGCTGGCCCGCGCCCACGCGGAGATCGCGGCCCGCAGCCTGAGCGCCATCCGCGCCAGCCCCGTGATGGCCAGCCTGGAACGCGCCGCCGAGTGGGACGTGCAGGCGACCCTGGCCGAGGTGCGCCGCTGGGAGACCGAGGACCGCCTGACCCGGCTGCGCTCGGACCATGCGCGCCTGGAGGTCGCGGATCAGGTCGCGGCGGCGGTGGCGCAGGGCCAGGTGCTGCGCCTGACCGTCCGGGAACTCGAGAGTGCCGCCCGCGGCGGACAGGCCGTGGACGGCCAGCTCGCGCACAACCGCCTGATGTCCACGCAGACGGACGCGTTCCTCGAGACCTTCACGCCGCTGATCGACCTGACCGATGCGGACCGGCCGTTCCCGGACGTGGAGACGGACCTCGACAGCGCGCGCTTCTCGCTGGGCGTGCCGCTGCACCCGAACGTGCTGCGCGCCCGGCACGCCCTGAACTACGCCCAGTGGCAGGCCGGCGACGCCGGAGACGCGTCGCCCGGCGTGCTGCACGCCCAGCACGACCTGCACCTCGCGGAGCACGACGCGCGCGATCAGCTCGAGGGAACGCTGGACAGCGCCCGTCGCCACCAGGCGCAGTTCCGCACCCTGGCCGTGAAGGCCACCGGTCTCGACCAGCGCGCGTCGCGCCTCGCGTCGTCCGGGGGCGACCCGCTCAGCGTGGCCCGTATCCGGCTGGAGTGGCGACAGACGCGCAGTGCCGCGCGCATCCAGGCCCACCGCTGTCTGGAGGCGCTGTGCATGCTCGACGGCCTGATCAGCGAAGCGTGAGCGCCGGGCTGGGCCAGCGCTGACCCGGCTCAGTACCGGTCGTTCGGGTGCGGCGGGACGCGCACCACGCTCAGCATGTACTGCCCGATCGCCTGGATGGCGGCGTAGAAGCGGCTGAACTCGACCGGTTTGACCACATAGCTCGCGGCGTTCGCCTGGTACGAGCGCATGATGTCCTCCTCGGCGGCGCTCGTCGTGAGCATGATCACCGGGATCGTCATCAGGGCCGGGTCGCGTTTGAGGACGTCCAGCAGTTCCAGGCCGTTCATGCGCGGCATGTTGATGTCCAGCAGGATCACGTCCGGCCGCACCGACCCGGGCGTGCGCAGGAGCTCCAGCGCCTCGACGCCGTCGCGGGCGACGCGCAGGCAGTTGAACACGCCGGCCTCGGCGAAGGCCTCCTGGGTCAGGAGGATGTCGGCCTCCGTGTCCTCGACGAGCAGAATCTCGATGGGCGTGGGGTGATCCTGGGTCGGGGAGTCTGGAGTCATACGTGTCCTTGGGTGTGCGCCACTGCCGTGGCCGGGCGCGCCCACCGGGCGGCGCAGGAAACGGCGGGCGTGTGGTCAGTGTGCGTCGCCCCGCGCCGCTGCCGGACCAGAAGCGCTTTAGGCACCGGTCACGCGGCCTTGAGGGCTTCTTGACATGCTGTTTAGCCCATGGCCGCGCGGCGCGCGCGACGACGCGGGGTAAGCTGACGCGCGTGAACCTCCTGCAACATTCCCTGCTGGGCGGGACGTCGTTTCGCAGCGTGGCCGAGCTGCTCTCGGGCCTGAACTGGCACGAGGCGGCCCGCAAGACGCCGGGGGTGCCGTACACCCTGGCGGGCCTGATCTACCACCTGGCCGTGACGCAGCGCGCCAGCCTGGACCTGGCGACCGGCCGCGCCGAGTCGTGGCCCGAGGGCCTGAGCGTGTGGCCGGACCAGGCGCCCACCCGCGCGGAGTTCGAGGCCTCGCTGACTGATCTGCGCGCGGGCCTGGCGCAGGCACAGGTGCTCGCGGAGGACCCCTCCGCGCGGGCGCGCGAGCTGCTCGCGGATCTGGCGGTGCACAGCGCATATCACTGGGGGCAGGTGGCACTGCTGCGGCGGCTGTACGGCACCCTGCCGGGCAGCGGCGGCGTGTGAGGGGACGCGCGTGAGCGTCGTCGTCGGCAGCCGCAACCCGGCGAAGGTGGGTGCCGTACGCGAGGTGTTCCACGCGCTGGACCCCGCGCTGGAGGTCCGTGGCAGCGGCGTTCCGAGCGGCGTGCCGGACCAGCCGCTGGGCGTGGCGCAGACCCGCAGCGGCGCGGTGAACCGGGCCCGCGGCGCGCTGCGCGACCCCGGCGCCACGTGGGGGGTCGGGCTCGAGGGCGGCGTGCGCTTCAGCGGCGATCACGCGTGGCTGTTCGGGATCGTGGCGGTCGCGCGCCCGGGCGGTGCGCTGCACACGTCGCGCACCGCCGAACTGCGGCTGCCCGCAGTCGTCGCGGCGCGCGTGCGGGCGGGCGAGGAACTCGGGCCGGTGATGGACGACCTCCTGGGCACCGTGAGCATCAAGACGGGCGTGGGCACCGTCGGCGCGTTCACGCGCGGGCTGGTCACGCGGCCGCAGGTGTGGTCGCAGGCGCTGGCGCTCGCGATGGCGCCCCTGCTCACGCCGGAGGTGTACAGCGTCCGCTAGGCTGCGCCCATGACCCAGGACGTCCGTGTGAGCGACAACGCCGCCCAGCACCGCTACGAGATCAGTGTGGGTGGCCGCGTGGCCGGCTACGCCGAATACCAGGACGTGGCGGGCGCGCGGATGATGCCCCACACCGAGATCGACGAGGGCCACGAGGGCGAGGGCCTCGGCAGCCAGCTCGTGAAATTCGCGCTGGACGACATCCGCTCGCGCGGCCTGCACGTCCTGCCGATGTGCCCCTTCGTGGCGTCCTACATGCGCCGGCACCGCGAGTACACCGACCTCGTGCAGCCCGGGCAGCGCGGCGTGTTCGGCCTGTGAGCCGCGCGGCATGACGTGGGTCCAGCAGCGCCGCATCGGTGACTTCCTCGTCACGTCGCTCACGGACGGGCAGTTCCGGCTGGACGGCGGGGCGATGTACGGCACCGTGCCGAAGGTGCTGTGGTCGCGCGCCGTGCCCGCCGACGACGCCAACCGCATTCCGCTGCGTGTGAACCCGCTGCTGATCCAGCGCGGCGGCGAGGCGATCCTGGTCGAGTCGGGCCTGTGGGACCAGGGCGGCGAGAAGTTCGACGCCATGTACGCCGTCGAGCGCGACGAGTCGGTATTCCGGGGGCTGGACGCCGTGGGCCTCGGGCCGGACGACATCGACGTCGTGGTCTGCACCCACCTGCATTTCGACCACGCCGGGCGGAACGTGACGGGCCTGGGCGAGCCGACGTTCCCGAACGCCCGCTACGTGGTGCAGGCCCGGGAACTCCACGATGCCCGGCATCCCCACGAGCGCAGCCGCGCCAGCTACGTCCCGGCGACCTTCGAGCCGCTGCTGGACGCCGGACTGTTCGCTGTGGTGGAGGGTGAGCACGAGTTGCGCCCCGGCGTAATGCTGCTGCCGCTGCCGGGCCACACGCGCGGCATGCAGGGCGTGGTGCTGCGCTCCGGCGGGCAGACGCTCGTGTATACGGCGGACCTGCTGCCGACCCTGCACCACGCGCCGCTGCCGTACATCATGGGCTTCGACTCGGAGCCGATTACCACCCTGGAGACCCGCAAACGGTACTTTCCGCAGTGGGTGGAGGAGGGCGCGGTGCTCTGCACGCCGCACGACCCCGAGGTGCCTTTCGCGCGCCTGACCGTCGGCGAACGGGGGACGTACCGGGCAGTGCCGGACGCCCCGGCCGTCTCCCCCTGACGGACGCCGGCGGGCCTCCGCCATCCTGCTGATCCGGGGCTGAGAAGGACCGTGTAGTGTGGCCCGGTATGAGCGCCGCGACCGCATCCAGCCCGCCTTCTGAATCGATCAAGTCGCCGGCGCGCGAGATCGCCGGCATCGCCGTGCCGGTCAGCCTGGAGATGGTGATCCAGCTCGTCCTGGGCTTCATCAATCAGGTGATCGTCGGCACGCTCGGCGCGGTGTCGGTGGCCGCGGTCGGCCTGAGCGGCAGCCTGGGCTTCCTGTTCTTCATCACGCTGGGCGCACTCGGCAGCGGCACCAGCATCCTGGTCGCGCGCCGCGCCGGCGCCGGTGACCGCCACGGCGTGAACACCGTCATGACCGTGACCACCGCCCTGAGCGTGGTGCTGGGCATCGTGATCACGGTGCTGGTGTACTTCGTTGCTGGCCCGCTGCTGGGCCTCGCGGGCGGGGCCGCCGACGTGACGCGCGTCGCCACCCCGTACCTGCAGGTCCTGATGATCTCGCTGGTGCCGGGCATGCTCGGCTGGGTGTACAGCGGCGCGCTGCGTTCGCTGGGGCACGCCCGCACGCCGCTGGTCGCCACCGTCATCAGCGTCGCCATCGAGAGCGCGCTGGCGTACTCGCTGGTGTTCGGCGTGGGGCCGTTCCCGCAGCTGGGCGTGGTCGGCGCCGCGTGGGCCATCGTCGTGGCGAACACCTTCAAGGCCATCTACCTCGCCGCGCAGATCTACGGCCCCCGCCACCTCGCGGAACTGCACATCCCGCACCCGCGCTCGTGGCGCGAGGTCGCCGCGCCCCTGATGACCATCACGGCGCCCCTGGCCTTCACGGAGTTCGCGTGGAGCCTCGGCGGCTTCCTGTACGCCGCCGTGTTCGCCCGCGTGGGCACCCAGGCGCTCGCGGCCAGCCAGATCTCCGCGAACCTCGAGAGCGTGTTCTTCATCTCCTCGTTTGGCCTGATGAGCGCTGCCACCGTCTTCATCGGCCGCAGCCTGGGCGCCGGGGACGCCGGAGCCGCTCAGAGCTGGCTGCGGCAGATCCTGCGCGCCGGCCTGATCACCGCCCTGATCAGCGGCGTGCTGTACGCCCTGAGCGCGCTGGCTGTGCCGCTGCTGTTCCCCCGCGTGGGCGCCGAGGTGCAGCAGCTCGCCGTCGTCGGCATCCTGATCACCGCCGTGAGCCAGATCGTGAAGGTGCGCAACATGATCATCGGCGGGGGGGTGCTGCCCGGCACCGGCGACGGCAAGGGCGTGCTGCTGGGCGACATCGTGGGCGCCTTCGTGATCGGCCTGCCGCTCGCCATCGTGCTGGGGCTGTACAGCCCGCTGGGCGCGTGGGGCGTCTTCCTCGCCCGGGTGCTGGAGGAAGTCAGCAAGGTCATCATTTTCGAGTGGCGCCGCCGCCTGGTCGACTGGCCGCGCCTCGCCCGTGAGCAGGCCGGCACGGCCGTCGTCGCGGCCCATTGAGCGGTCGGACCGAAAGGCGTGCCGGACAGGGGATCGTCCGCCGCGCCTTTCCCTGTCCTTCAGTCGGCCGCCACCGTCCGGGTCGATACCACGCGGCGCTTCAGGCGCTCCGAGCGCGTCACGGCGGGCCGCTCCACCAGGCGGTACATGACCTCCGCGACCGGGAAGGTCAGCGCGAACGACAGCAGCAGCAGCCACGGCACCGGCAGCCGGTCTGTGCCCAGCCGCACGACCAGCGTGATCACCAGCGTGTGGTACAGGTACACGCTGTAACTCACGCGGCCCAGCCATTGCAGGGCCGGCCGCTCCAGCCACGTGCGGAATGGTGCCCAGCCCAGCGCCAGCGCGACCAGCAGCGCCGACCCGAACACCGTGACGGTGTCGTTGACGGTCGTGCGGACCCAGCCCATGTCGGCCGTCCAGCCGTACCACTGCACCGGAATCAGCAGCAGCGTCACCGCGAGCACGGCCGCCGGCACGCCGACCGGCCAGCGGGCCACGGTGCGCGCAGCGAGGTCGTGGTGACGCGACAGCCACGCCCCCAGCACGAACATCGCGAGGTACCGCAGCAGGTTCGTGGCGATGTCGCCGGTGCCGTAGAAATAGTGCGCCGCGAGCATCAGCACGCACAGCAGCGGCGTGAAGACGGCGTGCTGCCGCGCCAGGAGCACCACGACCGGGAGCAGCAGCGACAGCCACATCTCCCACTTCAGGCTCCACACCACCGGCAAAAATGCCCACTGCGTCAGGCCCTCGTCCATGCGGCCCAGCATCAGCACGTGCTGCACGTAGGCGCTGACGCCCGCCTCCTTCCAGATGTTCTCGAACCACACGCTGGTGCCCAGGACCGGTGTCCAGCCCAGGCGCCAGAACGCGAGCGCGGCCAGAGTTACGGCCACGATGAACGGCACCCACACGCGCCACACCCGCCGCACCACGAAGTTCATCATGTCCAGCGGCTCGCCGCGCCACACCGGAAGGGTCAACACAAAGCCCGATAGCAGGAAGAAGAACGACACCGCCTCGCCGCCCGCCCACAGCAGGTGCAGCGGCGAGAACGTCAGCCACGCTGCCCATCCGCTCTGGCCCACCTGGGTGGGGAAGAACGCGGGCAGCGTGAGCAGGTGATGGTGGACGACCACGACCAGCGCCGCCAGACCGCGCAGGCTCCCCAGGGCAGTGAAACGCATACCCGAGTGTAGGAGGTCGGTTCGGCCCGGCCCTGCAGAGGTGTACACCGGTGGGCGCTGAGGCGCAGCTGAGAACAGAAGCGCGTGGAGACCTGTGCTCCACGCGCCGCAACACTCAGGGTTCGGGAGGCCAGCTCAGTGCTGCACGGCCGCCTGGAGGTCGGCCAGCGTCAGGCCCTTGGAGCGGGCATCCAGGGCCACCTGGCCGTCCTTGAGCGCGACCACCCGTTGGCCGAGGTGCAGGGCTTCCTCGAGCTGGTGCGTCACGAAGACCACCGTGACCTTCTGCTGCCACCAGATGCCCAGCAGCTCGTCGGCCAGCGACGTGCGCGTCTGGACGTCCAGGGCGCTGAAGGGCTCGTCCAGCAGCAGCAGGCCCGGCTTCACGGCCAGCGCGCGGGCCAGGCTCACGCGCTGGCGCTGCCCGCCGGACAGTTCGTGCACGCGGCGGTCCGCGTAGCCGTCCAGACCGACCAGCCGCAGCGCCTCGGCCGCGCGCGCGTCCTGCTGGGCGCGCTTCTGGCGCTTCAGGCCGAACTTCACGTTCCCGGCCACGTCCAGCCACGGAAACAGCGCGCTCTCCTGTTGCACCAGCGTCAGGCTGTGGTGCGGGCCGCGCACCGTCTCGTCGCCCAGGCGGATCACGCCCTGCTGCGGGCGCAGGAAGCCGGCCAGCAGGCTCAGCAGGGTGCTCTTGCCGCTGCCCGACGGGCCGACCACGCACAGGAACTCGCCGGGCGGCACGTGCAGGTCGATGGGTCCCAGGCCCGCGCGGCCCTTGTAGTGGTAGCTCACGCCCTCCAGCGTCAGGCTCGAACCCGGGTGGGCATCGTGCGCGGCGCCCATATCCGCCGTGACCGGGGCGGTGGTCGTGGGGGGAGCGGCGGGGTCGCGGTCCACAGTTGCGGTCATTGTGCCACCTCCAGGCCGTAATCCCGCCGGACGCGGGCTTCCACAGTGCGCAGCAGCAGGTCGAACAGCCCGCCGATCACCCCGATGATGATGATGGTCGCCAGCACCAGCGCCACATTCGCGGTGTTGCGCCCGACCTCCAGCTGCTCGCCCAGGCTCTTGGAGCCCGCGATCAGCAGTTCACCGCCGACCAGAGCGCGCCACGCGAAACTCCACGCGGTGCGCAGGCCCGTCAGGACGTTCGGCACGGCGGCCGGCAGCAGCACCCGCCACGTGAGCATGGGACCGTGCGCGCCCAGCGTGCGGCCCGCGATCCGCAGCGCCGGCGGCACGGTCAGGAGCGCGCCGGACACCGCCAGCGCCACCGGGATGAAGCCCTCAAGGATCACCACGAACAGCACGGCCCGCTCGTTCAGGCCCAGGAACAGGATCGCGAACGGCACGAAGGCAATGCTGGGTACGCTCTGCACGCCGGTCAGGTACGCCCCCAGCGACGTCCGCACCGGCGGCCACGCGCCCATGATCAGCCCGACCACGCCGCCCAGCGCGACGGCCGCGGCGTAGCCGATCAGCACGCGGCGCAGGCTGCCGCCGATCGCGGAGAGCAGCTTGCCGTCCTGCGGACCGGTGCCCCACAAGCCGTAGGCTACCTCGGTCCACACGGCGTGCGGGCTGGGGAAGACGTACGGCGGGTACAGCTTCAACACGTCCGTGACCAGCCACCACACGGCCACGATCACCAGCAGGCCGATCACCTGCCACGCCAGCGTGCGCCAGCGCCCCGAGGGCCGCGTGGCCGGGGTGACGGAATCGCCGGGAGCGCGCGACACGGTCATGCCGTCATTTCCTCACGAAAGACGCCAGGTCCGGCGTGTTGCGGGCGTACCCGGCCTCGACGTTCAGCGCCGCGTACTCCTTCAGGGCGTCGAGGTCGAGGGTAGTCGTGAAGCGCGTGCGGGCGAAGGCGCGCTGGAGCACGCGCAGGTCGATCTTCTCGCCGGTCAGTTTTTCCAGCTGGGCATTCACGGCCGTCTGGGCCGCCGCCGGGTTCTTCGTCAGGAACGCCACGGCCTCGGTGTGCGCCTTCAGGAACGCAGTCACCAGACCGGGATTCGCGTCTGCGAACTTGGCGTTCACGATCACGATGGTCGTCGGGTACTGGCCGCCCCGCCACACGGTCTTCTCGCTGCCGATCACCCTGTGCCCCTGCGCTTCGAGCACCGCGCCCCACGGCTCAGGCACCAGCGTCGCGTCGGCGCGCTTGCCGACAAACGCCGCGAGCGTGTCGGCCGGCGGGATCGGCACGATGGTGACGTCTCCGCCGTCATTCCTGGACTTCAGGCCCTGCTCCTTGAGGATGTGCCGCAGGCTGATGTCCTGCGTGTTGCCCAGGCTGGGCACGGCGACCGTCTTGCCGGCGAGGTCCTTGTACGACCTGATGCCGCTGTCCTTACGGGCGACCAGCACCGCGCCCGCCTCGGACGCGCCCGCGAGGAACTGCACCGGCATGCCGCGCGTGGCCGCGCTGATGGCCGGGCCGGGGCCGACGTACGCGATGTCGATCTGCCCTGCCGCGAACGCCTCGGTCAGGGTGGTGCCCGACACGAACTGCTTGGCATCGAGCTTGACACTGCCCAGCGCCTTCTGGAACGTGCCGCGCTCCAGGCCGATCAGCGCCGGCGCGTGCGTGAGGTTGGGGAAAAATCCCAGCCGGACGGTGGTCGCGGGCTGGGCGCTGGCGTGGGGCATCACGATCAGGGCCGCCGCCAGGGCGGCCTGCGACGCTCGGCGCAGCGGAATACGGTGAGGCAGGGAACGGCGCATGGGCTCCTCCTTCAGCGGGGTACAGGAACAGGTCGGACCGGAGTCCTGCGTATGGTGACCGCCCGGCTCATGAAGAATCTGTGATAAGGGCCGGGCGGGTCTTCAGGGTTGCGGCCGGGCGACTCAGCCCGCGCGGGTATACGCGCGGCGCAGCACTTCCGCCACTTCCGGGCGCGTGAATTCGCGCGGCAGGTCCTCGCCGGCGCGCAGCTTCTCGCGCACCTTGGTGCCGCTCAGGATCAGGTGGTGGCTGGAGTCGTGGGGGCACGTGCGCGGGCTCACCAGTTGCCCGCACGACTGGCAGTAGAAGGTGTGCTCGAAGCGCAGGATGCGGATCCCCAGTTCCTCGGCGGTGAACGCGCGGAAGATCTCCTGGGCGTCGTAGGTGCCGTAGTAGCTGCCCACGCCGGCGTGGTCGCGGCCCACGATGAAGTGTGACGCGCCGTAGTTGCGCCGCGACAGCGCGTGCACGATCGCCTCACGCGGCCCGGCGTAGCGCATCGCGGCCGGGTACACGCTCAGCAGCGTGCGGGCCTGCGGGTAGTACTTCTCCAGCAGCACCTCGTAGGCCTCCACGCGGGTCGCGGCGGGCACGTCGTCACCCTTGGTGGTGCCCACCAGCGGGTGCAGCAGCAGGCCGTCCACGAGTTCCAGCGCGACCTTCTGCAGGTACTCGTGCGCGCGGTGGATGGGGTTGCGCGTCTGGAACGCCACGGTGGAGCGCCAGCCGCGCGCCTCGATCACTGCCCGGACCTCGGCCGGCGTGCGGTGGTGGGCGGGGAAGGCGCCGCGCGGCACCTCGAACAGCGTGACCGGCCCGCTCACGTTCACGTCGCCCTGGGCGTACAGCGCGGCCACGCCGGGGTGCGCGGCGTCCTCGGTGCGGTAGACCTCGCGCGCTTCCCAGGACTTGCGGGCGTCGTAGCGTTCCTGAATCTCGACCGTGCCCACGTCCTGACCGCCGAAGGTCAGCACGACGGTGCCGTGCAGGCGCGCGGCGTCGTCGCGGGTCACGGGCAGCGTGATCGGGATGCTCCACGGCGTGCCGTCTGCGAGGCGCACGTGCTCGATGATCGAGGTGTAGTCCGCCTCGTTTACGAAGCCCGTCAGCGGCGAGTACGCGCCGGTGGCCAGGAGTTCCAGGTCCGCGTAGGAGCGCTCGCTGAGGTCCAGGCGGGGCAGGCCGTCCAGGCTGGCGGGATCGAAGTCGTGGCCGGGTCGGCGCACCCGGTTCACGAGCGTGCCGCCCAGGGGCGTGGGCAGGGTGGTGGTTTCGGTCATCAGCGTGGGCATCGTCGTCTCCGGGACGTGGATTACTGGATGAAAGAGGTCAACTGAATCGGCAAAAAAAGGGGTGCGTCAGGCCCGCGGACATCGCCGGGCGGTCATAGCGTGTTGTTCCCGGCCCACAGGCCACACTCGGTCTTGCCCTTGCCGGCCCAGCGGCCCGCGCGGGCGTCCTCGCCGGGGCGCACGGCGCGCGTGCACGTCCAGCAGCCCACGCTCAGGAACCCGTCGAAGTACAGCGGATTCACCGGCAGGTCGTGCTCGCGGGCGTAGGCCTCCAGGCGCTCGCGCGTCCAGTGCGCCAGCGGATTGACCTTCACGCGCGCGCCGCCGTCCTCCACGAAGGGGATGTCGGCGCGGGTGCTCGCCTGGTCGCGGCTGCGGGCGTTCAGCAGCGCGCCCGGGGCACGCTGACGCAGGTACGCCTGCAGCGGAGCGACCTTGCGCACCGCGCAGCACGCGTCGGGATCGCTGGCGTACAGCGCCGGGTCGGTCTGGCCGTCCTCGGGGTGCGCGCCGCCGTTCAGGGTCACGAAGGTCAGCTCGGGGTAGCGCGCGGCCAGCCGGTCGCGGGTCGCCAGCGTCTCCGGGAAGTGGTAGCCGGTATCCACGAACACCACGTCGCCGCGGTATCCGGCCCGTACCGCGAGGTCGATCAGCACCACGCCGTTCAGGTTGAAGGCGCTGGGCATCAACACGTCCGGATGACTCTCCAGCGCCCAGCGGATCACGTCCAGCGGATCGGTGTCCGGAGTAAACGCGTCCGGGCCGGGCCGGTCGTTGCCGGGGGCCGAACGGGGACCGTCGAGAATCGTCACAGCCCCAACCGCCCCAGCAGCTGCCGCACGCCGTCCTCGACGCTGATCTTGTGCGTTTCCAGGTGAACGTCGGGCGACTCGGGTGCCTCGTAGGGATCGCTCACGCCCGTGAAGTGCGGGATCTCGCCGGCGATGGCGCGCAGGTAGAGGCCCTTCACGTCGCGCTCGGTGACGACCTCCAGCGGCGCGTCCACGAACACTTCCAGCGCGTCGGGAAACGACGCCAGCACCTCGCGCCGGGTGTCGGCGTAGGGGCTGATCGCGCTGACCAGCACCGTCACGCCATGCTTGGCCAGCAGGCCCGCCACGAACCCGATGCGGCGGACGTTGGTGTCGCGGTCTGCCTTGGTGAAGCCCAGCCCCTTGGACAGGTTCTCGCGCACGGCGTCGCCATCCAGCAGCTCCACCGACACGCCGCGCGCGTGCAGTTCGGCGTACAGCGCGCTTGCCAGGGTGCTCTTGCCGGCACCGCTCAGGCCGGTGAACCACACCACACGGCCGGTGGTTACCGCAGGACGCTCGGCGGCGACGGTCACGCGTTCACCAGTGACTTCGCGCTCAGGCCGGCGGCGCTCAGCACCGCGTCGGGCGTGAAGCGGTCGTGGCCCACGCGGTCGGCGTATTCCACGAAGCTTTCGGCGGGCTGCTTGTGGGCCTGGAAGTCCGACAGCACGGCGTCGGTGTACTCGGTCAGGCGCTCGGCGGGCACGGCGCCCCTCAGCTTCGTGCCGGTGCGCTGCGCCTGACCGATGCTGCCGGCGAGATGCACGTTGTAGACCTCGTGCACGGTGCCGTCGGGGTCGGTCTTGTTCGCGCCCATGAAGCCCAGGTCCGCGACCTGGTAGCGCGTGCAGGCGTTCGAGCAGCCGGTCAGGTTGATGGTGACGGGCACGTCCAGACCGCTGAACTTCGCCTCGATCTGGTCGACCAGCCCGGCGGTGCGCGCCTTGGTCTCGGTCAGGGCCAGGCGGCAGAACTGCGTGCCGGTGCACGCGATGGTGGTGCCGCGCAGCGTGGTCTTGGGCGCGAGGTCCAGCGCGGCCAGCTCGGCGCTGAGGGCAGCCACGTCCTCCGACTTCACGTGCGGGATCACCATGTTCTGGAACGCGGTGGTGCGCAGCGTGCCCTGGCCGTAGCGCTCGGCCAGGGCAGCCAGCGCGCGGGCCTTGTCGGGGTTGATGCGTCCCACGGTGGTCGCCACGACCACGTAGTTCAGGCCGTCCGCCTGGGGGTTCACGCCCAGCACGTCGTTGCCGCCGAAGCGCGCGACGGGCGCGGCGGGGCCGTCCTGGAGTGTGCGGCCCAGGTACTCGGTCTCGACGATCTCGCGGAACTTCTCCACGCCGAGGTCCTTGATCAGGAACTTCAGGCGGCTCTTCTTGCGGTTGGCGCGGTAGCCGTGGTCACGGTACGCCCCGGCGATGGCGCGGCCCACCTCGACGACCTCCTCGGGGCGGATGAACACGCCCAGCCGCTTGGCGAGGTGCGCGACCGCGCCCAGGCCGCCGCCCACCCACACGTCGAAGCCGACCTCGCCGTTCACCCGGTGGGCCAGGAAGCCGATGTCGTTGATCATGTGGATGCCTTCGAGTTCCGGCACCGCCGTGATGCTGATCTTGAACTTGCGCGGCAGGTCCTGGAAGTCCGGGTTGCCGCTGAGGCTGCCTTCCATGGACGCGGCGATGGGGCGCACGTCGATCACTTCACGCGCGTCCAGGCCGGCCAGTGGGCTGGCGATCACCGCGCGCACGGTGTCGCCGCACGCACCCTTGGTGTGCAGACCGATGGCCTCCAGGCGGTCGAAGATCGCGGGGATGTTTCCGATGGTCAGCCAGTGGAACTGGAAGGCCTGACGGTCCGTGACGTCCAGCAGGCCGCGGCCGTAGTCCTCCGCGATGCCCGCGATGCCGCGCAGCGTGTCGCTGCTGAACTCGGCGGTGGGCACTTTCACACGCATCATCAGGAAGCCGTCTTCCTGAGGGCGCTGCGGGTACACGCCGGCCCACTTCAGCAGGTCGATGCGCTCGGGGTCGATTGCGCCCTGCGCGGCGTACTGCGGGATCAGGTCGAAGATCTGGAAGGGCGGCAGTTCTTTTTTCAGGGTCTCGATATCGGACATGTCAGGGGTTCCTTAGCGGCTCAGGATGGCGTAGCGGAGGCGGCGGTACTGGAAGTACATCAGACAGCCCACGCAGATCTTCTTGGTGAGGTTCAGGGCGGCCAGTGCGATGACCACGAGGCCCAGCACGGCCCCGACCACGGGCAGACCCGCGAGGGTCACCAGCGCCGAGGCGAGCAGGAAGGTCCCGCCCACGCCCTGAGCGAAATGGTGGGCGCGCGGGTCCTCATCCACGACGTCGGGTTTCAGGCCCAGCGGACGGCCGAGCGCACGGTACGCGGCGCGCAGCGGCGAGGCGTCGGGGAAGACGGCGCCGAGCAGCATGGCCGCGCCGAGCAGCAGCGTGAGCAGCGGCGCGGTCAGGACGACGGCCAGCGCCGTCACGGCGATCACCGTGACCTGATTGAACCGCAGGGCGCTGAGATCCGTGCGGGCCGCACGGGAGCTGGCAGGGGAGGGCGAGCCAATCATTGATGAAAAGAGTAATCTTCTAAAGCTGACAAAACAAGTCAACTGATGACAGGTGTCTGGACGAATCCCCCCATCGGGCGGCCCGTCTGCGGCAACCCGGGCGCGGCGCCGTCCGTAGTGTGAAGGGTAGGTTCACATTCCCCGCTCTCAGGAGACCCCATGACCCGGATCACCAAGCCCCCGCCTGGCCGCGCCCGCCCCCGACGCCGCTCTCCACTGGCAGCCGTTGCGCTGACCGCCGTCATCGCTCTGGGCGCCGTGGCCGGGGCGACCGCCGTGTTCGCTGGCCGCACGCAGGCCGTGGCGAACGACCTCACCACGCAGCTCAACGCCACTCTCGGACCGACCGGAGTCGTGACCGTGACCCAGACGGCGTACCGGCGCGGCCTCACGTCGTCCACGCAGATCCTCGACGTGCGGATCAGTGACCAGGGTGCCGGCGTGCCCTTTGACGTGATCGTCACGAACCGCATCCAGCACGGCCCATTTCCCGGACTGCGCGGTGTGGCGCAGGCGACGGTGGACACCGAGGTCGCCTTCAAGGACGCGGCGGCGCAGGCCGCCTACGACCGGGCCTTTCCCAACCGCAAGCCGACCCTGCACACGGTCGTCGGGCTGGCCGGCGGCTCGGACAGCACCCTGGACGTACCCGCCGGCAGTGTGCGCGCCGACGACGGCACCCAGGTGACGTGGCAGGCCGCCCACGCGCTCCTTGCTGTGGCCGGAACCACCACCCGCAGCACCGTGACCTGGCCCGGCGGCACGGTCGTCAGTGCGGACGGCGGCGCCACCGTGCGCGGCCTCACCGCGACGGGCACCACCCACCAGTCTGCGGGCCGCGCGCTGGGGACCGGAACGGCGACCGTCGAGTTGCAGGGTGTGAGCTTCATCGGCGGCGGCCAGAACGTCGAACTGGGCACTGTGAAGGTCAGCAGCGAAACGACCGAGGCGGGCGGGTTCTACGGCAGCGCCGCCCGCTACGACGTGGGCACCCTGAAGGCGGGTGGGCAGACCGTCTCTGACCTGCGGGTGCACGTGGGCGTGTCGCACGTGCCGGGCGCGCCGCTGGAGCGGATCGTCACGCTGCTCCAGCAGGCGCAGCAGGGGAGCGTGGCCCCGGGCCGCCGGGAGACCCTCACGCCGGCGCAACAGCAGCAGCTCCAGAGTGACCTGCTCGACGTGCTGCGTGGTGGGCCGGCCCTCGACATCGAGCGGATCAGCGTGACACGGCCCGCCGGAGAGGTCGCCGTGACCGGCCGGATCACAGTGCCGGGCGCCGCGACCCTGACGGCCCCTCAGCTCGCGCAGGTGGCGCAGTCGCCGGCCCTGCTGGGGGGACTGCTCGCCGTGACGCTGAACGTGCGCGGCAGCGAGGCCGCCATCACGGACCTCGTGTCGTCCGTGGGGGCGCCGGGTCAGGGCATCGCGCAGAACCTCGGTGCGCTGGAACAGGCGGGCTACATCACCCGCGCGGGCCGCACGCTGAGCACGACGCTGCGCCTCGACGGCGGCGCGGTCACGCTGAACGGCCGGTCGCTCGGGGAGTAGGCGGCCCGGCTGGGCGGGCACGCACTACACTCGGGGATATGACCACCCACACCGTCCACGTGGGTCGCGTGACCCGTGACCTGCCCGTCGTTCCTGTGGCCCCCGGCGTCAGCGTGGCCCTGTTCAACATGCTGGGCGACACCGAGGTGACCGAGGAGGCCGGCCGCGAACTCGCCCGCCTGATTCCGCCGGACATCGACGTGCTCGTCACGCCCGAGGTCAAGGCGCTGGGGCTGGCGCACGTGATCAGCCGCGAGAGCGGCAAGCCGTACATCGTGATCCGCAAGACCCAGAAGCCCTACATGGTCAACCCCGTGGCGCGCGAGGTCGTGAGCATCACCACCGGCAAGCCGCAACTGCTGGTGCTGGACGGCTTCGACGTCGAGAAGGTGCGTGGGCACAAGGTCGCCATCGTGGACGACGTGGTGTCCAGCGGCGGCACCCTGAACTCGCTGCGGGAGATCATCGAGGGGGTCGGGGGCGAGGTCGCGGCCGTGCTGGCCGTCTTCACCGAGGGCGACGAGCGCCCCGAGGTCACGGCCCTCGGTCACCTGCCGCTGTTCACGTGAGCGCTGCACCACCCACGCCGCTGACCGTCCGGATCGGCGACGTCGAGCGCGTCCTGCCCACGGTGCGCGCCGGCAACCTGGGCCGCGTGCCGCTCGTGGAGTTCATCGGCGACCCGGAGTTCACGAACGCGGCCGCCCAGGCCATGCTGCCGCTGATCCCGGACGGCACCGAACTCCTGCTCACGGTGGTCACGAACGCGCTGCCGCTGGCGCACGAACTCAGCGACCGCTCGGGCCTGCCGTATGTCTGTGCGCGCAAGAAGCGCCGCACGTACATGCAGTCGCCGCTGATCCAGGACGTGCCCAGCCTGAGCCTGGGCGTCGCGGAGACGCTGTGGCTGGACGGCCCGCACGCCGAGCGGCTGCGCGGCCGGCGGGTCGCCATCGTGCAGGACGTCGTGGCGAGCGGCGGCACCGCGCAGGCCCTGGCGAAGTTCGTGGTGCAGGCGGGCGGCACCGTCGCCGGCTACCTCGCTGCGTTCCGGCAGGGGCGGCCGCGCATCGAGGTGGCCGCCCTTCAGGACCTACCCGGCCGCCTGCCCTGACGCTCTTCCCGCGGCCAGCAGGCCCGGCAGGTCGTCGGCCAGGCGGCGCATGGGCAGACCGAACACCGAGCGGGCCGGCTCGTTCGGCGCCGTGTTGCCTTCCTTGAGCATCGCGTACTGGTCCTTCGTAATGGGCGGGTTGGGCAATACCTGCATCAGCGGAACCGCGAGATTCATGAGCACGAGCGGCACCGGCACGATGGGCTTGGACTTGCCCAGCGCCCGCAGTTCGAGTTCCAGCAGTTGCCGGAACGTGAACTCGTCCGGGCCGGTCAATGCGTAGGTCTCGCCCACGCCCTGGCCGTCCACCGCCCCGGCGAACGCCTGCGCGACGTCCTGCACGCTGACCGGCCGGAACGGGAAGGAACCGTCTCCGATCTGCGGCACGATCGGCGCGGTGCTCACGAGTTCGCGCAGCACCCGGCCGAAGAAGTCGTCGCCGGGCCCGAAGATCAGGCTGGGCCGGAAGATCGTGTACGGCAGGCCGCTGCCGCGCACCAGCGCCTCGGCGCGGCCCTTGGTGGCGCTGTAGCCGCTCTCGCTCTGCGGATCGGCGCCCAGCGCGCTCATGTGCACGTACCGCGCGCCGCGCGGCGTGGCCGCGAGCACGTGCCGGGTGCCCTCCACGTGCACGCGCTCGAAACTCTGCTCGCCTTTCTCCACGATGATTCCGACGAGGTGTACCACCACGTCGGGGTCGGCCTCGGCCACAGCGCGCACGACGCTGCCCGCGTCCGTCACGTCCAGCCGCACGCCACGCGCGCCGGCCACGGCCCTGCCCTCGCGGCTGCCCGCCCAGACCTCGTGCCCGCGCCGACTGAGTTCCCGCACGACCGCGGTCCCGACGAACCCGCTCGCTCCGGTGACGAGTACCTTCATGAGTCCTCCCCGCGCAGGTGCTGCGCGATCTGCTCGGCGGCTCCGTGGAAATCCGGGCCGGCGTAGATGCCGCGCAGTTCCCCGGCCAGTTCCGGCCAGCTGTTCATCAGCGCGCCCCCCAGGTAGACGGGCACGCCCAGGTCGTCCAGGTCGCGGCGCTGCGCCCGCGTGCCCGGCAGCGCCCAGTCGCCCTGGAGGGCCAGCATCACGCCGGCCGCGCCGCGTTCCCGCGCGTACACCGCGAGGTCGCCCAGCGGCACGTCCGCGCCCAGGTAAGCGACGCGCACGCCGCGGCGGCGCAGGGCCACCGTCAGCATCATCAGGCCGAGCTCGTGCCGCTCGCCGGGCGCGCACGCGGCCACCACCAGCGGGCCGGGCGCGGCGGGCGTGTCGGCGGCGTCCATCAGGGCCATCAGACGGGCGCGCAGGAAGGCGGTGGCCTCGTGCTCGTGCGCGACCGTAATCTCCCCGCGCTCCCAGCGCTGCCCGATGTCGGCCAGCGTGGGCGTGACGATCTCCAGCAGCACCGTCTCCTGTGGTAGCTGCGCGTACGCCTCGCCCAGCACCGCCTGCGCCTTCCCACTGTCCGACGCGAGCAGCGCCGCCGTGAGCGTCGCGGCCAGGCGCTCGACGTTCGGCCCCGCCCCAGACGGCGCGCGGGCCGGGTCGAGGCCCGCCAGGGTCAGCTCGGCCGCCCGGCGCGCGGACACGCCCTGCATCAGGTGCGCCTGCATCCGCCCGATCTCGACCACGTCCTCCGGCGAGTACAGGCGGTACCCGCTGGAATTGCGCGCCGGACGCGGAAAGCCGTAGCGCCGCTCCCACTGCCGCAGGGTGGTGGCCGGCACACCCGTGCGCGACTCGACCTCGGAGGCCGTGTACATGCCCAGGTGAGACAGCTGTTCGGGAAGGTGCATCCTTCCGCCATTGTTCCGGACGGCGTGCGTGCCAATCGTAAGCATTCGTGCCCTCGCACGGGGACCTCCGCAGGGAGCCGCGCCCGTACAATGCGGCCCGGACGACCATGCGCTCCCGAGTCCTGACCCTGCCCACCACCCTGCCCCTGCGGCGCCTGCTCACGGTGTCGCGGCCCGCGCTGTGGATCAACACCATCGGCACGCTGGTCACGGGCGTTTGGCTGACCGGCCGGCTGTACACGCTGGACGCCGGTGTGCTGCTGCTGCTGGCGTATCTGACCCTGCCGTTCAACCTGCTGATCTACGGCCTGAACGACCTGTGGGACCGAGAGGAAGATGCCCGCTCGAGCCGCAAGGGTGGGTGGCAGGGCGCCCGCCTGGCCGACGCGGAGGCTGCGCCGCTGCTGCGCGCCACCCTGACGTGGAACGTGCCGGCCCTCGTGGTCCTGGCCATAGTCCTGCCGCCCGCCGCGACGCTGGTGCTGGCGCTGTCGGCGGCGCTGTTCGCGGCGTACAGCCTGCCGCCCCTGCGCGTGAAGGCCCGCCCGTTCCTGGACGGCCTGAGTAACGTCGCGTACGCCCTGCCGCTCGCCCTGCCCGCCCTGGTCCTCGGCAGCCCGGTGCCGTGGCTGCCACTGCTGGCGCTGATGGCGTACTCGGTGGGCAAGCACGCCTTCGACGCCGTGCAGGACATTCCAGCCGACCGGCACGCGGGCACTGCCACTGTCGCCACCACCCTGGGCGCGCGCGGCGCCGCGTGCTACGCGCTGAGCTGGTTCGCGGTGGCCGCCGCGCTGCTGTGGTCCGTCTCGGCCCTGACGGCGCTGGCCCTGGCCGTCACATGCGGCGGCATGGCCCTGAGCCTGCTGCGCTCGCCCACGCCGCAGCGGGCGGCCCGGCTGTACCCCCTGAGCATCGTCACGCCGTGGATCGTGGGCGCGGTGGCGGGCGTGCAACTGGTGTACCTGCTCGCGCGCGGGCTGTGGCACGGGCTCTGATTCATGCGGTCGGTCGGGATTATCGGGGGCGGTCTGGCCGGTGTGGCGCTCGCGGCGCTGCTCGGTGGGCGCGGGCACGCCGTCACGGTGTACGAGCGCGACCGGGCCGGCGGCAAGCTGCGCCGTGAGCAGGTCGGCGCCGTCACCTTCGACACCGGCCCGAGCCTCTTTACGTTTCCCGAGGTGTGGCGCGCGTACGTGGAGCGCGTGGGCGAACCCGATCCGCTCGACCTGCGGCCCCTGCCGGGCGGATTGGGCGTGCACCACACGCCGTTTGGCCCCGTCCCGCTGCCCGTGCCGCCGGACCATCCGCTGCACCCGCACTGGCGATCCTACGTGCGGACGGCCGCGCCGCTGCGCCCGCACCTGACCACCCTGCTCACCACGCCGCCCCGAGTGACCGATCCGGCGTTCCTGCGGGCGGCGCGGGCGCTGTTCGGCGTGACGGGCCGGCATCCCACCGCCCACGCGTGGCTGCGTGCACAGCGGCTGCCCCCCGCGCTGGAGCACGCCCTGGCGACCCACGCGCTCAACGCGGGCGTCACGCCGTGGGACGCCCCGGCCCTCTACGCCCTGATCCCGGCCCTGCTGGACGGGCAGGTCTACCGCCCCGCCGCCGGCATGGGCGCTCTGCTCGACACGCTGCTGGCGCTGGCCGGACGCCGGGGCGTGGTGATCCGGACGGGCTGTGCAGTCACCGGGCTGCGCGCTACCACGCTCGAACTGGACGGCGGCGAGACCGTGCGGCACGACGTGCTGGTCAGCGCGATCGACCCAACCCGGCTGGCCGCGCTGCGACGCCACTCCACGCGCAGTCCGGTGGGCCGCCGGACCGTCAGCGGATTTGTGCTGTACGGCGTGCTGGACCGACCCCTGCCGCTGCCCTACACCAGCATCGTTCCCCCGGACGACTTTCGCGCCCTGCGCCGGGCGCTGCGGGCGGGCGCGCTGCCGGACAGCACCCTGACCATGGTGCACCACGACCCTCCCCGCGTGACGGTGCTCATCAGCATGCCCGCGACCGGCGCGGCTCCCAGCCCCGATCACCCGTGGGTGCAGGCCGAACTGCGGCGCGTGGCCCGGCGGCTGGACGTGCCGGACCTGCTTCCGGCCCTGCGGGACGCCCGGACGCTGACCCCTGCCCACTACGTGCTGGGCGGCCATCCGGGCGGCGCGATCTACGGAGCGGCAGCCCCGGCGTGGCGCGCCGGGCCGCTGCATCCGCAGCCGTACCACGTGGCGCCGGGCCTGTGGCAGGTGGGCACCGGCGTTCATCCCGGCGGTGGCATTCCCGCCATCCTGGGCGGCGCCCTGATCGTGAACACGCTGATGGCGGAGCGAGACAGATGAAAAAGCCCTCCACGTGCGTGGAGGGCGGGGCAACTCAGGAGCTTACCTGCCGGTGATGGCCTTGTACGGGTCGACCAGGCCGTAGCCGAAGTTGTTGTCCTTGCCGGCCGTGCCCAGATCCCTGGCCGTGGAGGTCAGCAGGCTGAGGAGCTGCGCGTTCGTCAGGGTGGGCTTGGCGGCCCACACCACTGCGGCGGCGGCCGACACGTGCGGGGTCGCCATGCTGGTGCCGTCGAAGTACTCGTAGTCGGCGGTGGTCACCGCAACGGTGCCGGTGGTGGGCAGTTTGCCCAGCAGCGCCTGCCCGTCGGTCTGGAGGATGCCCACGACCGGGATGGCGTAGGTGTTGGTGAGGCTCATGCCCAGCGGGCCAGCGGCGTTGTTGTAGATCATGACGGCCTTGGCGCCGCTGGCGTTCGCGTTGGCGACCTTCTCCTCGAAGGTGCAGGTGCCGCGCGAGATCAGGGCGATGTTGTTTGCCAGGGCGCTGTTGCGGGTGCTGGTGCCGCAGAACTGGTTCGCGCCGGCCGTGCCGGTGCCGTCGCCGGCCTTCACGATGGTGCCGCTGACGGTCGTCTTGGCGCTGTTGTCGGCCCCAGTCACGTCGGTGAAGGTCACGCCGCCGCCCGAGGCGCTGGCCGCCGCGCCCTGTCCGAGTGGCACGCTGCTCAGCACGGCGACGCCGGGGCCGGACAGATCGACCTGCGTGCCGAAGTTGCTGAAGCTGGCCTTGGCGAGGGTGTTGTCCACGGCGGCCACACCGACCACGTTGTCGTACGCGGCGGGGTACGACACGGCCGCGCCGTCGTTGCCGGTGGCCGCGACGATCAGCACGCCCTTGTTGTACGCGCTGGTGTAGGCGCGCTGTTCGGTGGTGCTCCGGCTGCCGCCGCCCAGGCTCATCGATACGACGACCTTGTCCTCGGTCCCGCCCTGGCTCTTGAGCTGCGCCGCGCACCAGTTCAGGCCGTTGATGATGCCGCTGCTGCTGCCGGACCCGGTGTCACCCAGCACTCGGCCCATGTACAGGTCGGCGCCGGTCGCCACACCGCCCACGCCGTTGGCGTCCTCGCCGGGCTGCAGGCCGGACGCGCCGGTGCCCGCCCCGTACTGTGCGAAGACGGTTCCCGACACATGCGTGCCGTGGTGCGACACGTCGTTCGGGGCGTACGCGTCACTGCGGTTGGCTTCACCGGTGAAGTTCTTGAAGCCCTTGAGCTTGCGCTGGAACTCGGGGTGATTGCCGTCGATGCCGGTGTCCAGCACGCACACGGCGACCTTGATGGTCGTGCTCGCCCCGGTGTATCCGGCCGTGCGGAGGTCCGGCACGCGCAGCGCGTTGTCGCCCCAGGTGAACTCGCCGCTGGGCGTGTACGGAGCGGCCGTTGTGGAGGTCGGCGTGACGCTGCCGGGTTTACCGCTCGCCCCGGCGTCCGTGGTCAGGTGCCGGCCGCCCAGCGCGTGGTGCGCGGCTTCCTGTTCGACATACTCGATCAGGGGGTTGCCCTTGAGCTTCGCCAGCGCCGTGGGGGTGAGCTTGACGGCCGCCGCGCTGATGTCCGCCCACTGGGTGGTGATGACGCCGCCGGCCGCGGTGATGGCCTGGGCCTGCACGGTCGCCTGTGCGCTCAGGCTCTGGCTGCTCAGGCCGTCCTGCCGGAAGCCGACGAGGTAGGTGCCGCCCGCGGCACTCTCGCTGGCCGTGGGGGTCACGGCGGTCTGCTGGCTGCACGCGGCGAGGGACAGGGCCAGGGTGGCCGCGAACAGGGAGCGGGGGTGCTTCATGGTTCCTCCGGGAACAGGGGAAGACGTCCGGCAACTCCGCCCGGACGACAAAGACTCCGGAGGGAGGCCGTGACTGGCTCACGACCGGCGTTGGACTGCGTGACAACGAAAAGGATGGAACTTGGGCGGATAGTAGTGTCACGCCCAGCCTCACCGGAGTACCTGCCTAGACATCTTTGGAGTCGGAGCAAGATGACGTCGAAGCGACGTCCTGCACATAGGTTCCGACATGTCTGGGTTGTCACGGGTGAACCGGCCGCCGCCATTCCCACCCAAACCGAAGGCAACGGAGCCGTTTGATGTTCAAACGCAAGGAGCGCGGCAACCATTCACGCCCGCGCTCCATAATTGTTGTCGTTTTCTAAGACGGCGGCCCGGGGACCGGTCTTACCAGCGTTCGGTCACGGCCTTCAGCTGCAGGAAGTTCGCCAGGTAGTCCGGGCCGCCCGCCTTGCTGTCCGTGCCGCTCATGTTGTAGCCGCCGAAGGGCTGCACGCCCACGATGGCCCCGGTGATCTTGCGGTTGAAGTACAGGTTCCCGGCCTCGAACTCGCGGCGGGCCTGCTCCAGCCGCGCCCGGTTCCGGCTGCACACGCCGCCGGTCAGGCCGTACTCCGTGCTGTTGGCGATGTCCAGCGCGTCCTGCCAGTCCCTGGCTCGGATCACCGACACGACCGGCCCGAAGATCTCCTCCTGCGCCAGCCGGGCGCCGCGCTTCACGTCGCCCACGATGGTCGGCGGCACGTAGTACCCGGTCTTGCCGCCCGCCTCGCCCGTGGCCTCGCCGCCCAGCAGCACCGTGCCCTCCTGCGGCGCGAGGTCGAGGTAGCCCCTGATCTTGTCAAAGCTCATCTGGTTCACGACCGCCGTGACGTTCGCGTTCTCCTCGCCAGTGCCGACCTTCAGTGCCCGCGCCCGCTCCACGAAGGCGCTGACCACGTCGTCGTACACGCTGTCCACCACGATCAGGCGGCTCATCGCGGAGCACTTCTGGCCGTTGAAGCCGAACGCTCCCTGCACGGCGGCCGTCACGGCCACGTCCACGTCTGCGGTCTCGTCCACGATCATGCCGTCCTTGCCGCCCAGTTCCAGGATGACCTTCTTAATCCACTTCTGGCCCGGCTGCACCTTCGCGGCGACCTCGTTGATGTGCAGTCCCACCGCGCGGCTGCCCGTGAACGTGATGAAGCGCGTCCTTGCGTGCGTGGTCAGGTATTCCCCGACCTCCTTGCCCACACCCGGCAGGAACTGGAGCACCCCGGCGGGCAGTCCCGCTTCCAGCAGGATGTCCACCATCATCCCCGCGATCAGGCCGCTGTCCTCGGCGGGTTTGGCGATCACGCAGTTGCCCGCCACGATGGGCGCGGCCAGCATGCCCAGGAAGATCGCGCACGGGAAGTTCCACGGGCTGATGCTGACGCCCACGCCCAGCGGCAGGTACATCAGGCCGTTCTCCTCGCCCTCGAACCACGTCGTCTCGGCCGCGCCGAAGCCCGCGTACTTGATGGCGCTGCGCGCGTAGTACTCCAGGAAGTCGATGGCCTCCGCGACCTCCACGTCGGCCTCGGCGTAGTTCTTGCCGACCTCGACGCTCATCAGCGCGCACGCTTCCAGGCGGCGGCGCTTCAGGATCGCGGCGGCCTTCAGCAGAATCCGGGCGCGGGCGTCCATGTCCCACGTCTTCCACGTCTCGAACGCTGTCCACGCGCCCTGCAAGGCCCGCTCGGCATCCTCTATGGTTGCCTTTGCCGTCGTGCCCACCACTTCCGAGGTGTCGCAGGGGTTCAGCGAGGTCAGCTTCTCGGCGGTGTCCACGCGCTCGCCGTCGATGACCAGCGGGTAGTGCTTGCCAACCAGCTCGGCGCGGACTGTCTTCAGGGCGTCCTTGTAGGCCCGCACGTTCTCGTCGAGCGTGAAGTCGGTAAAGGGCTGGGGGCGGTACTCCTGGATTTTCAGCATGTGGGCACTCCTTCGGGGGCGGTGGGCAATCAGGGGAGACGGGCTGGCTCAAAGCTCATGGCTCAGAGCCGATGGCCCGTTCATCCCCGCAGCATGCCGCGCAGCACGAACATCACGTTCGCCGGGCGTTCGGCAATTCGGCGGGAGAAGTACGCGTACCAGTCGCGGCCGTAGGGGATGTACGCGCGGACGCGGTAGCCCTGGGCGGCGAGGTTCTTCTGGAGGTCGCGACGGATGCCGTAGAGCATCTGGAACTCGAAGGCGTCCTTGGCGATGCCGTGGGCGAGGACGAAGTGCTGCACGTCGCGGATGATGGACTCGTCGTGCGTGGCGACGTTCACGTAGGCACCGGCCTTCATGTGCGCGTACACGAGCTTGCGGTAGCTGGCGTCCACGTCGGCCTTGACGGGCATGGCGACCGTTTCGGGTTCGAGGTACGCTCCCTTGACGATGCGGAGGTTCGGGTTCAGGTCGTCCAGCGCGGCGCGGTCGGCCTCGGAGCGGTAGAGGTACGACTGGAGCACCGTGCCGACGTGCTGCCCGCCGAATTCACCGTGCAGGGTGCGGAACTGCGCGAGGGTCTGGTCCACCCGCGCGTGGTCTTCCATGTCCAGGCACACGAAGCCGCCGTACTGCCGGGCGCGGCCGACGATGCGCCGGGCGTTGGTGAGCCCCAGATCCTCACCGTTCACGGTCTGGCCCTGGCCGACGCTGGACAGTTTCACGCTGACATACGGCGTGAAGCCCTGCTCGTGCGCGGCGTCCAGCAGGCGCAGGACGTTGTCCGCGAAGGCAGTGCACTTCTCGGGCGAGTCGATGAACTCGCCCAGCAGGTCGAGGTTGCTGAGGATGCCGTCCTTCTCCAGTTCGCGAACGGCGTCCAGCGCGGTCTGGATGCTCTCGCCGGCCACGAAGCGCTGGGCCACGCTCCAGCCGCGCGAGCGCACGATGGTCTCCACAGCCTTCTGGCCGGCGACGGTGAGGACGGTCTTGCGGTAGAGCTGGTCGATCATGTGGGGTCTCCAAGGTCGCTCAGGACGAGTGCGGCGAAGGTGCGGACGTGGGCGCGGGCGGCCTCGCGGGCGGCGGGCGCGTCGCGGTCCAGGATCGCCTGGAGGATCGCGGCGTGCTGCGCGGCCGTGTCCGGGTGGGCGTTGTACGTGCGGGTCTGGTGCTTGATCAGCGCCACGCGCTGCTCCAGGTCGCGCGCGAGGATACCCAGCACGGTGTTGTGCGCGGCGTCCGTGACCGCGCGGTGGTACGCGAGGTCGAGCCGGGTCTGTTCGCGGTAGTCGGTGGTGGGGGCACCATTCAGGCGGTTCAGGGCGCTGCGGAGCAGGGCGGCGTCCGAGGCGGCGTGCTGCTCGGCGGCCAGCGCGGCGGCAAGACCGTCGAGTTCCTCGCGCACCACGTAGGCGTCGCGGGCCTCGGCGGAGGTGACGGTGCGCACGCGCACGCCCTTGTTCGCCTCCGCGACGAGCAGGCCGTCCTGCGTCAGGCGCATCAGGGCCTCGCGGATCGGAGTGCGGGACACGCCGAGGTGCTGCCCGAGTTCGACCTCCGCGAGGCGTTCGCCCGGAGCGATGTCGCCGTCTAGCAGCGCGCGGCGCAGGTGGTCATACACGCTGTCGCGCACCAGGGTGGGCCGCTCGAAGGAGGTCATTGTGGATATTGTATACAATATTCCGCGAAGCGGCAAGTGGCCGCCGGATGGCCGGGCGTCATTCGAGCGAATCCGCGTCCTGCGGAGGCCGTTTGGGCCGCTCGGTCATGCGCTGGAGGGGCCGCAGCACGAAGAGGAACAGTACTGTCGCGCCCGTCGCGAAGACGTACAGGTGCAGTCCGCACGCGACGCCCACGCCTGCGGTGGCCAGGAGGCTGGCCGCCGTGGTCAGCCCGCGCGTGCGCTCGCCCCGGCCCGACGAGAAGATGGTGCCCGCGCCCAGGAAGCTCACGCCGCTGACCACGGCGGCCAGCACGCCCACCAGATCGAAGCGCACGCCGCTGCTGGACACGCCGTACTGCACGATCAGCTGCTCGGCCAGTACCACGAACAGCGCGGAGCTGATGCCTACCAGCATGTGCGTGCGCAGCCCCGCGCCGGTGCGGTGGGCTTCGCGTTCCCAGCCGACCAGGCCGCTCAGCACGGCCGCCACCAGCAGTCCCACCAGCAGGCGAAGTTCACTCAGGACGGATGGCCACACCTCAGTCACCTTCCCACGCTAGCCGCCGACGCCGGCGACAGCAGCGGCCCGGCCCTCACGGATCACCAGCGGGGTGGTCGCGGCCCGCGCCAGACGTCGGTCGCTCCTCAGAGCGCTCACTCCATCGTCACGGGCTCGATGGGGAAGATGCGGTCCGCGAGGTGCGTCAGGCCGCGCGTCCCGGCCCGCTTCTGGCAGCTGTCGGTGCCGGTACACAGCGTCACGTAGCGCGTCAGGCGGCGGCCCACATGCACGCGGTACACGGCGGCCTCAGTGCGGCTGCGGGTGTAGTGGCACAGGTCGCAGTGCAGCGCCTTGCTGCCCTTGGGATCGAGCGGCGTGAATTCCGCCAGCTGGTCGCCCTGCACCAGCGCTAGGCGGCCGTCCGCCACGGCGTAAAGGCCCAGTGTCGGCGGCGCGGCCGTCTGGTCTTGTCCGAACAGTTCACGGTGGGTCTCGGGAAACAGTTCCCGGAGCAGGTCTCGGACGCTGTGGTCACGGCGGTGCGCGTCACTCATTCACGGCAGTGTACCCGCGCCGCCTGCACGCGAGTGTGGACGCTGGCACAGCCGCCGCGTGGTCCCGGCACTAGACTGTGAGGGTGAGGTCACGCACCGCGAACCGCAGCGGCATCGTCATCCGGCGGCGCGTGACGCCCGCTGGCGACATCATCGTGACCCTGCTGACTCCGCAGGGCAAGCTCAAGGCCGTGGCGCGCGGCGGAGTGCGCGGGCCACTTGCCAGCCGACTGAACCTCTTCCACCACGTTGGCGTGCAGGTCTATCAGGGGCCGCACAACGATCTCGCCAGCGTGAAGCAGGCCATCTTGGAGGGCGCCCTGCCGCGGCTGGCCGAGCCCGAGCGCTACGCCTTCGCGCACCTGCTGGCCGAGTTCGCCGACGCCCTGTTCCAGGAAGGCGAGTTCAGCGACCAGGCCTTCGATCTGTTCGCCGGCGCCCTGCGCGGCTTGTCGCACCAGCCGGACCCCGAGTGGGTGGCCCTGGTGCTGAGCCACAAGCTGCTGGCGCTGGCGGGCTTCGTGCAGAACACCGCCCACTGCGCGCGCTGCCGCGCCCCCGCACCTGCCCATCCGGACCCGCTGGGCGGTCAGCTGCTGTGCGGCAAGTGCAGCAGCCTGCCCGCGTACCCGACCGAGGCGCTGGCCTTCCTGCGCAGTGTCGTGCGGCAGACCGTCAGGGTCAGCATGGACGCGCCGGTGCCCCACGCGCAGCGTCCGGCCCTGTGGCGCGCGCTGGAACGCTACGTGACCACCCACGTGGGCGATGTGAAATCCTGGCGGCAACTTCTGCCCACGGCGGCGCCGATCGCCAGCGTTCCGGCCTGACGGCCCTCAGCGCCCCAGCGCGGCGATGGCCCCCAGGAGCGCGACCGGCGCCGTCTCCGCCCGCAGGATGCGTGGCCCCAGCGTGACGGGTATGGCGCCGCGCGCCGCCAGTGCCGTCACCTCCGCGTCAGTCAGGCCGCCTTCCGGGCCGGTCAGCACCGTCACCGGGGCCGCCCAGTCCAGCACGTCGCCTATCCGTGTGGTCGAGCCGGGCTGAGCGACGAACAGCTGTCCGGGCCATGTCAGGTCGCCCACGGTCACGGGCGCGTGAACGTCGGGGATGACGGTGCGGCGCGACTGCTTGGCCGCCTCCTGCGCGATCCGCTCCAGACGCTGGAGCTTCTGCGCGCCGATCTCGCGCACGTCCGCGCGGGCCGTCACGATCAGGCGGATGTCAGCCACGCCGAGTTCCGTCGCGGCGCGCACCACCTCCGCCAGCTTGTCGCCCTTGAGCAGCGCCACGACCAGGGTCAGCGGCATCGGTGTCTCGGACGCGCCGGCCAGCGCCGTGCCCAGGTGCAGCTCGGCCCGCGCGTCGTCCAGCGTGGCAACCGTCGCCTCGGCCTCGTGGCCGTCGCCGTCGAACACGCGCACGGTGTCACCCGGCCGCACGCGCAGCACGTGCAGGTGGCGCACCTCTCGCGGCCCGAGGATCATCACGTCCCGCAGCTCCGGCACGAGCACGCGGTGCCCGCCCGCCGGCCCGGCTGTCCGGCGGGTCATACGGATTCCATCCAGTTCCGGAACACTCGGGAAAGCGCTGGATGGTTCTCTCCTGCGGAGCTGTCCCAGTCCGCTTCCCGGCCATCCGTATCTTGTCCTTCTTCCTGCGGTCGGAGTGATTCCGAAAATAGGACGGAATCCATCGGAATCCGTGTCACTGCGGCGCGCGGGCTGTGACCAGCGCCCACTCGCCGTTGTGCCGCACCGTCACGTCCGCGAAGGCCTCGCGTGCCAGGGCGTCCTGCACCAGCGGGAGTTTCCCGGTCAGGATGCCCGTCAGGATCAGCGGGCCGCCGGGCCGCAGGTGGGCCGCGTACTCGCCGGCCAGCAGGTCGTGCAGCTCGGCGTAGAGGTTGGCCACCAGCACGTCATAGGTGGCGTCCGGCGCCGTGTGTTCCGGCAGGTCGCTGCCCAGCGTGCCCTCGACGAAAACGGCGCGGCCGGCGGGCACACCGTTGATCTCCGCGTTCTCCTGCGCGATGGGAATGGTCTGCGGATCGATGTCCACGCCCAGCGCGTGCTCCGCGCCCAGCAGCGTGGCCGCGATGGCCAACACGCCGCTGCCGGTGCCCACGTCGAGCACGCCCAGGCCGCTCAGGTCGAGCTGTGAGAGCGCCTCGACGGCCATGCGCGTGGTCGCGTGGTGTCCGGTGCCAAAGGCCATCCCCGGCTCGATGATCAGCGGCACCTGCCCAGCCGGGACCTCGTGCGTGAGCCACGGCGGCACGATGGTCACGCGCCCGGCCGTGACGGGCCGCAGGGTCGCCTTGAACTCGGCCAGCCAGTC
The DNA here is from genome assembly GCF_014201805.1 of Deinococcus metalli. Taxonomy (NCBI): domain Bacteria; kingdom Thermotogati; phylum Deinococcota; class Deinococci; order Deinococcales; family Deinococcaceae; genus Deinococcus; species Deinococcus metalli. The sequence goes on along the minus strand of NZ_JACHFK010000001.1, from coordinate 847,695 downwards.
CTGGTCGGCTTCTTGCCGCCACTCGCCGTCCGCTACGGGCGCGGGCAGGTCCGTCTGGTCGTCGAAGTACGCGCGGATCACGCCGGCGCGTTCCTCCAGGCCGGTCGCGCCGGCGCTCCACAGCAGGTCGAGGTGCGCGTCGCGGGTGTCGAAGGTGCCGGGCAGGTGGTACACGAGCATGCCCCGAGTGTAGCCGGGCCTGCCGGCCCTCACCGTTCCGGGCCGCGTGCAGGCTTTACCCTGCCGGTCATGACCCGCGCCCTGTACCACGACTTGCCGCCCCGCCTGGACTTCACGGCCACCGTCACGGCCGTGGACGGCCCGCGCCTTCAGCTCGACGCCACCGCCTTCTACCCCGAGGGCGGCGGCCAGCCGGGCGACGTGGGCGATCTGGCGTGGCCGGGCGGCTCCGCGCACGTCACCACGACCCGAAAGGTGAAGGCGACGGGGGAGATCTGGCACGAGCTGGACGGAGATATGCCCACTCTCGGCGCGGCGGTGAGCGGCACCGTGGACGCCGGCAGCCGCTGGCGGCACACGCAGCGGCATTCCGGCGAGCACCTGCTCGCGCAGGCCTTTGCGCGCGTGAACCCGGCGTTCGCCGTGGAGGCGGTCAGCATGACGTCGCCCGAGTGCACCCTCGACCTGCGCGGCGATCCCGGCGAGGAGGACGTCTACGCCGCCGAGGCGCTGCTGCGCAAGACGCTCGGGCGCGGCGACCTGATCCTTGCGACGCCCGTGGTGGCCGAGGACGACTTGGGCCGCTACCCGCTGCGGCGAACGGCGAAGGTGCGGGGTCAGGTGCGGCTGGTGATCTTCCAGGACGCCGCCGGCACGCCCTTCGACGTGAGCGCGTGTGGCGGCACCCACGTGCCGCGCGCCGCAATGGCCGCGCCGGTCGTGGTCCTGCGCACCGAGCGCATCAAGGGCGGCCTGACCCGCGTGGTCTTCATGGCTGGCGAGGAGGCGAGCGCGTACCTGAGCGGCGTGTACAGGAGTGCCCGCGCCCTGGCCCAGAGTTTCAGCGTGCCGGTGGCCCGCGTGACCGAACGGGTGGACGCGCTGCGGGCCGAGCGGGACGCCCTGCACGCCGAGCTGGACACGCTGCGGCACGCCCACGCCCGGACGCTGGTCGCGGGCACGGCGGCGCAGGTCGTCGGCACCGCCGTCCTGCGGGCCGTGGCCGTGGACGACCCCGCCCTGCTACTGCCCGTGCTGAGCGCGGCCGGGGTAGGCGACGTGGTCGCGGCCGTCACGCCCGCCGGGCGCTGCGGTGTCGGCTCGGGCCGGGCGGACGTGGACGCCGGAGCGCTGCTGCGGCAGGTGCTGGCCCACACCGGCGGCAAGGGGGGCGGCAAACCGGCGCTCGCGCAGGGCCAGACCGAACAGCCCGCCGACTTTTTGGCGGCTGTGGCCACGGCGCTGGCCGAACGCTGAGGCGCCCGCCCCTGCTAGCCTGACGACCATGAGCATTCACCTGAGCGCCCAGCCGGGCCAGATCGCCGAGACCGTCCTGCTGCCCGGCGATCCCCTGCGCGCCACGCACATCGCCGAGACCTTCTTCGACAATCCCACGTTGCACAACACCGTGCGCGGCATGAACGGCTACACCGGCACGTACCGTGGCCAGCGCGTGAGCGTGCAGGGCACCGGCATGGGCATCGCGTCCTCGATGATCTACGTGAACGAACTCATCCAGGACTACGGCTGCAAGACCCTGATCCGCGTCGGCACGGCCGGCAGCTACCAGGAGCACGTGCACGTGCGCGACGTGGTGCTCGCGCAGGCGGCATGCACCGACAGCAACATCAACACCATCCGGTTCGGGGCCAAGACCTTCGCGCCCATCGCGGACTTTGGGCTGCTGGAACGCGCGGCGCGGCTGGCGCGCGAACGTGGGCACGCCACGCACGTCGGCAACATCATGAGTAGCGACACCTTCTACCACGACGACTTCGAGCAGTACCGGCTGTGGGCACAGTACGGCGTGCTGGCCGTCGAGATGGAAGCGGCCGGCCTGTACACCCTGGCCGCCAAGTACGGCGTCAGGGCCCTGACCATCCTGACCATCAGCGACCATCTCGTCACGCGCGAGGAGACCACCGCCGAAGAGCGGCAGTCGACCTTCCACGCGATGATCGAGATCGCCCTGGACGCCGCGCTGGGCCTCTAGGCGTCCGCGCGGCGCAGCCGGGCGATGAAGAACCCGTCGACGCCGTCCGTGGGCACCGTCAGGACGCCGGGGCCGGCCGGCACGTGCGGCACGGTCACGCCGGGCACGGCCTCGGCGTGGAAGGCCGGGTGCGTGTTCAGGAAGGACGCGATGACATTCCGGCCCTCCTCCGGCGTGACCGAGCACACCGAGTAGACCAGCACGCCGCCGGGAGCGACCACGGCCGCGGCGGTGTCGAGCAGCTGCGTCTGGAGCACGGCCGCGGCCCGCACGCCGTCCGGGGTGAGGCGCAGTTTGATCTCCGGGTGGCTGCGCAGCGTGCCGGTGCCGGTGCACGGCGCGTCAAGCAGCACCAGCGCCGCCGGTTCCACGTCCAGCGGCTGCGTCAGGTCGTGCGTGACGAACGCCGCGTCCAGGCCCAGACGACGCAGGTTCCGGCGGGCGGCCGCGTGCTTGCGGGCCTGCACGTCGACGCTGGTCACGGCCGCGCCGCGCGCCGCGAGCATTGCCGCCTTGATGCCCGCGCCTCCGGCCAGGTCCAGCACCCGCGCGCCCTGCACGTCGCCCAGCGCCGCCACACACGCCAGGCTGGCCGGGTTGATCGGCTGCGCCTGACCGTCTGTGTACGCGGCGGTCTCGCGCAGCGGCCGGGCAAGCTCTACCCGGTCGACCCCCTGCGGGCCGGGCGTGACCGTGCTGCCCTCCGCGACCAGGGACGCGACGCCCGCGTCCGACAGGCTCAGCCACAGCGGTTGCGGTTCGAGCAGGCTGGCCATCACGGCGTTCGCCTGTGTGCCGTAGGCGTCGTGGACGATGTCGGCCAGCCACCCTGGCAGCTCGGCAGCGGGCGATGTGGGCACGGGCTCGACGCGCCGCAGCACGGCGTTCACCAGCCCCGGTGGGGCCAGCCGGGCGTCGCGTGCGAGGTTCACGTACTCGCTGACCACCGCGTGCGCGGGCGTGCCCAGGTGCAGCTTCTCGAAGGTGCCGGCCAGCAGCAGGGTCCACACCTTCGGGTGGGTGTCGGCGCTCAGCAGCGGTGCCAGCGCCGCGCGCAGGCTGGCGTGGCGGCGCAGCGTGCCGTACACGAGGTGCGTGGCGAGCCCGGCGTCGCGGGCGCTGAGGTGGGCGCCGGCCAGCGCGGCGTCCAGCGCCGGCGCGGCGAAGGCGTCCCCGGCCATCACGCGCATCAGGACGCGCACGCCGAGGTCTCTGGCCGGATTGGGCGGCACCGGCCGGCGGGACGGAGTGGAGGGACGGGTCATCCGGCCAGCATACGGCCCGCGCGAGTGATCACGGCCGTCTGCCCACTGCGCCGGCCGGTCAGGAGTTGGGCACGGGCGTCTGCGCCGTGACCTTGGGCCGGACGACCAGCGTCCACAGCAATGCCGCGCCCAGCACGCCGCCGCTCAGCAGGTACGGAGCGCCGTGGCCGACGTGCTGGTACAGGCCCGTGCCGATCAGCGGGCCAGTCATGCGGCCCAGGGCCAGGGCGCTGGAGTTCAGGCCGGCCACGGTGCCCTGCTCGTCCTCGCCCACGCTCAGGCTCAGGGCGGCGCTCAGGCTGGGGCTGAGGACCGCGCTCCCCACGCCGATCACGGCCAGGGCGGCGGTGATCGGCCAGAACGAGGTCATACCCGGGAGCAGCAGCATGCCGGCGCCCATCACGGCCAGACCGGTGGCGATCAGCGGGGTGGGCGGCACCCGCTTGGCGAGCGGGCGGATCGCGCCGCCCTGCACCAGCGCGGCCACCACGCCGAACACCGCGAGCATGCCGCCCACCGAGCGCGCCGCCCCGGCCGGGGTGAGGTGCAGGGTGTCCTGCACGAAGAAGCCGATGGTCTGCTCCATGCCCACGGACGCCAGGGTGGTCAGGGCGCTCAGCGCCAGGAACAGCGGAATGCCGGGGCGCGCGAAGAGGGTCCGGCGGTCGGTGCCGGTGACCGCGGCGCCGCGGGCGTGCCGGGTCTCGGGCAGCACGCGGGCGGCCACCACGGCGGTCAGCAGCCCCAGCGCGGCGCTGAAGTACACCGGCGCGGTCAGGCCCAGGGTGCTCAGCAGGGCGCCCAGGCCGGGGCCGAACACCACGCCCAGGCCGAAGGCGGCGCCGATCAGGCCCATGCCGGCCGCGCGGTCGCCGGCGGCGCTCAGGTCGGCCATCATCGCCTGGGCGGTGGGCAGCGTGGCGCTGGAGAGCATGCCGCCCAGCACGCGCGCGGCGACCAGCAGGGCAAACAGGGCCGTGCCGCCCAGCACGCCGCGCAGGCCTAGGTCCGCGATCACGCCGAACAGCCCAAACGACAGCGCGAAGCCGCACAGCCCCAGCAGCAGCACGGGTTTGCGCCCGCTGCGTTCGCTGCGCGCGCCCCAGATGGGCGAGAACACGAACTGCATCAGCGAGTACGCGGTCGAGAACCACGCGGTCTGCGTCTCGCTCAGACCGAGTTCGCGGCCCAGCGGCGCGATGATCGGGAAGAGGATGCTCAGGCCCAGCATGGCGCTGAAGATGGTCAGGAACAGGATCAACTTGGCCCGGCCCGTGGGGCCGCTCGGGGGAATGGTGGCCGTCATGGTGGCATGATACGCCCCGCCTGACCGGTCGGTCAGGTCTCAAATGTCCTGGGACGGTCATTGGCCTCGTGACCACCCGCCCACGAGTGCGTCGAAGGTCACAAAATGGTGACTGTAGCGGTAAAAGTCAGCCGTCTGATCATTGTCAAGTCAGGCGGCGGAACCTATAATGCCGACGAGCATCCCGAATACGAGCCGCCGGCGCTCACCCCAAGCGCAGCGACATCTCCGCTGCGCCGCGGCACGCCTCCGTTATGGAAGCGGTTCACCACGCGTCAAGGAGTCCCATGAAAAAAGCACTCACCCTCCTGTCCCTCGCCCTCGCCACCCAGGCCGGCGCCGCCACCCTCACCGTCTGGTCGCACTTCGGCGGCCCTGAACTGGCGTGGCTCAAGGATCAGGCCGCCGCCTTCCAGAAGAAGACCGGCAATCAGGTCAACATCGTCACCGTGCCGCTCGACCAGATGAAGGACAAGTTCATCCAGGCCGCGCCCAAGGGCCAGGGCCCGGACCTGCTGCTGACCCTGCCGCACGACCAGCTCGGCGCCCTCGCCGCCGCCGGCGTGATCGAGCCGATGGACAAGTACGTCACGTCCAAGACCGACCTCGACAAGACCGCCGTGAACGCCATGACGTACCAGGGCAAGCTGTTCGGCATCCCCATGTACGCCGAGGCCGTGGCCGTCGTGTACAACAAGAAGCTGGTGCCGAACGCTCCCACCACGTGGGCCGACTTCCTGAAGGTCGCGCAGTCGAACACCGGCAACGGCAAGTTCGGCTACCTGGCTGACCTGTCCAACGCGTACATGCAGTACGGCGTGATCAGCGCGTACGGCGGCTACGTCTTCAAGAACAACGGCGGCACCCTGAACACCAAGGACGTCGGCCTGGCCAACGCCGGCGCCGACAAGGCCAGCGCGTTCCTGAACGACCTGCGTTACAAGTACAATCTCGTGCCCGAGGGCGTGGACGGCGGCGCCGCCAAGAGCGCCTTCGTGGACGGCAAGCTGGCTATGCTGCTCACCGGTCCGTGGGACATGGGCGACATCAAGAAGGCCGGCGTCGACTACGGCATCACGGCGTTCCCCACGCCTCCCGGCGCGACCGGCAAGTGGAGCCCCTTCGTCGGCGTGCAGGGCACCATGATCAACGCCTACAGCAAGAACAAGGCGCTCGCCGCGCAGTTCGCCAAGGCGGTGGCCACCGGCGACGCGCAGGTGTCGTTCAACAAGGCCGGCGGCCGCATTCCGGTCAGCCTGTCGGCCCGCACCAAGCTCAAGGCCGACCCGGTGGTCGTGGGCTTCGGCAAGTCCATCTCGGCCGGCACGCCCATGCCCAACGTGCCCGCGATGGGCGCGGTGTGGGGACCGTGGAGCGCCGCGATCGCCCAGAGCGTGCAGAAGCCCAACCAGGATTACGACTCGATCCTGAACAAGGCCGTGACCGAGATCAACGGCAACATCAAGTAAGTCTAGTCAATGGAACGCCGGGCCATGCCCGGAAACAGGACGGAATCGTTGCCAATCCCGTAGGGAAGGCAAGAGATTCCGTTCCGTTGTGTGACGGGGGCGCATGTTCTGGAGTGGAATGCCGAACGTCTCATACAATCCTGTTTTGCTCTTGCTAAACGCGGGATTTCGATTCATCATGGGCGAACCGGATTGATAGGGAGGAACAAATGATCGAGACCATGACCCCACCTGCGGCCAGCCGACCACTGGTCCCGCCCCAGGGGACGCGCGGCGTGCTGATCGCCATCGCTATCCTGCTGGTCATGCTCGGCATCGCCGCGCTGGCCGGCTGGCTGATCTCCAGCGTGACCGCCCAGGTGTGGGCGTCCGCCCCGCCGTACCTGATCCTGATCTGGGTGCTGCTGGCCCTGATCGTGCTGATGCCGATCACGTACCGGCTGTTTCCTTGGATCACCAACTGGTACTACATCTTCCCGGCGCTGGTGTTCATCCTGGCGTTCACGGTGCTGCCGGTCGTCCTGACCGTGAATTACGCCTTCACGAACTACTCCGGCGAGAACAGCGGTAACCCCGACAGCGGTGTGCGCACCGGCGCGACGCTCAGCGCCGACCGCCGGACCGTCACGCTGGCCAGCGTGCCCGACGGTCAGACCCTGCCTACGTACCTCAAGTGCCGCACCCCGTCGTGTAACGGGGACACCGTGATCCTCTATGACGAGGAAGCGTCGGTGCCGGTGCGCGCCAAGGTGGCGAGCGTGTCCGGCAGCGCCATCACGTTGCAGGCCCCGGTGGCCGAGACGCTGAAGGTCGCCAACGCCACGCGCCTGAACCGCTACGAGCGCGTGGGCCTCAAGAACTTCCAGGACATCTTCTCGCGCGCCAGCCGCGCCCTGTGGCCGGTGTTCGTGTGGACCGTGGTGTTCGCGCTGGGTACCGTGATCCTGAACACGCTGGCCGGGCTGATCCTGGGCATCCTGCTGTTCAACAAGCGCCTCAAGGGCCGCAACATCTACCGCACGCTGCTGTTCTTGCCGTGGGCCATCCCGGCCGTGATCAGCGTGCAGATGTGGGTGGCGCTGTTCAACCAGCAGTTCGGCATCGTGAACAAGTCGCTGGGCCTGCTGGGCTTCGCGGCCGTGCCGTGGCTGGGCGATCCGCTGTGGGCCAAGGTCAGCATCCTGCTCGTGAACCTGTGGCTGGGCTTCCCGTACATGATGACCGCGACCATCTCGGCGCTGGCCACCATCAACGAGGACCTGTACGAGGCCGCCAGCATCGACGGCGCCAGCCGCTGGCAGCAGATCATGAACATCACGCTGCCGCTGCTCAGGACGTCGTTCACGCCGATCATGCTCTCGGCTTTCGCATTCAACTTCAACAACTTCGGGATCATCTACCTGCTCACGCAGGGCGGCCCCGCGCAGGAAGGCCGCGAGAGCACCGCGCAGAGCACCGACATCCTGCTGTCGTGGGGCTACAACACGGCCTTCGCCAGCAGCGGCGGTCAGAACTACGCCCTGGCCAGCGCCATCGCCCTGATCATCTTCTTCCTGACCCTCGCCATCAGCCTCGTGAACTTCAAGGCGGCCGGCGTGTTCGAGGAGGCCCGCAAGTGACCAGCGTTCCTCAGAAGTCTGCGCCCAGTCTGCCGCCCGGCGGGTACGTGCACCAGGAGCCCGGCCCGCTTCGGCGCGCCGTGCCGTGGATCGTGCTGGCCGCGCTGGTTATCGGGTTTATCGTGCTGGGCGCCGCGCTGTCGCACAACATGCAGGGCCGGCCCAAGAGCTTCACCATCTACTTCATCGAGCGCGGCTGGGTGCGCTTCCTGCTGTTCCTGCTGGTCGCCAGCGGCGTCCTGGCCCTGACCAGTCTGCTCGGGCAGCGGATCGGGATCGCGCGCACGGGCCGCAAGATCAGTTACGCGGCGGTGCTGGGTGACCAGCTCACGCACCTGTTCCTGATCCTGGTGGTGCTGGTCGCGGTGTACCCGCTGCTGTACGTGGTGATCGCCGCGTTCGACCCGCGCAACTCACTCTTCGCGTTCCCCGATTTCAGCAACCCGAATATCCTGTACCGCAGCGGCCTGCTGCCCAACCTGCAGGTGCTCAGCCTGGAGAACTACGGCAAGCTCTTCGACGGCCTGACCATTCCCGGGTGGCAGGTGCTGCTGGCCGTGATCGGCGGCGCCGCGCTGGCGGTCGTGCTGATCCTCGCCCTGATGACCCGCCTGGGCCGCGACAGCGCCGGCCTGAAGCAGACGCGCACGTGGGCGCTGCGGGTCCTGATCGCGGCCCTGGCGATCATCGTGATCTTCATGACGCCCGCGCAGTTCACGGGGCAGGGCAACGAGAGCAAGTTCCTGCTGTCCGTGCGCAATACGCTGTTCGTGTCGGGCCTGACCGGCCTGCTGGCGATCCTGCTGTCCACCACCGCCGGGTACGCCATGGCCCGGCTGCGCTTCCCGGGCCGCTTCCAGATGCTGCTGTTCTTCATCTTCATCCAGATGTTCCCGGTGTTCTTGGCGCTGGTCGCCGTGTACACGTTGATGGTGATCCTCGGCCTCACGAACACCTTCACCGGCCTGATCCTGGCGTACTCGGGCGGCGCCATCGCCTTCAACACCTGGATCTTCAAGGGCTACGTGGAGTCCCTGCCGGAATCGCTGGAGGAAGCGGCGATGGTGGACGGCGCGACCCGCTGGCAGACCTTCGTGCGGGTGGTGCTGCCGCTGTCGGGCGGCATTCTGGTGTTCATCTTCCTGAACCAGTTCATCGGCACCTACGCCGAGTTCATCCTCGCCAACGTCCTGCTGACCGGCGTGGAGAAATGGACGGTCGGCGTGATGCTGCTGTCGTTCACGTCGGGCCAGTTCAGCACCAAGTGGGGCATCTTCGCCGCCGCCGCCACGCTGGGCGCCCTGCCGATCGTGGGCCTGTTCTACGGCTTCCAGCAGTTCTTCGTCGGCGGCGCCGTCGCCGGGGGCGTCAAGGAATAGCCTTCACGTCCGGCGCGCGGAGGGGCCACAGTCAACGGCCCCTCCGCGCGCTGATTATGGAAGGGCCAGCACGACGGTCACGGCCGCCGCCAGCAGCAGCAGGCCCGCCACGACCGCCAGGTGCGCGAGCGCGAAGCCGGCGAGCGCTGCGAACAGCACGGCGGCCAGCAGCCTGGGCCTTCGGTCGTCCGGATCGGCCGGGGCTGGGGGGTCGGACGGGGTCAGGGGGTCTGGGCGGGTCAGGACGGTCATCGTTGCCTCCTTGTCTGCTGGTGCCGTGTCGTGCCCTCATGGTGGGCGAGGTCCGTCAGCGTCACGTCATGGGCACGGCCACGCACAGGGCGGCAGGCAGAGGCGATGAGCCCTCTGCCTGCCGCTGCCGTGGGTCCGGTTCAGCTGTCCGGGTTGGGCATGGACGCGGTCACGGCCGGGTCTACACCGGCCTCGAAGCGCGTGAAGTTCTCGCGGAACATGCGGGCCAGCTTGCGCGCCGTTCGGGCGTACGCGTCGTGGTCGGCCCACGCCCGCTGGGGATTGAGCACCTCGGCCGGCACGCCGGGGACCTCGGTCGGGATCTCTAGCCCAAAGAACGGCTCGCGCTCAAAGGGCACGCTGTCCAGCTCGCCGCCGATGGCCGCGTTCAGCAGGGCGCGGGTGTGCCCGATGCTCATGCGGTGGCCCACGCCGTACATGCCGCCGGTCCAGCCGGTGTTCACCAGCCACACCTGCGCGCCGCTCTGCTGCACCTTGCGGGCCAGCAGCCGCGCGTATTCGCCGGGGTGCCGCGGCATGAACGGCGCGCCGAAGCACGTGCTGAAGGTCGGGCTGGGCTCGGTCACGCCCTCCTCGGTGCCGGGAATCTTGGCGGTGAAGCCGCTGATGAACTGGTACATCATCTGCTCTGGGCTCAGGCGGCTGATGGGCGGCAGCACCCCGAAGGCGTCGGCGGTCAGGAACACGATGTGTTTGGGGTGTCCCGCCCGGCCGCCCGGCTGGTGGTTGGCGACTTCCTCGATCGGGTACGCGCTGCGGGTGTTCTCCGTCAGGCTGCCGTCGTTCAGGTCCGGCACGCCCGCGGGGTCGAGCACCACGTTTTCCAGCACCGTGCCGTACGTGCGGGTGGTGCGGTAGATCATCGGCTCGGCCTGGGGGTTGAGGTGGATCACCTTCGCGTAGCACCCGCCCTCGAAATTGAACACGCCGTCGTCGGTCCAGCCGTGCTCGTCGTCGCCGATCAGCTTGCGCGCCGGGTCCGCGCTGAGGGTGGTCTTGCCGGTGCCGCTCAGGCCGAAGAACAGGGCCACGTCTCCGCCTTCGCCCACGTTCGCCGAACAGTGCATCGGCATCACGCCCTGGGCCGGCAGCAGGTAGTTCAGCACGCTGAAGATGCCCTTCTTGTTCTCGCCGGCGTACTGGGTGCCGCCCGCGATGATCATGCGCCGGGTGAAGTTCACCAGGATGAAGGTCTCGCTGCGGACGCCGTCCTGCTCCGGATCGGCCCGGAACGACGGGATGTTCAGGACCGTCCAGTCCTCGTGGAAATCAAGCCGCTCCTGCGCGGTGGGCCGCACGAACATGTTGTGCACGAACAGGCTGTGGTACGCCATCTCCGTGACCATCCGCACCGCGATGCGGTGGTCGGGGTCGGTGCCGGCGTACACCTGCTGCACGAACAGTTCGCGGCCCTCGGCGTACGCCGTCATGCGGGCCAGCAGGCGGTCGAAGACCTCCGGCGTGATCGGAGCGTTGAAGCCGCCCCACCACACGGTGTCGCGCGTCAGATCATCCTCGACGATGAAGCGGTCTTTCGGACTGCGGCCGCCCTTGTTCGTCCGGACGGTCAGCGGTCCGGTGGCGGCTCGGACGCCCTCGCCCAGGCGGATCGCGTCGGCGTACAGCTGGTCCACGCTGGGGTTGAGGTGGATGGTCGCGCGGTGGATGCCGAGGTCGGCGAGCGGGCTGCTGGCGGTCAGGCTCATTGGAACTCCTCCGTGAACGCGGGCCGGAACCCGGCGGGGCCGATGGATCGTGGGCTGGCCCGCATTGTCCACAGTGAAGCGCTTCCAGCCAAACCACCGTTTGTCACATTGCTGGGAACAGCACCCCTGGCGGTGGCGGGGGGGCGCGACACTAACCCCCCTCTAAGTGTTGCGGTGAATGGATGGGTTGCCGTCCGGTACGTTTGAGACCGTCCGTTCGTGTCACGCCGGGTTGGACCCTCCCGACACCAAGCGTGTCCGGTTTTCGGAGACAGGCTCACCTGCATCGAACTCAAGAAAGAGGATGGAGCCTGGACTCCATCCTCGCGTCTCCGTGCCGTGATCAGTTTTTGGTGGGATCACCCTGTTTGGCGTCGTCGGGCTTCGGCTCGCCGGCCGGGGGCGTGGGCTGAGTCGGCTGGGCCGGCGCGGACCCGTAGGCCGTGCCGACCTGGCTGGTCGCGGCCGCAGCCGGAGGTGCCTTGGGTTCCTCCAAGCGTTCCATCCACACAGTGCCCACGATGTTGCGCACATTGCGCCCCGCGCGGTGCAGCGCGTCCGCCGCGTCGGGGCTGACACTGCCCACCGCGTTCAGAATGCCCTGCCGGGCGACCGGCACCCGCGCCAGCACCACGGCGCCCGTGCCGAGCAGCACCGCCGCGGTCAGGGCGCCGCCCGCGCCGCTGCGGCGGTCGTCGCGCCGGGCACGCTGGGCCTGTTTCTCCAGCACCTTCAGCTCGCGGCCCAGTTCCTTCTGGAGACCGGCGACCTTGCGGTTCACGGCCTTCTCCAGCTTCTGCGGGTTCCATTCCTTGCGGGCGGTGCGCAGCTGCTTCTCGGCATCGCGGCGGGCGCGGGCGACCGACTTCTCGGCCTGCCGGCGCTTGCTGACCACCGCGTCGGCGCCCTCACCCAAGGCGTCCTGCACGCGCTCCTGGACGCCGGCCAGCAGCCCCAGGCCGGTGTCCTGGGCCTGAACCAGCGCGGGCTTCACCACGTCGTCCAGGGTGCTGGCGGCCGTGCGGCGCGCCGACTTCAGCGCCAGTCGGGCCTGCTTGCCCGACTGCTGCGTGGCGGCCTGCGCCGTGCCGAGCAGGTCCGTGGCACTGTCCTGGGCGCTGTGGGCCAGCGTGCCGGCGGTCTCGCGCGCCGACTCCAGCAGGGACTGCGCCCGCACCGGCGCTTCCTCGCGCAAGGTCTCGATGCCGGCCGCCCCGCGGCGCGCCGCCTCGGCCGCGAGGTCCTGCGCCTGCGAAGCGGCCTGGGCCAGGGCGGGTTTCACGCGGTCGTCGAGGGTGGCGGCGGCGTCATGCCACGCCTGACGGGTGGTGCCCACCACGGCGCGGCGCGTGTCACGGTTCAGAGCCAGGGCCGCGAGGCCGCCCAGCAGGACGAGGCTGCGTTTGCTGACGCCTCCGGTTGCAGCGTTGGTCATGGGTACTCCTTTCCGTCCGTCGGACGGGCTTCCGCGCATTGTCGTCCAGCCGTCCGGGGCAATCGTGGGGGCAATGTAATGGTGAATTCATCTTCCCGCGCGCCCGCCCGCCAGGACCGCGCAGGGATTGAGACGTGGCTCCCGGCCCGGCTGCGCCCAGGCATTACACTCGTGGGCGTGACCCGCAAGGCCCGCGCTGCCCGCTCTACCGACGCTCCTGCCGCTCCCGCGCTCCCGGCCGGGCCGCTGCTGAGCCGGCTGGAAGTGCGGCACCTGGCGACCATCCGGGAACTGACCCTCGACCTCACCGGCGGCTTCACGGTGTTCACCGGCGAGACCGGGGCAGGCAAGAGCATCATCGTGGACGCGCTGGGCCTGCTGCTGGGCTCCCGCTCGAACACCGACCTGATCCGCAGCGGCGAGGAGCACCTGCTCGTCACGGGCTTCTGGGACGACGACAGCGCGAGCCGGCGCGTGAACGTGCAGGGCCGCAGCACGGCCCGCGTGGACGGCGAGGTCGTGAGCGTGCGCGAGTTGCAGGACTGGGCACAGCAGCGCCTGACCATCCACTGGCAGCACAGCGCCGTCAGCCTGCTTACTCCGGCCAACCAGCGCGCCCTGCTCGACAAGCAGCTGCCGGCCGAGGTGGAGACCTACACGCAGGCGTACCGCGCGTGGCAGGACGCCCGCACGCGCCTGGAGACCCTGCGCGCCACCGAGCGGGAGCGGGCGCGGCAACTCGACCTGCTGCGCTTCCAGGCCGCCGAGATCGCCGAGGTCGCCCCGCAGGCCGGCGAGGAGGAGCCCCTCCAGACCGAGCTGAGCCGCCTGGCAAACCTCGACACCATCGCCCAGGGCGCGGCCGGGGCGCTGGAGTTGATCGCGGACGGCGACGAGAACGCGGTCGGCTTCCTGGCCGAGGCGGTGCGCGCCCTGAACGCCGGGGCGAGGTACGACCCCACCAGCGCGACCCTCCAGACGGAACTGCGCGCGGCCCTGGACAGCATCCAGGCGGTGGCCGGTGAACTGCGGAGCGTCGCGGAGGGCAATGCGCCGGACCCCAAGGAACTCGCGCGCGTCGAGGCCCGGTTGGGCGCGCTGGGCAAGCTGCGCACCAAGTACGGCCCAACGCTGGACGACGTGATCTCCTTCCACGCGCAGGTCGAGGCGGAACTCGCCGCCCTGACGCGCGACGAGCACGACGCGGGCACCCTCGACCGCGACGTCGAGCAGCGCCACGCTGACGTGCGGGCGGCGGGACGCGCCCTGGACGCCGCCCGCACGGCCCGCGCCGCGCCGCTCGCCGCTCAGCTCGTCTCGGTGATCCGCGAGTTGGGGATGCCGCACGCCCGGCTGGACTTCCGGCTGCACCCGGCCGCCGAGGCGACGGCCCACGGCCTGAGCGACGTGACGCTGCACTTCACCGCCAACCCCGGCGAGGACCTCGCGCCGCTGGCGGAGGTCGCGTCCGGCGGGGAACTGTCGCGCGTGATGCTCGCAATCAGCACGGTGCTGGGCGCCGACACGCCCTCGGTGGTGTTCGACGAGGTGGACGCCGGGATCGGCGGGTCCGCGGCAGTGGCGGTCGCGGAGCAGCTGCGCCGGCTGGCGCGCACACGGCAGGTCTTCGTGGTCACGCACCTCGCGCAGATCGCGGCGCGCGCGGACCAGCACTACCGTGTCACGAAGCGCGTGGAGGACGGCCGCACGGTCAGCGCCGTCGAGCGCCTGGACGACTCGGCGCGTCTGGACGAGATTGCCCGCATGCTCAGCGGCAACACCTCCGAGGCCGCGCTGCGGCACGCGCGCGAACTGCTGGGCGCCGCGGACGTCGGGGTGTCCTCCACGTGATCCTCAGCCGGGCATCAGCCCCGGCGCCTACGCTGTGGGCATGACTGCTGCCCACCCGTTTCCACGTCCGCTGCGGCGGGCGGCCCTCGCGGCGGCGCTCGTGGCGTCGGCGGGTCTGGTCGGCTGCCGCGCCACCGGCGCCGGAGCCGTCGAGGTGCACGAGGCTGTGCTGTACGGCGGTACGCAGGACCGGGTGGTGTGGATCTACGGCGGGCCGGACGCCGCGCGCACGACGCTGACCATCGACGGACACCGCGCCACTCTGGGGGACAGTTCGGCCGCCGGCGGCCTGCCCGGCACCCTGAGCGTGGACGGTCACGCCGCGTACCGCGTGAAGGCCGCGTCCCTGAGCGCTCCCTTCGCCGCCCGGCCCGAGGGCAGCCGGGTGCAGATCACCGCGAGCACCCCGGCCGTGACGACTGTCTATGCCACCGACGGCGAGCGCTGGACGCGGCTGAGCGGCACGTCGGGCATGGTGGACATGGCGCCCGCGACGTCCCTGCGCGGAGCCGGCCGCCTCACGGACGCGGAGGCGGACGCGCTGGGGGCGGCGCTGCTGCACCAGGGCCCGCTGTACGTGGCGGTGCTGGCCGAGGACTCGATCCCGGACACCCCGCTGACCCTTGACCCCGCACCCGGCACATACCGACGCACCGGCCTGTATGTCGCGGCGCCGCCGGCGGCGTCCGCCCCCAAGCCCTCGCCCGTCACAGCCACCACCGGAGACCGCGTGACCTACACCGAACTGAGCAGCGGCACCAACGCCCGCGTGAGCGCCCCGACCGTGCAGGTCGCCACCACCGACGCGGAGGTCGCCACGCTGTATACCCAGGCCCACGGCCGCCAGACGGATGTGCCCACTCCCGCCAGCGTCGGGAGCGGCACGGTCGTCGGCATCTTTCTCGGGCAGCGCAACACCGGCGGGTACGGCGTCCGCGTGGTGCGTGCCAGCGCGAGCGGAGGCGTCCTGACGCTGACGGTGCAGCTGCGCGTGCCGGGGCCCGGCAGCATCACCACGCAGGCCATCACGAGTCCGTGGACGCTGGTGAGGGTGGAGGGTACCTACACGCGCGTGGACGTCGTGGACGAGTTCGGCCAGCCCCTGCCCGTGGGCGGAGCCACCGACCGCTGAGCGGACGCCCGCCGCGTCAGCGCCGGCTGCGGGTCCGCTTCGCCGGCGCCACGGCGCCGGGCCGCCACCCGTCCACCGCCGGCTGACCCGCGCCGCCCACTGCGACGGCCGCACAGCCCGCGACGAGCAGGGCACACAGCTCGGCCAGCGTGACCGGCAGCAGGCCATGTGCCCAGCGGGCCACGGTCAGCAGCACCGTGACCCCGCCCAGCAGGCCCGCCAGGCCGCGGGCGCCCACACCCAGCACCAGCAGCACGCCGCCCAGCAGGTCCAGGATCGCTGTGACCGGCGCGACCAGCAGGGGGAGGGGCACGCCCGCCGCCGCGTACAGCCGGGTCAGGCCCGTCAGGCCGGTCGTGAACACCGCCTGCCAGCCGTGCACGGCGAACACGCCGCCCGTCGCGATCCTCACGAGGGCGAGCGCCAGATCCGGCCGGGGCGGCACCCGCCGAGTGTAATACGGATTCCGATTGATCCCCTGTGGTTGTCGGCACTGGTGGCAGGAGGCATTGGCGGCCAGCCGCCATCAAGCACAACGGCGACCCTCCGGGGTCGCCGCGTGCCGAAGACGTGCAGCTTACTTGGTCGGCACCTTGATCGAGCCGCTGATGATCTTGGCCTTGGCGGCCTCGACCTTCAGCACCTGCGCGCTGCTGATCAGGGCCTTGTTGTACTGGTCGACCGCGTAGCCCACGCCGCCTTCCTTCAGGCCGAACACGCGCTGGCCGCCCTTGAACTTGTTGTCCTTGACGTCGCTGATCAGGGTGTACACGGCGTTGTCCACACGCTTGAGCATGCTGGTCAGGCCGTGGTTGAGGGTGGCGGGGTTCTTGTCGAAGTCGCCCAGGTAGTTCTGGTTGCTGTCCACGCCGATGAAGAACAGCGGCCGGGTGTTGCCGGCGCACGCCGCCTTGTAGCTGGCGCTCTTGGACACCTTGGCGAAGTTGTCGCTGGTGAACTTCACGCCGGAGGGCAGGTTGGCGGCCTTCACGCACTGCGTCTGCTTGACGTAGTCGATCACGCCGTTGCCGCTCGCGCCGGCCGCCGCGAAGATGATGTCCGCGCCGCGCGAACGCATGCTGCCCGCGATTTCCTTGGCCTTGCCGGGGTTGTTCCACGCTTCCGGGGTGGTGCCCACGTACTGCGCGATGACCCGGGCGCTGGGGTTGGCGGCCTTCACGCCGGCGGTGTACCCGGCCTCGAACTTGTGGATCAGCGGGATGTCCATGCCGCCCACGAAGCCGACCACGCCGGTCGAGGAGTTCATGCCGGCGATGTAGCCGACCAGGTACGAGCCCTGCTCTTCCTGGAAGGTCAGGCTGGCGACGTTCTTCTGCGTCGACACGTCGTCCACCAGGCCGAAGGCGAGGTCGGGGTTGTCCTTGGCGACCTGCGAGATGCTGGCGTTGTTCGCGAAGCCCACGCCGATGGTCAGGTCAAAGCCCTCGTTGGCGAAGGAGCGGATGCCCTGGATGACCTGGCTGGGGTCGCTGGGTTCAAAGTCCTTGACCTGCACGCCCAGGGTCTTCACGGCGCGCTGGCTGCCTTCGTAGGCGCTCTGGTTGAAGCTCTTGTCGAATTTGCCGCCGGCGTCGTAGGCGATCCCGACGCGCATGGTCTGGGCGGCGGCGAGGGTGGTGCTCACGGCGAGGGCCAGGGTCACGAGCTTTTTCATGGTGGTTCCTCCAGGACTGAACTGCGGGGGTCTGCCTGCACAGAGTATAAGAAAACCGCAAGGTGTCTAGACCCACGGCAGCCGCCCGCTGTGGCAGGGACGGAGCGGTGTCCACCGTAGCGTCCGGACCTGACGCCGTTTTGATGGGAGCGGAACCGGGCGTGATGCTACGCTCAGGGCATGGATCAGCCCGCGTTCGATGCCTACCTCGCCCTGAGTCGGGACGTCGCCCGGCACAACCGCGCGTACCACGAGCAGGACGCGCCGGAGATCCCGGACAGCGAGTACGACGCGCTGGTCCGCCAGCTCCGCGCCCTGGAAGCCGCGAATCCTGAGTGGGCCGCCCGGGCCGCCGCCGAGGCCGGCGCGGCGAGCAGTCCGGCCCAGGCGGTCGGCGGCATGCCCAGCGCGGCGTTCCAGCCCGTGACGCACCCCACGCCCATGACCAGTCTCGACAACGTCTTCTCGGATGCCGAGCTAGGCGAGTGGCGCGAGAAACTGGCCCGCTCGCTGAACCTGCCGACGGACCACGACGATTTCACCTTCACCGGCGAACTCAAGATCGACGGCCTGAGCGTGAACCTGTACTACGTGGACGGCGAACTCCAGTGGGCCGCCACGCGCGGCAACGGCGCGGTGGGGGAGATCGTGACCGCACAGGTGCTCACGGTGCCCGGTATCCCCACGTCGCTGCCGGGCCTGACCGGCGAACTGGAAGTGCGCGGCGAGGTGTACATGTCCCGCGCCGATTTCGCCGCCTTCAACGCCCAGGCCGAGGAACTCGGCACGCCGCTGCTGAAGAACCCCCGCAACGGCGCGGCCGGAGCGCTGCGGCAGAAGGACCCCGAGGTCACGCGCTCGCGGCACCTGCGGGCGCTGTTCTACATGCTGGGCAAACGCGACGGCGTGCCGGTCACCACCCAGTCCGGGGTGCTGACATGGCTGGCGGCGCAGGGCTTCCCGGTCAGCGCGCATACGGAGACGCTGCACGGCATCGCGGCGGCGGCCGACTATCACGCGCGCATGATCGCCGCGCGTCAGAGCTTCGAGTTCGACGCCGACGGCACCGTGCTGAAACTCGATCCGCTGCGGCTGCAGGCCGAGGCGGGCTTTACCAGCCGAGCGCCGCGCTGGGCCATCGCGTACAAGTTCCCGGTCGAGGAAGTCGAGACGGTGCTGGAGAGCATCACCATCAACGTCGGGCGTACCGGGAAGCTGGCGCCGCTGGCACACCTCCAGCCGCGGCTGATCGAGGGCAGCACCGTCAGCCGCGCCACCCTGCACAACGAGGACTTCATCCGTGACCTGGGGCTGCACGTGGGCGACACCGTGGTGGTGCGCAAGTCCGGCGGCGTGATTCCGCAGATCATGCGCGTGCTGCCCGAGAAGCGGCCCGAGGGCGCCGTGCCCTACGCCTTTCCCACCCACTGCCCCGAGTGCGGTCACGAGGCCGTGCGCGCCGAGGGCGACGCGAACACCTACTGTCCGAACCCCGCGTGCCCGGCGCAGCAGTTCGAGCGCCTGCGTTACTTCGTGTCGCGCGGCGCGATGGACATCCGCGGTATCGGGGAAAAACTGATCGCGCAGCTCCTCGAGCACGGGTTGGTGCGCGACGCCGCCGACCTCTACGGCCTCACTGCCGAGCAGCTCGCCGGGCTGGAACGCGGCGGCGACAAGAAGGCGCAGAACATCCTGGGGCAGCTGGAGGCCAGCCGCACCCGCCCGCTGTGGCGCCTGGTGAACGCGCTGGGCGTGAACCACGTGGGCGAGCGCAACGCGCAGGCGCTGGCAAATGCCTTCGGCACTCTGGACGCCCTGCTGGCCGCCACACCCGAGCAGATCGCGGCGGTGCCGGGCCTGGGCGGCGTGATCGGGGAGAGCGTGGCCGGGGCGCTGGCCGATCCCAGCATGCAGGGGCTGATCGCCCGCCTGCGCGCCGCCGGCCTGAATCCGCAGGAGGCGGCGGCGGTGCGCGGCGAGCAGCTCAAGGGGCTGAACTTCGTGCTCACCGGCACGCTGTCGCGCCCGCGTGAGGCCATCAAGGCGCAGCTGGAACAGGCGGGCGGGCGCGTGACCGGCAGCGTGACCGGCAAGACCTCGTTCCTGATCGCGGGCGAGGAGGCCGGCAGCAAACTCGACCGCGCCCGCGAACTGGAGGTCGCCGTGCTCGACGAGGCGGGACTGGACGCGCTGCTGCGGGGGCGCGGTGTGCTGCCCCCGGAGCCCGGCGACCCCGACGCGGGTGCCAGCGACTACACTGCACTGGAGTGACGCGGCCCGCGGCGGCCGCGCCCGGAGGCATTACGCATGGCAACACCCGAAGTGGAGATCAGCAAACACGTGCTGCTGGATATCGCCAGCACCACCCTGGACGGCATCGAGGGCGCGTCCGTCGCGCCCGCCACCTTGAAGGTCGGAGAGGTGCTGCGCCCGCAGGCCAGCGCCCGGCGCCCCCGCGCCCTGAAGGTCACGCGCGAGGGCGGCGACGTCACCGTGGACGTCGGTCTGAACATCGACTACGGCCTGAATCTGGTGGCGCTGTCGCAGCGTGCGCAGCGGGCCGTGCGCGAGAACATCGAACTCATGACCGGCCTGAATGTCCGGGCCGTGAACGTGACCGTACAGAACGTGTGCCTGCCGAAGGGGCCGGTCTCTTGACGCGCCGCCGTGAACGGGGCGCCCGACCGGTCGGAACGCGCCGCGCCGCCCGCGAGTTCGTGTTCCGGGCGCTGTTCGAGGCTCAGCGCGGCGACCAGAGCCTGCGCGCCGCCTTCACCCGCGCCGAGGGCGCCATGCGGGAGGGCGACGACACCTTTCCGGCCCTGAGCGACGACGCCCTGAGCTTCGCCCACGAACTCATGGAGGGCCTGCTGGCCCACCAGGACGAGATCGACGGCACGCTCCAACGCACCATCCGTGGCTGGAGCTTCGAGCAGATGGCGCAGACCGACCTGAACATCCTGCGGCTCGCCACGCTGGAGATGATGTTCCGCCCGGAACCGCACCCGCCCGTTATCGAGAGCGCCGTGCGGATCGCGCGCAAGTTCGGCGGCGAGGACTCCGGCCGTTTCGTCAACGGCGTGCTGGCGGGTCTGAGCCGCAGCCTGGGGACCGCGGCGGCCACCCAGGAGGCCGAGTGACGACAGGCACGGCCACCCGCCTGGCCGGGCCGCCCGCCGCCGAGGCCGTGATCGCCACTGCCTCGGCGCAGGCAGCCGGTCTGCCCACGCCGCCGCACCTCGTGATCGTGCGGGTCGGGGACGACCCCGCCAGCGTCAGCTACGTGCGCGGCAAGGCGAAGAAGGCAGGCGAGGCGGGCCTGCGCTCCACCGTGCACGCGCTCCCCGAGGCGACCCCACAGGCCGACCTGCTCGCTCTGGTCGCCACGCTGAATGCCGACCCGGACGTACATGGCATCCTGGTGCAGCTCCCGCTGCCCGCCCACATCGCCGAGGAACCCGTGCTGGAGGCCATCGACCCCGACAAGGATGTGGACGGCCTGCACCCGGTGAACGTGGGCCGCCTGTGGTCAGGCCGCCCCGCCCTGGCGCCGTGCACTCCGGCGGGTATCATGGCCATGCTGGCGCACTACGGCGTTGCGGTCGCCGGGCGCCGCGTGGTGATCGTGGGCCGCAGCCGCCTGGTGGGCCGCCCGCTGGCCGGGCTGATGCTCGCGGCCGACGCCACCGTCACGGTCGCTCACAGCCGCACCCGCGACCTCGCGGCGATCACGCGCAGTGCGGACATCCTGGTCGCGGCCGTCGGGCGCGCGCACCTGATCACGCCCGACATGGTGGCGCCCGGCGCGGTCGTGATCGACGTGGGCATCAACCGCGTGGTGGGCGAGGACGGCAAGAGCCACCTGACCGGCGACGTGCACCCTCACGTCGCGGCTGTCGCGTCGGCCCTGACCCCCGTGCCCGGCGGCGTCGGCCCCATGACGGTCGCGCAGCTGATGGCGAACACCGTGCAGGCCGCCGAGCGGCAGCGATCCGGAGCCCTGGGTGAACTCCTTCGCTGACCTGCTCGGGAACCGCTGGTTGTGGACCGCGGTGCTGTCCTCGACCGGCGCGCAGGTGCTCAAGGTCATCCTGATCCTGCTGTTCGAGCGCCGCTGGCGCCCCGCCGCGTTCATGGAGACCGGCGGCATGCCCAGCAGCCACTCCGCGATGGTCGCGGCCCTCACGACCGGCGTGGCGCTCAGCGAGGGCATGAACAGCCCCCTGTTTGCCATGAGCGCCGTGTTCGCCCTGATCGTGATGTACGACGCGACCGGCGTGCGCCACAGCAGCGGCCAGCAGGCGCGGCTGCTGAACGAGCTGGTGGACGAACTGCGCGCCGTCGTGCGCGAGGGCTTCGCGCCCACGCCACTGCGCGTGCTGCTCGGCCACACCTACCTGGAAGTGCTGGCCGGCACGCTCATCGGCATCGGCGCGGGCTTTATCGCCTTCCGCGTGCTGCCGTGACCTGAACGAAAAAGGGCGGCCTGGTCTGGCCGCCCATGCTCTCGCGGTGTTCTACACCGCCACGCCGCGCACCACGCCGTCGAGCACCGTGGCGAGGCGTTCGCGGGTAAAGGGCCGCTTGCCTTCCAGCAGGCCGCCCTCGCCGGCATGCAGGTGCCAGTGCTTGCTGCCGCCCATCAGACGCAGGCTGACGCCCTTCAGGTCGACGTGGCGCGGGCTGACCGCTGCGACCACGAGGGGCTGGCCGCCACTGCCCAGCGCGACGCTCATGACCGTGGTCGGCAGGTCGTAGGGACGCTCCATGCGGTAGATGTAGTCGGGGAAGTCCGCGACCTTGGAGAACTCGAGGCCGCGCGCGGTCGCCTCGGCCTCCAGCCAGCCGAGCAGGGTGACCCAGTGCGAGTACAGTGCCGAATCCGCTGCATGTGCCATGTGGCACAAGTGTACGTCACGCGGCGGGGCGGGGGACGTCCTCAGCGCTGCACCAGCAGGCGGCCGCCGTGCGCGTCCAGCGTGACCTCGCCGCCCTGGAGGATTTCGCCGCCGAGCACGTCGTGCCACGCGCCATCCGGGAGCACCAGCGTGAGGGGATGCGGCTGCGCGAGGCGGCTGGCGACGGCCACGGCCCGCTCCGTCCGGCCGTCCGCGTGGGTGTACTCGCGCAGGAAGGCCAGGGCGTCGTCGCCAGCCGGCAGGAAGGTCAGGTCTCCGCGTTGCAGGGCCACTTCAGCCTTGCGGACCTGCACCAGCGCCTGCACGTGTGCCCGCAGGTCGGTGTTCCAGCGCGCCTCGTCCCAGGGCATGGGTTCGCGGCACCACGGCATGTTGCCGGGCCGCGACTGGCTCACGCCGACCTCGGTGCCGTAGTACATGCACGGCACGCCGGGGTACGCGATCAGCAGGGTGAACATCGCGGCGTAGCGCGCCGGGTCATTTCCCAGCCGGAACAGCGCCCGGCCGATGTCATGCGATTCGAGCAGGTTCACCATGGTCAGGGCGACCTGCGGCGGCAGCGCGTGGTACGCGTCCCACAGGATGTCCACGAGTTCCGCGCCGCCCAGACGGCTGGGTTCGTCGAAGTACGTGCGACCCGCCGCCCACTGCATGACGGGCAGGCCGAAGCCGTGGTAGTTCATGGCGCTGTCCTCGCCCTGACCGTCCAACGCGTGCTCCGGGTCGAAGAAGCGTTCGCCGAAGACGAAGGCGTCCGGACGTTCCTCCCGCGCGGCGCGCTTGAGGGTGCGGTGTAGCGGCAGATTGTCGGCGTCGGTGCCGCCTGCCCCGATCATGTGCGCGACGTCCAGGCGCCACCCGGCCGTCCCCCGGCGCAGCCAGTGGCGCACCACGCTCTCCTCGCCCGCCAGGAATTCCTGCACCGCGAACCCGCTCCGGTAATCGATCTTCGGCAGGGTGGGCACATCGAAGAACGAGTGGTACGGGGGCTTGCCCGGTTCGTCGCGCCACGTGAACAGCGAGCGTTCCGGGGCGTCCTCGCGCGA
The DNA here is from genome assembly GCF_014201805.1 of Deinococcus metalli. NCBI lineage: Bacteria > Thermotogati > Deinococcota > Deinococci > Deinococcales > Deinococcaceae > Deinococcus > Deinococcus metalli. The sequence continues at coordinate 824,447 of NZ_JACHFK010000001.1, read as the reverse complement.
CAGCGCCGCGCGGAACAGCGCGTTCTCGTTGCCCATGTGGTTGAACACGCCGTCCAGCACAATGCGAATGCCGGCAGCGTCGGCGCCCTGCACGAGTTCGTCCCACGCGGCCTCGCCGCCGAGATGGGGGTCGATGCGGCGGTAGTCCGTGATGTCGTAGCGGTGGTTGCTGGGCGACACGAAGACCGGCGTGAGCCACAGGCCCGTGATCCCGAGGTCTGTCAGGTACGGCAGTGCCTGCGCGATGCCGTTCAGGTCGCCGCCGTAATGGGCGTGGATGTCGCCCTCGCGAGTGACCGGGGTGTCCCACGCCACGTGCTGCACCGGGCGGCCCGCGTACTCGTACTCGCCGGTCTGCACGTCGTTGCCGGGGTCGCCGTTGCGGAAGCGGTCGGGGAAGATCTGGTAGAACACCGCCGTCCACGCCCACTCCGGCGCGGCGTAGCCGGCAAGGTACTGGAACCAGTCGCGGAAGCCGCGGCGGGTGTGGTGCACGCCCAGCCGGGTCACGTTCAGGTGGTCGTCCGGCAGGTGCAGCTGCCACGCGTAGCGCACGCGCAGGTCGTGCACCGGCAGCTCGGCCTCGAACCAGCGGCCCTCGCCGTGGGGCACGTGGATCTCGCGGGCGGGGTGGGACTCGATCTCCCCGACGCGCACGAAGCGCAGCGTCACGCCCGTGACGGGCAGCGTGGTCCGCAGCCGGAGGCGAACCGTGGAGCCGAGCAGTGCCCCGAGCACCTCGGTGTAGCCGGGGGTGGCGTCGTGCTGGGCGGCGGGCAGGGGCGCTGGGGACGGGAGGGCGAAGGGGGTCTGGCGGGTCGTGGGTTGGGTCATGGCGCTCCGGTGGGGTCAAGGGCACGCGCGGCACGGCCTCCTGGGGATCAGGTGTGGTCGTGCCGCGCGCGGCAGGCGTTGCCTTCGGGTTGTGCCGCCAGTGTGCCGCGCGGCGCGGGGGTGGTCAAGCGCGACGGGCTTGCACACCGGCCGATTACATGTAACACTTCCGGAGTACCACAACCTGCTCAATGTCACAAAGGAGCCCGCCCTTGCTGAAGCCCGTTGCCAGCACGCGCGTCGTCGACCTTGTCCGCGACCGCCTGCGCGCCGCCATCCTGTCCGGCGACCTGCCGCCCGGCACCCGTCTGAGTGTCCCGGAACTCGCCCGGCAGCTGGAAGTGTCCCGCTCGCCTGTCCGTGAGGCGGTCCTGCTGCTCGTCGGCGAGGGCCTCGCGGTCGAGCACACCCGCCGCGGCGTGGAGGTCGCCCGCCTCAACCTGGGCGACGTGCTGGAACTGTACGACCTGCGCGCCAGCATCGACGCCCTCGCCGCCCGGCTCGCCGCCGAACGCATGACGAGCACCGACCTCACCGCGCTGCGCGGCGTCCTGGACGCGCAGGGAGCCGCAGCGATCGGTGACCCCCGCTCCTTCCGGGACCTCGACGCCCGCTTCCACCAGATCATCGTGCAGACCTGCGGCAACAACCGCGTGATCCGCCACTCCGAACTCCTGATGCGCGAGATGCGCCTCGCCGGGCCGCTCCTGCTGAACGAGGCGTGGCACCTGAGACTCAGCCACGAGGAGCACCGCAGCATCGAGCGGGCGCTGCGGCAGCGGGACGGACCCGCCGCCGAGACCGCCATGCGCTCGCACCTCCAGCGCGTGTCCGACGCCGTCCGGCGCCACCATGCGTGAATCCCTGCCCACCCACCGTGGCACCGCCACACCCACAAAGGAGCTGCACATGCGCACAGTCCTCACCCTGACCGCCCTCGCCACCCTCGCCCTGAGCACGCAGGGGGCGGCGCAGGACACGATCAAGATCGGCGCGATCACGTCCGTCACCGGGCGCTTCGCGGAGTTCGGCAAGATGCAGCTCGCCGGCTTCAAGGTCGGCATCGAGGAGGTCAACCGCAAGGGCGGCGTCCTCGGCAAGAAACTCGAACTCATCATCGAGGACAACGCCAGCGACGTGAACAAGGGACTCGCCGCCGCCGAGCGCCTCGTGAACGCCGGCGTGCCGCTCGTGCTGAACGAGTACTCCAGCTCGCTCGTGAAGGCGCAGGCGCAGTACCTCGCGCGGCAGAAGGTGCCCAACCTGGTGTTCACGTCCAGCGGCGACGACATCACGAAGCCCGGCAGCGACTACACCTACCGCATGAACCAGCCCGCCACCGAGTACGCCCGCGTGATCCTGAACATCTTCCGCGACAACAAGTTCAAGACCATGGCGATCATCGCCGGCACCGGCGCCTTCGAGAAGTCCGTCGCGGACGCCGCGCAGAACTTTGCCAAGGCCTACGGCATCCAGGTCGTGGAGGACCAGCGCTACGACCAGGGCCTCACGGACTTCCGCCCGGTCCTGAACCGCATGAAGGCCAAGAACCCCGACGGCGTCCTGATGGTCTCCTACGCCGCCGACAGCGTCACCGTGATGCGGCAGGCGCGCGAGGTGGGCGTGAAGCCCCGGCTGTTCGCGGGCGGCGCGGCGGGATTCGCGCTGCCGGACTTCATCAAGGACAGCGGCAGCGCCGCCGAGAATGTCGTGACCGCCACCGCGTGGATCCCGCAGCTGCGCTACGCCGGCACGCAGAAGCTGAATGTCGACCTCAAGAAGGCGCTGGGCGGGGCCGATCCCAGCTACCACGCCGCGCAGGGCTACGCCGCGGTGCTCGTGGCGGCCGAGGCCCTCAAGGCGGCGGGCAGCACGGACCGCGAGAAGGTCAAGGCCGCGCTGAACGCCGTGAGCATGCAGACCGCCTTCGGCCCGATCCAGTTCAAGGACTACGACGGCTTCCGGAACCAGAACCCGCTCGCGATGGTCGCGCAGCAGGTGCAAAACGGCGTGTTCGTGCCGGTGTACCCCAAGGAGGTCGTGCCGCGCGCCATCAAGTTTGAACGCTGAGCTTCGCCCGGCGCGCCGTTCCCCAGGGAGCGGCGCGCTCCGTCCAGGAGGTTTCCCGTGACCCGGATCATCACCACCCTGCTCCTCGCCACCGCCGCCAGCGCCGCTGCCCAGGGCACCATCCAGATCGGCGCGATCACCAGCCTTTCGGGCCGCTTCGCCACCTTCGGGCAGATGCAGCAGGCCGGCTTCAAGGTCGCGCTCGACGAGGTCAACGCCCGGGGCGGCGTGAACGGCCAGAAGGTCGAGCTCGCCATTGAGGACGACGCCAGCGACACCAACAAGGCCCTCACGGCGGCCGAGAAGCTCGTGAACGCGAAGGTGCCGGTCGTGATCGGCGCGTACGCGAGCGGCATCACCAAGCCCCTGTCGCAGTACATGGCGCGCGTGAAGGTGCCGCTGCTCGTCGCGACCGCCGTGGACGAGACCATCACCAAGCCCGGCAACGCCTACACCTTCCGCGTGAACAACCAGTCGAGCGTGTACACCCGCTCACTCATCGATCAGCTGCGCAAGACGCCGGGCCTGAAGACGGCCGTGATCCTCACCAGCAACGACGCCTTCGGCAAGAGCGTCCTGACCGACGCGACCAAGCTGCTGCCCGGCGCCGGCTACACCATCCTGGGCAAGGACACCTACGACCAGGGCCTCACGGACTTCCGGCCCCTGCTGAACCGCTACAAGGGCCAGAACCCGGACGTCGTGATCTTCGCCTCGTACGAGCAGGACGCCGTGGCGCTCACGAAACAGGTCAAGGAGGTGGGCCTCAAGCCCCGCATCATCGCGGGGATCGCGACGGGCTTCGCGCTGCCGGCGTTCCTGACCGGCGCGGCCGACGCCGCCGAGGGCTTCCTGGTGACGATGGTCTGGAACCCCGACGTGCGCTACCCCGGCGCGCAGAACCTGTACACGCGCCTGAAGGCCGCGCTGGGCGGCGCGGAACCCAGCCAGCACGCCGCGCAGAGCTACGCCGCGATGCTCGCCGCCATCGACGCCGTGAAGCGCGCCGGCGGCACCGACCCCGAGAAGGTGCGCGCCGCCCTGGCCCAGACCAACCTCAAGACCGCCTTCGGACCGGTCGCGTTCCGCACGTACGGCGGGTACACCAACCAGAACTCCGTGGTGGGCCTGATCACGCAGGTGCAGGAGGGCAAGTTCGTGACGGTCGGACCCGCCAGCGCCGCCCGCGGCAAGCTGATTCTCGGCAAATAGTCCCTCTCCCACCCCCTGTCCTCAAGGAGCATTCATGGATCCAGCGGCCGCCACGGCACTCATTCAGACGATCGCGCAGGGCCTGCTCACCGGCGGCCTGTACGCCCTGATCGGCACCGGTCTGAGCCTCATCTTCGGGGTCATGCGGGTCATCAACTTCGCGCACGGGGACTTTCTCGCCATCGGCATGTTCATCACGCTGGCCCTGTTCCGCGCGTTCAACCTCGATCCGTATTTCAGCGTGCTCGTGGCTGCGCCGGTGGGCTTCGCGCTCGGGTACGTCATCCAGCGCGTCATCCTCGCGCGCCTGGGTGACCGGCTGGCAGAGGGCAGCATGCTCGCCACGCTCGGGCTGGGCCTGATCATCTCGAACACGCTGCTGCTGACCTTCGGCGCGCAGCCGCAGAACATCAACGTCGCGTACGCCACGAAGACGGTGCAGCTCGGCGGCGTGCAGCTCAGCATTCCGCTCATCGTGGCGGGCATCGGGACGCTGGCCGCCATCGGGGGCCTGAACTTCCTGCTGTACCGCACGGAACTCGGGCGGGCCATCCGCGCCACGGCGCAGAATCCGCTGGGCGCAGAACTCCAGGGCGTGAAGACCGCCACCATCCAAGCGATCGTGTTCGGGCTGGGCGTCGCGTTCGCCGCGATCGCGGGCGTACTGCTCATGCCGCTGCTGTACGCCTTTCCCACCGTCGGCGAGAACTACACCACCAAGGCCTTCATCGTGACCGTGCTGGGCGGTCTCGGGAACCTGCCGGGCGCCGTCGTGGGCGGCCTGGTGCTCGGCACCATCGAGTCGCTGGGCGCGTTCTACATCAGCAACAACTACCGTGACGCGTACGGCCTGGTCGCGTTCCTGCTCGTCCTCCTGCTCCGCCCCGAGGGCCTGTTCGGGCGCACGGTGAAACGCGTATGACCGCCACCACCACTGCTCCCGCCGCGCGCCCCCGCGCCCTGACCTTCGGAAACATGTGGCTAAGCGCCGCGCTGATCGCCGTGATCGTCCTGTACCCCATGTTCTTCGGCAAGGCCATGAACTTCGGCGTGTCCACCCTGATCTTCGCCGGGCTCGCCATGAGCTGGAACATCCTGGGCGGGTGGGCCGGGCAGACCAGCCTCGGGCACGCGGCGCTGCTCGGTATCGGCGCGTATACCATGACCCTGCTCGCCATTCCCGAGCGCGTGCCGGCGATCTTCGGCGGGCCGGTCGCGCCGTGGTGGGGCGCGCTGATCGCCATGGTGCTTGCGGCCCTGATCGCGGCGGTGTGGGGCGGCCTGACGTTCCGCCTGCGCGGCAGCTACTTCACGCTGTCCTCCATCGCGGTGGCGCTCGTCATCCGTCTGATTGCCATCAACTCCGAGTGGACCGGCGGCAGCGAGGGCCTGTTCATGCCGGACCTGCCGCGCTTCCTGGGCCTGGACCTGTTCGACCGCAAGGCCGAGTACATCCTCGCGGCGGCCTTCGTGGTCCTCACGCTCGGCATCACGCACGCCATCCGCCGCTCCCGCCTCGGCTACGCGCTGCAGGCCGTGCGCGAGGATGAGGACGGCGCCCGCGCCCTGGGCATCGACCCCACGCGCATGAAGGTGATCGCGTTCATGATCTCCGCGGCGCTCACGGCGCTGGGCGGCGCGCTGTACGGCATCTACCTGCAGGCCTTCGAGCCGCACACCCTGCTGGAACTGCCGATCAGTGTGCAAATCGCCCTGATGGCCATCATCGGCGGGCGCGGCACCATCCAGGGCCCGGCCATCGGCGCGATCCTGCTCGCGGTGTTCGGCGAGATCTTCCGCAACGTGTTCGCGAACGCGAACCTCCTGATCTACGGCGTGCTGATTCTGGTCGTGACGCTCTTCGCTCCGAACGGCGTGATGGGCCTGTTCCAGCGCGGTGGCCGCAAGCTGGGGACGGCACGATGAGCGGGCCGTCGCAGAGTCCCGCCGTCATAGCCGGCCGGACCGACTTCGGTGGGCAGCCGGTGCACGCGCCCAGTGGGCCGCCCCTGCTGGAGGCGAGCAACATCACCGTGCGCTTCGGCGGCGTGGTGGCCGTGAAGGACATCAGCCTCGCGGTGCGGCCCGGCGAGATCCTCGGCCTGATCGGCCCGAACGGCGCGGGCAAGACCACGCTGTTCAACGCCCTGACGGGCTTCGTGAAGGCCAGCGAGGGCCGCGTCGCGTTCGATGGGCGCGACATCACGCACGCGCAGCCACAGGTGCGGGCAAAACTCGGCATGGCCCGCACCTTCCAGGTGGAGCGGCCCTTCGAGGACCTCAGCGTGCTGGAGAACGTCCTGGTGGCCGCGTTCCTCAAGTACCGAGGCCGCGCCGCGGAGAACCACGCCTACGACGTGCTGGAACGGGTGGGTCTCGCAGACCGGGCCGCGCAGCCGGCGTCACAGCTGAACCTGGCGCGCCGCCGCCGTCTGGAACTCGCCAAGGCGCTCGCGCTGGAGCCCCGCATGCTGTTTCTCGATGAGAGCATCGCGGGTCTGAACCCGCCGGGCCAGCAGGAGATGGTCGCCCTGATCCGGCAGCTCGCGCAGTCCGGGCTGGGCATCGTGATGGTCGAGCACATCATGCACGTGATCATGAGCCTGTCGGACCACGTGATCTGCATGGCCTTCGGGGAACTCCTCGCCGAGGGCGACCCGCACGACGTCGCCGCGCACCCCGATGTGATCCGTGCGTACCTGGGAGACGACGATGACTGAGAACGGCAGCCACGGGCTCCGCGTTGCAGGCCCCGAGACGAACCTGTCCCTTCCCGCTCCCGGCCCGGAGTCCGCAGGCCGCCGCGGAGGACGCCCATGACGGCCGTCACCGTGAAGCGCCCCGGCTTCGTGCCCGGTGAACGGGTGCTGGATGTCCGTGACCTGGAGGTCGCGTACGGTGAGGTGCAGGTCGTGTTCGGCGTGTCGCTGCACGTGGACAAGGGCGAACTCGTCGGGCTGGTCGGCGGGAACGGCTCGGGCAAGAGCACGATCCTGCGCGTCGTGTCGGGCATGCTCAAGGCCAGGGGCGGCGCGGCCGAGTACCGCGGGCAGAACCTGAACGGCGTCCCGCCGCACCGCATCACCGAGATGCGCGTCGCGCACGTCCCGATGGGCCGGCAGCTGTTCGGGCAGATGACCGTCGAGGAGAACCTCCTGATGGGCGCGTACCTGCCGCGCACCAAGGCGAACCGCGCCGCGAACCTCCAGAAGGTGTACGACTTCTTCCCGCGCCTGACCGAGAAGCGCACGTCACCGGCGGCGGCGCTGTCCGGCGGGGAGCAGCAGATGGTCGCCATCGGCCGCGCCATCATGAGCGAGCCGGAAGTGCTGCTGATGGACGAGCCCAGCCTGGGCCTCGCGCCGCTGGTCGTGCTGGAGGTCATGCGCGTGATCGGCAGCCTGCGCGAACTCGGCCTGACGGTGCTGCTGGTGGAGCAGAACGTCCGGCAGGTGCTGAAGGTCACAGACCGCACCTACGTGCTGGAACTCGGGAAGCTCGTCAAGGAGGGTCCCAGCGCCGAGCTGATGGGCGACCCGGACATCATCAAGGCCTACCTGGGCGTGTGACCGGGGGCGTTGCCGGCGGTGCCCACGTGCACGGCCGTCAGCGCTCGCTCTGCTGAGCCACCCCGTTCTTGCCGGCGACGGCTGCCGCGCTGCCCATCCCGGTCATGCGCGCCACCGTCCCGGCGATCCGGCGCGTCAGGGCCGACGGCTCCTCCCCACTTTCGGCGTGTTCGACCGCGCGGCGCATCGCGGGCAGCGGATCGGCAAGCACCCGGCCGTGACCGACCGCGAGGAACCGCGCGGGCACATCCAGCAGGGCGCGGGCGCTGCGGGTGGTCTGCGCGGGGTCGTGCGTGCCCAGCGTTGGCAGGGGGAACACGGCGCTCAGGACGCTGGCGACGTGGAGGGACGGAACGCTCACGAAGGTGTCGCCGGCGTACAGCGTACCGTCGCGGTCGTCCAGGAAGGCGACGTGGCCGGGCGAGTGCCCCGGCGTGTCGATGACCGTCAGCGATCCGATCCGGTCGCCGGCCCGCAGCAGGCGGGTGGGCGCGGCGCGGCAGCCCCGCTCCGCGAGCAGCGCGGCGTCGTTCTCGCCGACGAGGAGTTCCAGACCGGGCCGGGCGGCCATCAGGGCGTCCACCGCGCCGATGTGGTCGTCGTGGGCATGGGTCAGCGCAACGCGGGTCAGTGGCCGGCCGAGGGCGCGGACAGCGCGCTGGACGCGGCGCTCCAGGCCCGGCAGACCCGCGTCGATCAGCGTGACGCCGTCCGCTTCCGGCACGAGGTAGGTGTTGATCAGGCCAAACTGCGTGACGCGGATCGGAGGGCGACTCATCGCGTGCCCCCCAGTACGGCGCTCAGGAGGGCCAGGGAGAGCAGCGCTGCCGCGGGCACGACGCCGGCGACGGTGCTCAATGCCAGGGCACTGACGGCGAACACCGCGAGCTTGGCGAGCGGCCACCACACGCCCGTGACCGGCACGGCCGCTCTGGGCGACAGGAACACGCCCCACACCGTCCCGAAGGTGAGGGCCGTGCCCAGCGCGCCCATCCAACCGCCGGAGTGCCAGCCCCACACCGCCACGGCCCCGAGCGCGCCGAGTTCCGTGGCGAAGGCGAGGACATCGGCGCCGCCGACCGTCGTGCCCGGCGCGGTCTGAACAGTGTTCGCTTTCATGATGAACACTGTACGTTTTCGTGGCCGCGCTGTCAAGGCGTACACTGTTCACCCGATGCCCTATCCGTCCAAGCTCACGCCCGAGACCATTGAGGAGGTCGCGTGGACGCTGTTCCAGGCCGGCGGCCCCGACGCGCTGAGCATGCGCTCACTTGCAGACGCGCTGGGTGTGCGGGCTGGCAGCCTGTACCGCCATGTCGACAGTCGGGACGCCCTGCTGCACGCCCTCGCGCAGCGAGCGGCCCGTGACCTGCAGGCCGAACTCGTCCGCGCCGCCGAGGGCCACCTGCCCCGCAACGCACTCCAGGCCGCCGCCGGGGCGTACCTGCACTACGCCCGCACCCACCCGCACGCCTACGCCCTCTTGCTTGTCCCGGACGCACACGGCCCCGCCAACGGCCTGGCCACGGACGCCGGTAAGGCGCTGTGGAACACCTTGCTGGGCCTCGTCGGGGCGCTCAGCGGCGACCTCGACGACACGGACCACGCGGTCGCCGTGTGGACGTTCCTGCACGGCGCAGCCAGCCTGGACCGCGCCGGAATCTACGGCGGCAGCGGTCCGCGCGGCGGCATCGACCTCGGCGTGAATGCCATCCTCGACCACGCGCAGGACGCCGGCCGTCGTAAGCGTCCTTCCTGACCGCCGGGCACCGCCCCGCGTACACTGCCCACATGACCACCCGCCGCCAGACCGTGACCGTGGACGTGGGCGGCGTGCCCATCGGCAGCGCGCACCCCATCGTCGTGCAGAGCATGACCAACACCGACACCGCCGACGCCGAGGGCACCGCCATCCAGGTCGCGCAGCTCGCCCGCGCCGGCAGCGAGATCGTGCGCGTGACCGTCAATACCCGCGAAGCTGCCGCCGCCATTCCCGAGATCGTCGCCCGGCTCGCGGAGGTCGGCCTGAGCGTGCCCATCGTCGGGGACTTCCACTACAACGGGCACATCCTGCTGCGCGAGTTTCCGCTGGCGGCGCGGCTGCTCGCCAAGTACCGCATCAACCCGGGCAACGTGGGGGCCGGCCAGCACCACGATGCAAACTTCGCCACCATGATCGAGGTCGCCCGGGAGTACGACAAGCCGGTGCGGATCGGCGTGAACTGGGGCAGCCTCGACCAGCAGGTGCTCGCCCGCCTGATGGACGCGAACGCCGCCGCCGGCAGCCCCAAGAGCGGCACGGACGTCATGATCGACGCGATGGTCGTGTCCGCGCTGGAATCCGCCGCGTACGCCGAACAGCTCGGCCTCGCGCACGACAAGATCCTGATCTCGGTGAAGGTCAGCAGCGCGCCGGAACTGTGGCAGGTCTACCGTCAGCTTGCCCCGCTGTGCGACTACCCGCTGCACCTGGGCCTGACGGAGGCCGGCATGGGCATGAAGGGCATCGTGGCCAGCAGCGTGGCCCTCGCGCCGCTGCTCACCGAGGGCATCGGCGACACCATCCGCGTGTCGCTGACCCCGGAACCCGGCGCGAGCCGCAAGCTGGAGGTCGAGGTCGCCCAGCAGATGCTCCAGAGCCTGGGGCTGCGCCAGTTTTTGCCGCAGGTCACGAGCTGCCCCGGCTGTGGGCGCACCACCAGCGTCTTCTTCCAGGAACTTGCTCAGAAGATCCAGGACTTCATCCGCGACACCATGCCCGAGTGGAAGGCGAGGTACCCCGGCGTGGAGGAGATGCAGGTCGCCGTGATGGGCTGCATCGTGAACGGCCCCGGCGAGAGCAAGCACGCCAACATCGGCATCTCGCTGCCCGGCACCGGCGAGGACCCCCGCGCCCCCGTGTACCAGGACGGCAAACTCCTGACCACCCTGAAGGGCCCCCGCATCGCCGAGGACTTCCAGGCGCTGCTGGAGGCCTATGTCGAGCGAACCTACGGCAGCGACGTTCCAGCGTAGGCGCGCCGGATTCGGGCACTTGCCGCGATACGGCTGACTTAGGGAAACCAAGCTAGACCTGCTTGACCAGGTGACCTCCGCGCGGACGCACCGGCGTCGTACGTCGTGCCAACACAGTTCCCGTTTTTGGTCGTCTCGACCACGTGCACCTCAGCAGAAGCATCGATGTACGGGAGTCGACCTGGCAGCAGACCAGTTCGCCTCCTGCATTCACCGGGCGTGGCCGCGTGCCTGAAACGTGACAGATGCGGTCCACCCTGAGACCCTGGCCCGCTCCGTTCAGTCCGACACGTCACCGGTGGTGACGGGGAATGCGCCGTTGTCTGCTGCGGCTTGACCTGCCTCCGAGGACGAATTTCCCTCCACAGAGAAGGCTTGGGTGAAGGCGCGCCTGACCGAATCCCATTACCCTGAACATATGGGCACCTGGGGCACCGGCAGTTTCGACAACGACAGCGCCGCAGACTTCATCAAGGAAGTCGTGGAGGACGGCGCGGTGGCGCTCCGGGAAGCCCTGGAGGTGGTGCTCGACCCGGACCTTGATTACGTCGAGGCTGAGGAGGGCTCGCGCGCCATCGCCGCCGCTGAGATCATCGCGGCGATCACGTCCGGCGACCACCGCTTCGTGACGGACGACGACCTGCTGTCGTGGGTGGAGGACGCCGACGCCCGCAGCGTGAGCGGTCAGCGCGCCCTGGCGCTCGACGCCGTGGACCGCGTGGTTGGGCCGGACAGCGAACTGCCCGAGCTGTGGGAGGACTCCGAGGATCTGCGCGACTGGCAGCGCGACGTGCAGCGCCTGCGCGCCACGCTGGGCTGACACGTCCGGATCAGCGCGTGCCGGGAACCGGCTCGTACACGCCGCACACGAGCACTTCAGACTCCGCCGGGCGCCACAGCGGGACCAGCGACACCTCCCTGCCGCCGATGCTGACCCGCACGGCGTCGCCGATCACCATGTCGGCCGGCACGGCGACCAGTCCCTGGAGAGCGCCCAGCGCGGGGGCGTGCGCCGCCGCCTGCTGCGCGCCGTCGAGCACTGCCGGGTCGAAGCGGACGCTGCCCTCGCTCCTGACGAGCGCGACCGGCCCCCGGCCGGGGGCCGGAGCGTAGTGGGGCACATCGACGGGCTGGGCGGGCAGCACCTTGGGAATCCGGGGTGTCACGCGGCCCGCCGGGTACGAGGTGCATTGGAGCGGCCGGTCACGGCCGAGGAGGAGTCAGCGGTGGGCATGGTTGCAGTGTGCCGCATCCCGGCGCGGCAGAGCTGCGGTCTGCGGCCGGCCTTCAGAAGCGCAGTTCCAGGCCCACGCCGGCGCCGAGGTGCCCGGCGGTGCTGCCCCGCACATACGCGCGCCAGCCGGCCGGTCCCAGCAGCGGACCGCGCAGGCCGCCCTCGCCGTAGAACGCGAAGCTGTTCGAGTATTCCGCGCCGACCGTGGCGAAGGCGTCCACCCGCGTGATCGGGATGTTCAGGTCGCGCAGGGTCACGCCCGCCGCATAGCGGTTGGACACGCTGGTGTTCCACGCCCGCTCCGCACTGGCCTCCACGCCCAGACGGCCGATCAGGGGCACGCTGAGCAGCGAGGTGCCCGCGTGCACGCCGAACCCGCTGATGCCGGCGTCCGCGCCGAGCCACACGGCCGCGCCGGCGGTGGAGGAGAGGGCGGCGGCGAGTAGCAGGCAGCGCAGGGGCATGCTCCACCTTAGCCGCCGTGAATGAGAATTACCCGTCCAGGCGCACTTCGCCCACCTTGGCAAGCATGCGGAAGGTCTGGAACAGGTGATACGCGTCGGGGCTCGACCACCCCACCGTCACGGCGTCCACGCGGGTCACGCCGGGCACCCGCTCGCACGCGTCGGCGCGGGCCTGGTGGTTGAACGACAGCTGCGCGGACGCCGGCCACACGGTCGTGTACGGCGTGGCGTGGCCCGCCGCCCGGACGCCCTGTGCCGCGCCCTCGCGGATGCGGCGCTGCGCTTCACGCGGGTGCAGGTGCGCGGCCGCGAAGCTGCTCAGGCCCTCCTTCACCGCCACCGTGACCACCTGCGGCCCCAGTTCGGCCGTGATCTCGCTCATGGCCACGTCGTCCCCGCACGCGAACACCACGGGCACGCCGTAATGCCCGGCCACCAGGGCATTCAGGCCGTACTCGCCGGTGGACACGCCGTTCACGCGCACGTCGCGGAGAAAGCCGTTCCACGTGTGCGCGAGCGGCCCGCGCATGCTGCCGGCCCGCGCGTGATAGCCCACGAAGAGCAGCGCGCCCACGCCGCTGTCCTGCACGCCCTGCACCATGCTCAGCGGCTTGTCGTTGCCGCTGGTGAAGCGCACGCCGTCCGGCAGGAGTTCCGGGATCAGGTTGCGCATGGTGTCGTGGCTGTCGTTCACCAGCACGTCCGCCGCGCCGCCGTCCAGGGCGCCCTGCGCGGCGGCGGCGGCCTCCAGCGTCATGCGCTCGCGGGCGCGCTCGTACTCGGCGCTGCTGACCAGGCCGCCGAACTCCGGCGGGCTGACCTGCACCCAGCTCGACACCCCGCACACACCCTCCATGTCCACACTGATCACGACCTTCATGGCCGCAGCGTAGCCCACGTGCGGCGCATCCTGGCACACGTCCCCATGCGGCGAGGCCGGTCATGTTAGCCTCCGGTGTTATGAGCCGTGTCGCCCTGAAATCCGCCCGCGAGATCGAGATCATGCGCCGCGCCGGGGCGCTGGTGGCCGAGACCTTCCGTGTGCTGGAACCGTATGTGAAACCCGGCGTGACCCTGAAGGAACTCGACACGCTGGCCGAGGAGCACATCCGCCGGGCGGGCGCGGTGCCCGCGTACCTGGGCTACGGCCCCAAGTCCAGTCCGTTTCCCGGCACCATCTGCGCCAGCGTGAACGAGGTGATCTGCCACGGCATCCCGGACGGCCGCGTGCTGGAGGACGGGGACATCGTTGGCGTGGACATCGGCGTGCTGCTCGACGGCTACTACGGCGACGCGTGCTACACGTACACGGTGGGCACCGTCAGCGAGCGGGTGCAGGGGCTGGTGGACACCACCCGCGAGTGCCTGAACGCCGGGCTGGAGGTCGTCCGGCCGGGCGCGCGCCTGGGCGACATCGGCTACGCCATCCAGTCGCTCGCGGAGGGCCGCGGCTACTCGGTCGTGCACGAGTACACCGGCCACGGCATCGGCAAGAAGCTGCACGACGAGCCCACCGTGTATCACCACGGCGTGCGCTACACCGGCCTGAAGCTCCAGCCGGGCATGGTCTTCACCATCGAGCCCATGATCAACCTCGGCCGCCCCGAAACGCGCCTGCTGAGCGACAAGTGGACGGTCATCACCGCCGACAAACAGCCCAGCGCGCAGTTCGAGCACACCGTCGTGGTGACGAACAAGGGGCACGAAGTCCTGACGCTGTGACATCCTGAACTGGTGACCGGCCACCCCCGCCCCCTGCCGCCGCGCTTCCCGAAGGGCGGCCTGCGAGAAGTCGGGGCCGACGCGCTGGAGGACGAATCCACGTACCGCGCCGTGGTGATCGAGGGTGGCCGGGTGCCGGCCCGCCTGCACGCCGTGGCCTTCGAGGGCTGCGTGCTGCGGGGCGTCGACCTGCGCGACATCGACTGGACGCTGGTGCGCTTCGCGGACGTGCGCGTGGAACGCTGCGACCTGAGTGCCGCCCGAGTGGCGGACGCGGCCCTGGACCGCGTGGAGGTGCGCGGCGGCCGGCTGCTGGGTACCCAGCTGCCCGGCGTGCTGCTGAAGAACGTGCTGCTGTCGGGCGTGGCGGCGCCGTTCTCGATCTGGGCCGGCGCCCAGGCCACCCGCGTGCACCTGGACACCTGCGACCTGACCGACGCCGTGTTCACCGGCGCGTCGCTGCCCGCCGCCACCCTGAGCGGCTGCGTGCTGCGCCGCACCGACTTCCGCCGCGCGGACCTGGGCGGCGCCGACCTGCGCGGCTCGGCGCTGTGGGGCGTGTCCCTGGGCCTCCCCGACCTGGCGGGCGTGACGGTGGATTCCGCGCAATTGCCGGCTCTTGCGCACTTCCTGGGCGTGACCGTGGCCGACGGAAGTCCTGACGACCCCGACGCCTGAGCCCGTCAGGAGCGCAGGTACTCGCGGACGGTGCCGGGGCCGTCCTCGAAGCGGTCTTTCAGGAAGCGGCCCTGCGTGAGGAGGTGCTGGGCGGCCGTCTGGTCCAGCCCGAGCGCCGCCGTGACGCCGCGCGCGATGGTTTCGAGCTGCTCCTGCAGATGGGCCTCGGGACTGTAGCCGCGGGCGAGGAGCTGCTGCCGCCCGGCGGGTGTGAGGTGCAGGTAGGCCCGCAGGGTCGCGGGCAGGTAGTCCAGCCGCGCCTGGCGCAGCAGGAACTGCGCCTGTGGGTCCAGGCGGTCGTATGGGGCGTCCTGAAGGCGGCACAGCAGCGCCAGCGCGTACTGCCGGTGGGGTTCCGGGAGCCGCAGGGCCAGGGCCGGTGCGTCGTCGGCCGCGGGCGGAGCCGCGCTCTCGGGGGCGGGCAGCGCCGGCCGCAGGGCTGCCAGCCGTTCCATCTCGTGACGGTGGATCAGCTGGCGGCGGACCAGGGGGAACGCGAAGACGCTCCCGAAGAACAGCAGGGGGACGAGGGTCGCTTCAGCGTGCACGGATCAACCTCCGGGTGAGGAGAACGGGGGACAGGGCCGCACCCTAGCGTGTGTGCGGGGCGTGGGCGTCCCACCAAAGGCGCAGTCCACACGCGCAGCGCTCGCCAGGGCCGGGCGGCGCGGGGGGTGGTGGCCCCACCCCTGGACGACGTGCTGGAGGGGCCCGCCGGGGGCATTGCCGGTGACAGGTCACGTGCCTAGACTTGGTTCAACGTGATGGCTGACTCTGCCCTTCCCCTCGAAATCCTGCGCGTGTCCGGCACCTCGCGGCCGAACGCGATCGCGGGCGCGGTGGCGGCGCTGCTGCGCTCGAAGGGTGAGGTGGACATCCAGGCGATCGGCCCCACCGCCGTGAACCAGACGGTCAAGGCCCTCGCCATCGCGCGCGGCTACCTGCACGGCGACGCGCTGGACCTCTACACCCAGCCGGAGTTCGTGAAGCTCGACGTGCAGCACGAAGAGCGGACGGCCGTGCGCTTCCACGTGCGCTCGATGCCGCTGCCGACGCACTGACCCACGGAACCTCAAGGGCGTGAGGACCGCTCCTCATTAAACCTGAGTGGGACACGCTAAGATATGTCCAGAGGGCGCCGCCAGGCGCCCCCTGCCCCCACTCCAGGAGGAGTTGCTGACATGTTCCTTGGCCCGTACACCGTCCTTATCCTGATCGTCTTCGTGGCCTCCATGGCCATCCAGGCGTACCTGAGCAGCACCTACCGCAAATGGGGGCAGGTCCGGAATCCGCGCTCCATGACCGGCGCCGATGTCGCCCGCCTGATGCTCGACGAGAACGGCCTGGGTCACATCCCCGTGCAGGCCGTGCCCGGCAACCTGACCGACCACTACGACCCCATCCGCAAGACCGTGAACCTCAGCGAGAGCGTGTACGGCGTGCCCAGCGTGGGCGCCATGGCCGTCGCCGCGCACGAGGTCGGCCACGCCATCCAGGACAAGGTGCACATGCCGGCCCTGGTGCTACGCGGACAGATGGCCGTGCCGCTGAACCTCGGCATGAACCTCGCGCCGCTGCTGCTGCTCGCCGGCATCTTCCTGCACATCAGCGGTCTGCTGTGGCTCGGGGCGATCCTGTTCGGTTTTGCCCTGCTGTTTCACCTCGTCACGCTGCCCGTCGAATTCGACGCCAGCCGCCGTGCCCTGAACTACCTCCAGCAGCGCGGCCTGAGTGGCGGCGGCGAGGGGGGCAACGGCGCCCGTGCAGTGCTGACTGCCGCCGCCCTGACCTACGTGGCCGGCTTCGCCATGGCCCTCGCGCAGTTCCTGAACATCCTCGGCATCGCCCGCAGCAGCGACGACTGAGGCAGGCCGTCCGGAGCGCCCGACCGGACAGACAAAACACCGTCCAACTGCCAGATCAGCGGTTGGACGGTGCTGGTGTTGAGTTCCTAGATGTTCACACGTTGAAGCCGAACATCCGCATCTGGCGCTTGCCGTCCTCGGTCATCTTGTCCGGGCCCCATGGCGGCGTCCACACGAACTCCACGTTCACGTCGGTCACGCCGTCCAGGCGGCCCACGGCCATCTCCGCGTCGGCGCGGATCAGGTCCTGCACGGGGCAGCCCACGCTGGTCAGGGTCATGGTGATGTCCACCGCGCCGTTCGGATCGATGTCCACGCCGTAGATCAGGCCGAGGTCCACGACATTCACGGGAATCTCGGGGTCTTTCACGACCTTCAGGGAGTCCAGGATCTGCTCGGTGCTGGGCAGGCCGCTGCTCGCCGCGTCGGCCACCGGGGGAGTCGTGTCGTCCATCAGCCCTGCCCCTTCACGCTGGGCAGGCCCGCCTCGACCCACGCGTTCGTGCCGCCGGTGAGGTTGGCGACCTTCGAGTAGCCGTGCTGCGCGAGGAATTCGCCGGCGCGGGCACTGCGGGCGCCGCTGCGGCAGATCATCACGAGGTCGGCGTCCTTCGGGAGTTCGGTGTAACGGGCCTCGAACTCGCTCAGCGGGATGAGCTGTGCGCCGTCGGCGTGCACGTCGTCGTATTCGTTCTGCTCGCGCACGTCGACGAGCAGGGCGCCGGCCTGCACGCGGCGCTGGCCTTCTTGCGGGGTGACTTCGTCCATGAGGAGCAGGATACCTGACCGCCCCACTCGGAATGTGCGGCCCCGATCTATGCTCGGGTCATGACCCTGCCCGACACCGGCACCGTGATCGACCTGCGGCCGGACGACCTGCGCGCCGCCCAGCCTCTGGACGGCTTGATTCCCCTGCCGGTCGTGGCCGTCACGCTGGACGCCATCGAGGAGGGCCAGCACGCCCTGGCGCCCCTGACAGCGCCCCTGGTGGTGGTCTGCGAGCGCGGCGTGCGCTCCGGCCTGGCCGCCCGGTACCTGCGGGCCGACGGACTGGACGCCCACGCGTACCCCGGCGGGGTGCCGGCCCTGCTGCGCGAACTCGGTCGTACGCGCCCCGGCTAGACTGGCGGGCATGCCCGGTCTCCCCGAAGGTTTCATCCACACCCAGGACGTCCTCCACGAGCGGCTCAGCGGCCCGCGCGTGCGGGAGCTGGAACTGCGCCACGGCAACGAGGAACTCCTGCACGGCCTGGACATCCTGGGTCTGGCCGGCCCGTTCTCCCGCGTGACGCCGTGGGAACTCGAGGACGAGCGCGGCGTGCGGCGCATCAACGCGAGCGGATACGCCGCCATGCCCTTCGGGGAGATGCCGCCGGCCATCACCGACTTCATGCACGAGTTCCTGACGCACAACCGCGCCATGGGTCTGCCGCAGCAGTCCACGAGTCCGTGGCGCGCGGCGCTGGAGGCGAACCTGGTGCGTCTGCTCGCGCGCGAATTGCCCAGCCACGCGGACTCGCAGGTGTTCTTCTGCTCCAGCGGCACCGAGGCCATCGAGGGCGCGCTGAAGTTCGCCAAGGCGTGGCGCCGGGGGGCGAAGTACGCCGTGTCCTTCGGCAGCGGTTACCACGGCAAGACCCTGGGCTCCCTGAGCCTGACGCCCAATCCCGAGTACCAGGACATCTTCCGGCCGCTGGTGCCCGGCGCGGTCACGAGTCCTTACGGCGACCTGGAGGCCTTCAAGCGCCTGCTGCGCCGCCTGGGGCCAGACAGCGTGTACGCGGTGGTCGTCGAGCCGATTCAGGGCGAGGGCGGCGTGAACATCCCGCCGGCGGGCTTCCTGTCGGGCCTGGGCGAGGTGTGCCGCCGCCACGGCATCCCCGTGATCGCCGACGAGATCCAGACGGGGCTCGGGCGCACCGGGCACTGGTTCGAGTCGGCCGCGCAGGGCCTCGACCCGGACATCGTCACGCTGGCCAAGCCGCTCGGGGCCGGCCTGACCGCCGTGGGCGCCACCATCGTCCGCGCGCCCATCTACAAGAAGATGCTGGGCGGCCTGAGCAGCAAGCGGCACAGCAACACCTTCGGCGGCGGCGCGCTGGCCATGGCCGTCGGCCTGAAGTCGCTGGAATACCTGCTGGAGCACGACCTGCCCGCGCGCAGCCTGGAGCTGGGCGAGATCGGTCTGACCCGCCTGCGCGCCCTGCACCGCCGCTTCCCGCAGCTGCTTGAAGACGTGCGCGGCCAGGGCCTCCTGATGGCCATGCAGTTCCGGCCGATGGTCGGCATCCCCCTGCCCAGCATGCTGCGCGAGATCGTGTTCGAGGCGACCGCCATCCTGGCGCTGCGCGAACTGCACCTCGGCGGCGTGATGGCGAACCTGTCGCTGAGCAGCAAGCGCACTGTCCGCCTGACCCCGGCGCTGGACATGCCCGCCGACGTGTTCGGCACGCTGCTCGACCGCGTGGAGGCCTTCGCGCAGACGCACCCGAACGCCCGCGACCTGCTGCTGAAGACGCCGCCGCAGGTCACCGCGCGCCTCGCGGCCTTCGCGGCGACCTCACCCAAGAAACGCACGCCCAGCGACGGCTGACCGCCCACGGCGCGGGGCGACCTTCCGTCGGCTCGTCAGCTCACGCCAGGCCGCACGCGCGCTGCACCAGCAGGTGCAGTTCGTCCCGGCCCAGGCGCCGGGCGTCGAGCGGCAGATCGTCCGGCAGGTCGCTCAGGCCCCGCACGATGGGCACGAAGCGGAACTCCGGCCGCATGACCAGGTCGCGCCGGGCGGTGAGCGCCAGGACGAAGTCCAGCCGCAGCTCGAAGTGCGCGTTCACCTCGGCCCGCAGCGGCTCGGCGTCGCCGGCCAGGAGCGCCACCAGCGCCGGGTGCGGCGTGAAGGCGTCCTCCAGTTCGCTCAGAACCCGCGCGGTGTCGAGGAACACCGCCGCGTTCGGCAGGGCCGCGCCCGCAATCCGGCGGCGGCATACCTCGGCGCTGTCGCCGCGCACCAGGCTCACCGTGCGGCCCGCGCGCACCGCGCCGCCCAGCATGGCCCAAAGCCGGCCCAGGCTGGAGTAGCGCGCCAGCTCCACGTACCCGGCCGGTTTCGAGACCAGCGGGCGGGTGGGCCGTTCGGCAGAGGCGGTCACCCCGCCATGCTAGCGCTGCCCGCGCCCGACCGGCCGCGTCCCTGCCTGACCTCCCGGCGTGGTGTGGCCGTTCCCGCATGTGCTGGGCGGCCGGCTGAGGCATCCTGAGGGCATGACGACCCTGCGTCCGGTCCGCCAACGTCTGTCCGCCCGCGTCCGCGCGTGGATCACCGCCGTGCTGGCCCTGCTCTCCGGGTACGTGATCGCCACGGCGCGGCAGGCGGCGGTGCGGCCCCCGCTGGTGCTGGGGCAGGACGCCGTGCCCCCGAGCGGTCAGGACTCGTCGCAGGTGACGTTGGAGACCTCCGGCGGTCAGGTCATCGACATCCGGCCGTCCAGCGGCGAGGCGACCACGCTGCTGATCCTGTACCCGGGCGGGCTGGTGCGCCCCCAGGCCTACGAGTGGATCGGCCGCGCCCTGACCATGCACGGCGTGCAGACGGTGATCCCGGTGTTCCCGCTCGACCTGGCCGTGACCGGCATCAACCGCGCCGGCGGCCTGATCGCCCAGTACGGCCAGGGCAAGCGCGTGGTGATCGCCGGGCACTCGCTGGGCGGCGCGATGGCGGCCCAGTACGCGGCCGGGCACACCGACCAGCTGGCCGGCATGATCCTGATGGCCGCGTACCCGGCCGGGAACGTCACTCTGAAGGGCAAGACGCTGCCCACCCTGTCCCTGCTGGCCGAGAAGGACGGCGTGGCCGACCCACAGGAGGTGCGCGGCGGCCTGGACCGCCTGCCGGACGACACCACGCTGACCGTGATTCCCGGCGCGGTGCACGCCTTCTTCGGCCGCTACGGCCCCCAGAAGGGCGACGGCGTGCCCACGGTCACCCACGGGCAGGCCGAGACCTCCATCCTGGCGGCGATCACCGCTTTCCTAGACAAGCTGCCCGCCCGCTGAGCGGCGCTGGCCTCCTCGCCGGCGGCGTCGGCTGGCGATCCCGGCCCGCCGCAGCGTGGGTCATGCCCCATCCGACACGCGCTCCGGGCCGGCATATACCGTCAGTCGGCCGTCGCGCGTGAAGCCGCACAGTGTCACGTCGAACGCGGCGGCCGTCTCGACCGCCAGGGTGGTGGCGGCCCCCACCGCCACGACGAGTGCGATGCCGGCCGTGATCGCCTTCTGGACGATCTCGAAGCCCGCGCGGCTGCTCACCACCAGGACGTGGTCACGCAGGGGCAGGTGGCCCTGCGCGTGGGCCCAGCCGACCACCTTGTCCACGGCATTGTGCCGGCCGATGTCCTCGCGCGTGCACACCAGCTGGCCGCCCGGCACCACCAGCGCGGCCCCGTGCAGCCCGCCGGTCGCTCCGAAGCCCGGCTGGCGCTCCCGAAGCGACGTGGGAAGGCCCGTGAGCACCCGCACTGGGATCGGCAGGGCCGTCCACGTGGGCGGCGCGGCGCGGGCCAGCAGCTGTTCCACGCTGCCGCTGCCGCAGACCCCGCACGCGCTCGACGACACGGCCAGCCGCGCGCCCGCCGCGAGCCGGGCGTGCTCCGGCGAGTGCAGATGCCACACGTTCGGATTCTCCGGGTCGTCGTTCAGCGTGAACCCGGTCGGTAGCAGGCCCTCGGCCACCAGCCAGCCCAGCAGTAGCTCGCGGTCATGGCCTGGGGTGCGCATCAGCACGCCCAGCGCGACCGGCCCGTGCGGGGTGTGCAGGCGGAGCTCCAGCGGCTCCTCGACCGCCACGGCATCGTCCTGGGCGTACCACTGCCCCTCCCGGTAGGTTCGGACGGGCAGATGGATCACCGCAGGATCGTCTGCGCTCAGCGCCCGACCTCGGCCTGGTGCGCGGTCTGGCCGATCTCGCCGTCCGCCTCGCGCAGCGCACGGCCCGCGCCCTTGAGCACTGCAAAGACCGCGCCGAGCGCCACCTGCACGTCCCGGTCTTTCAGCAGGCCCAGCACCTCGCCCAGCCCGAGCCCCTTGCCGGCCGCCACGTGCCGCGCGCCCTCGCTCACGCCGACCGTGACCGCGTGGCCCAGCACGCTGACCTCGCGCGGATCGAGGGCCGACAGCGTCTTGCCGACCTCGGTGACATTGCGCAGCAGCGTGGTGCCGCTCTCGCCGCCGGTGATGTGCAGCAGTGACGCGACCAGCCCCTCACCGCCGCGCACGGTCTTGCCGAGCACGTCCAGCACGCCGTGCGCGTGCAGCTGCCGCAGGACATACAGCCCTTCGAGCAGCGCGTCGGTGGAGTCCTCTACGCCGGCGTGCAGTGTTTCCTGCGGGGTGGGCGTGCGGGGCGTGAATTCAAGCGGTTTCGCCATGGGATCTCCCGGTGGTGTGGGGTCAGTCGTCCGCGCCCAGGGCGTCCGATCGGGCGTTCAGGCTGTCGCCGAGCATGGGCAGTGCGCCGCCCGGGTACACGTAGTCGGGCCGCGCCCACTTGCGCTCGACCTCCACGCCACTCTGCGGCGTCGGGTGGCCCCAGCGGTGGTTCGTGGCGGGCAGCGGGTTGTCGCCGACGTCGTGCAGGAGTTCCATGCGGACGCTGGTGTCCTTGTAGGCGGGCGTGTGCGTCTGCGCGTCGCCCTGGCTGCCGGTCAGGAAGTTCACGGCGTTCTCGGCCTTGCGGGCGTTCAGCGGCACGTACAGTTCATTGCCGCTGACCCGCGCCGTCACCAGCGCCTGGAGGCGGATCGCGCCGTGCGGACTGACCAGCCGCACCCACTGCCCGCTCTGGATGTTGCGCTCGGCGGCCAGTTCCGGACTGACCTCCACGAACGCGTCCGGCACTTTCTCGGCGAGGCCGTGCACACGGAAGGTCATGTTCCCCTCGTGAAAGTGCTCCAGCATCCGCCCGGAGTTCAGGTGCAGGTCGAACTCACCGCCCGGGGGCTGCTGGCGCGGGCGGTATTCGGCGGGATGCAGCTTCGCCTTCCCGTCGGGGAAGTGGAAGCGCTCGGTGTACAGCAGCGGCGTGTCGGTGCCGTCCTCCGCGACCGGCCAGCACAGCGAGCCGTAGCCCTCCAGCCGTTCGTACGTCACGCCGGCGAAGAACGGCGACAGTCGGGCGATCTCGGCCATGATCTCGCCGGGGTGCGTGTACGTCCACGTCACGCCCAGGCGCTGCGCGACCGCCATGTAGATCTGCCAGTCGGGCCGCGTGCCCTTCAGGGGCGGCATGACTTGGTACAGGCGCTGCATGCGGCGCTCGGTGCTGGTGAAGGTGCCCTCCTTCTCCAGCGACGCGGCGGCCGGCAGCACCACGT
Source organism: Deinococcus metalli (assembly GCF_014201805.1). Lineage (NCBI taxonomy): Bacteria > Thermotogati > Deinococcota > Deinococci > Deinococcales > Deinococcaceae > Deinococcus > Deinococcus metalli. The sequence continues at coordinate 801,413 of NZ_JACHFK010000001.1, read as the reverse complement.
CGGCGTAGCGGGCCGTGTTCGTGAAGTACAGGTCCTGGACCACCAGGAACTCCAGCGCCTCGAAACCCCGGGCGAGGTGGTTGGCATTCGAGTCCGTCAGGCTCATCTCCTCGCCGGTGATCCACAGGGATTTGAGTGTGCCCTCCAGCGCGGCGTCCAGCATCTCGGTGTTGTCCAGGCCCTTGTCCGGCCGCAGGCGGATGCCCCACTCGCGCTCGTGGCGGTCCACCACGACCGGGTTCGTGACCTTCTGGTAGCCACTGACCTGATCCGGCATGGCGCCCATGTCGCCCGCGCCCTGCACGTTGTTGTGGCCGCGCAGGGGGTACGCGCCGGTGCCGGTGCGGCCGTAATTGCCGGTCAGCAGCAGCATGTTGCTGATCGCCGCGCTGGTGTCGCTGCCGCCGCACTGCTGGGTCACGCCCATCGCCCACAGCACGCACACGCCCTCCTCGGCCGCAATCTGGCGGGCCAGCGCTTCCAGGGTTGCGGCGGGGATGCCGGTCTCCTGCTCGGCGTACTCCAGCGTGTACGCGGCGACCGACTCGCGGTACTCGTCCAGACCGGTCACGCGGGCGTCCAGGAACGGGCGGTCTTCCAGGCCGTGGTCGAGGATGAACTTGTTGACCGCGCTGATCCACACGAAGTCCGTGCCCGGCTTCGGGCGGATGAACTGGTCGGCGCGCCGGGCCAGTTCGTGCTCACGCAGGTCGAACACGATCACCCGGGTGCGGCCCTGCTTCTGCGCGCGCTTGATACGGGTGGCGAGCACCGGGTGGCTCTCGGCGGTGTTGCTGCCGATGGTGATGACCAGCGAGGCGTGCTCGATGTCACGGATGGTGCCGCTGTCCCCGCCTATACCCACCGTCTGCGACAGCCCCTTGGTGGCCGGCGACTGGCAGTAGCGCGAGCAGTTGTCCACATTGTTCGTTCCGATCACCTGCCGGGCGAACTTCTGCACCAGGAAGACTTCCTCGTTGGTGCTCTTGCTGCTCGCCACGAAGGCCAGGGCGTCGGGGCCGTGCTGCGCACGGATCTCGCCGAAGCGCCACGCGATCAGGTCCAGCGCCTCGTCCCACGTGGCCTCGCGGAAGCGCTCGCCGTCGCGGATCAGCGGCGTGGTCAGGCGCTCGCCGCTGTTCACGTAGTCCCAGCCGAACTTGCCCTTCACGCACGTGGAGATGCCGTTGGCATGCCCCTCGCCCGGCTCGACCTTCAGGATGTGGCGCTCGTCCGTCCAGACGTCGAAGGAGCAGCCCACGCCGCAGTACGTGCAGACCGTCTTGGTCTTCTTGATGTAGCGGTCACGCGCCGCCGACTCGATCTCCGAGACGTTCATGATCGGCTTCAGGCCCGTGCTGCCCTCCACGCCCTTGACCACGTCGATGGCGGCGTTCCACACCGGCAGCGGAATGCCGGTGAACAGCCCCGCCTGCCCCAGCATGGACTTCTCCTGCAGCGCGTTGCACGGACACACCGTGACGCAGTGGCCGCAGCTCACGCAGCTCGACTCGCCGATGGGCTTGCCGCCGTCCCACAGCACGCGCGGCTGCCCGGCCTCCCAGTCGATGCTGAGGGTCTCGTTCACCTGCACGTTCTGGCACGCCTCCACGCAGCGCCCGCACAGGATGCACTGGTCCGGGTCGTAGCGGTAGAAGGGATTCGAGTCGTCCTTGGGGTAGCCCTTGGGCTGGAACGGCCGGGTCTGGTGCTGGATGCCGAGCACCCCCAGCGTGTTGTGCACCGTGCAGTTGCCGTTGTTGTTGTCGCACACCGTGCAGTACAGGTCGTGGTTGCTGACGATCCGGTCGTAGGCGTCGCGCTGTGCGGTGCGGGCCGCAGTCGTCTGCGTCCGGACCACCATGCCCGCCTGCACCGGCGTGCCGCACGCCCGGCCGACCACGCCGCCGATCTCCACCGAGCAGGTATCGCAGGTCTGGATCGGCCCCAGCTGCGGGTGGTAACACACCTGCGCCAGCGGAATCTGCGCGCGGTTGATCACGTCGATGAGCGGCTCACCGAGCCACGCCTCCTGCGCCACGCCATCCACCGTGATGTGCACCCGCGCGCCGCGCGCAGGCCGGACCGGGCCCGGCGTGTGACGGCTGTCTGTGCTCTGCGGCACGTCGGTTTTGCCCATGTTCCTGCCTCCACTCCAGCTGATCTGCGGCGAGTATAGGCACGGCCCCCGCGCGTCAAATGAATCAACCGACGCAGCGCGACTTTACGTAGCGTTTAGCTCAGCAGCACACACCGTGCGTTCACAGCACCAGCACGCCGTGGTGCTTGGCCTTCTCCTGCGGCTCCACATGGATCGTGACGCTGATGTCGGGCATCTCGGCGCGCAGGGCGTCCTCCAGGCGGTCGCAGATGGTGTGCGCCGACTCCACCGTCATGGTGCCCGGCACGACCAGATGGAACTCGATGAAGGTCATGCGGCCGGCGTGTCGGGTTCTCAGATCGTGCACCTCCAGGGCACCGTCGCCGTGCTCGCTCAGCAGTGCCCGGATGCGGCCCTCGGTCTTGCTGTCCACCGCGGCGTCCATCAGGCCGCCCACCGAGTCGCGGACCAGCTGCCACCCGCTCCACAGGATGTTCAGCGCCACCAGCAGCGCCAGTGCCGGGTCCAGGAACGCCAGCCCCGTGAGTTTGGCCGCCACCACGCCGATCAGCACGCCCACGCTGGTCACCACGTCGCTCATGACGTGCCGGCCGTCGGCCAGCAGCGCCGGCGACCGCGACGCGCGCCCGGTGCGCAGCAGCAGCGTGGCCCACACGGCGTTCAGCGCGCTGGCCCCCAGGTTCACCAGGATGCCGGCGTAGGGCGCGTCCACCGCCCTGGGGGCCAGCAGCACCGGGATCGCCTCGCGCGCGATGCTGATCGCCGCGAGCACGATCAGCACGCCCTCGGCCACCGCGCTGAAGTATTCGGCCTTGGTGTGCCCGTAGGGGTGGTTCGCGTCGGCGGGCCGCGCGGCGACCTGCAGGGCGATGAACGCCGCGACCGCCGCCGCCACGTTGATGATGCTCTCCAGCGCGTCCGAGTACAGCGCGACGCTGCCGGTCATGGCATACGCCAGGAACTTCAGGCCCAGCACGACCAGGGCGACAAAGATGCTGCCCAGGGCGATGGTGAGGGTGGCTGTGGGACGCGGACTCATCCCGGCGAGGCTAACAGGGTTAGGTGCGACGAACACCGTGCCCTGCCCGGGAACACCCCCCGTTATGTCCAGAGCAGAACCGCGCCTGATACACTTCACAGGTGACCACCGCGCCGGACCTGCTCGCTGCCCTCAATCCTACCCAGGCCGAGGCCGCCGACCACTACACCGGCCCCGCCCTGGTCATCGCCGGCGCCGGCAGCGGCAAGACCCGTACGCTGATCTACCGCATCGCCCACCTGATCGCCCACTACGGCGCGGCGCCCGGCGAGATCCTGGCCGTGACCTTCACCAACAAGGCCGCCGCCGAGATGCGCGAGCGCGCCAGCCACCTCGTGCCGGGCGCAGATCAGCTGTGGATGAGCACCTTTCACTCCGCCGGCGTCCGCATCCTGCGCGCGTACGGCGAGCACATCGGCCTGAGGCGCGGCTTCGTCATCTACGACGACGACGACCAGCTCGACCTGCTCAAGGAAGTCATGGGCAGCGTGCCCGGCATCGGCCCGGAGACCAGCCCCCGCGTCGTGCGGGGCATCCTCGACCGCGCCAAGAGCAACCTCCAGACGCCCGCCGACCTTGACCGCGCGTATGAGCCGTACATCAGCGGCATTCCCAAGGACGCCGCCGCCGAGGTCTACCGCCGCTACGAGGACCGCAAGAAGGGCCAGAACGCCATCGACTTCGGCGACCTCATCACCGAGACCGTGCGGCTGTTCCGCGAGGTGCCGGGTGTGCTGAACGCCGTCCAGAACCGCGCGAAGTTCATCCACGTGGACGAGTACCAGGACACCAACAAGGCGCAGTACGAACTCACGCGGCTGCTGGCCTCCCGCGACCGGAACCTGCTGGTGGTGGGCGACCCCGACCAGTCGATCTACAAGTTCCGCGGTGCCGACATCCAGAACATCCTCGACTTCCAGAAGGACTACCCGGACGCCAAGGTGTACATGCTGGAGCACAACTACCGCTCCAGCGCCCGCGTCCTGGGCATCGCCAACAAGCTGATCGAGAACAACGCCGAGCGCCTCGACAAGACCCTGCGCGCCGTGAAGGAGGACGGGCACGCCGTCGTGTTCCACCGCGCAACCGACCACCGTGCCGAGGGCGACTTCGTGGCCGAGTGGATCACCCGCCTGCACGCCCTGGAGGGCCGCCGCTTCGGCGAGATGGCGATCCTGTACCGCACGAACGCCCAGTCCCGCGTGCTCGAAGAGTCCCTGCGGCGCGTGCAGATTCCCGCGAAGATCGTCGGCGGCGTCGGCTTCTACGACCGGCGCGAGATCAGGGACATCCTCGCCTACGCCCGGCTCGCCATCAATCCCAGCGACGACGTGGCCCTGCGCCGCATCATCGGCCGGCCCAAACGCGGCATCGGTGACACCGCGCTGGAAAAGCTGCTTGACTGGGCGCGCATCCAGGGCACCACGCTGCTCGAGGCCTGCGCCCGCGCCGCCGACGACCGCATCCTCGACCGTGGCGCGAACAAGCCCGTCGAGTTCGCCCAGCTGATGGCCGCCATGAGCGACGCTGCCGAGAACTACGAACCCGCGCCCTTCCTGCGCTACGTCATCGAGACCAGCGGCTACCTCGACCTCCTGCGCACCGAGGGCCAGGAAGGCCAGGTGCGCGTCGAGAACCTCGAGGAACTCGTGAACGCCGCCGAGGAGTGGTCGCAGGATCACGACGGCACGATTCAGGACTTCCTTGACGACGCCGCGCTGCTGTCCAGCGTCGACGACATGCGCACGAAACAGGAGAACAAGGGCACCCCCGAGGACGCCGTCACCCTGATGACCATGCACAACGCCAAGGGCCTGGAATTCCCCGTGGTGTTCATCGTCGGCACCGAGGAGGGCCTGCTGCCCAGCAAGGGTGCCCTCGTCGAGGCCGGCGGCATCGAGGAAGAGCGCCGGCTGTTCTACGTCGCCATAACCCGCGCGATGGACCGGCTGTTTCTCACCGCTGCCGAGAACCGGATGCAGTTCGGCAAGACCAACGCCGCCGAGGACAGCCGGTTCCTGGAGGAGATCGAGGGCGGCTTCGACACCGTCGACCCCTACGGCCAGGTCATCGAGTACCGCGCCAAAACGTGGAAGACCTACCGGCCCACCGTGCCCGTCACGCCCAGCGCCGTGAAGAACACCAGCCCCATGACGGAGGGCATGGCCTACCGCGGCGGCGAGAAGGTGCGGCACCCCAAGTTCGGGGAAGGACAGGTACTGGCGGTCGCGGGGATGGGCGAGCGGCAGGAGGTCACGGTGCACTTCCCGTCGGCCGGGACGAAGAAGCTGCTGGTGAAGTTTGCGAATCTGACGGCGGTTTGAAAAGGAGGCCCTACCTCCTGGCCTCCTACCCCAGTGGGGCAGGGGGAGAGCGCTGCGCTCGGCAAGTGGTCGCCACGTCGCTCTACTTGGCCGTAACTGGAGCCTCGTCAGCGAGGGGCCGCGTCCTTGCCTCGGGCGTTGTCGCCGTCACAGCCCGCGCGCTGCGCGCACGACGGCTTTCGGTCAGGGGCAGGGCGGACGCTTCGGTTTTTGGCTCCCTCCTTGCAGCAGACTCGTAGCGCTGCTTACAGAGGCTGGGCTGGGGAGCGAGCTTGGCGTTCCTGCCGCCAAGGAAGACCTCATCCGGAGTCATCATGAGCGTGGCGGCGTTGGCAATCACTCCCGGTTGATGACGTGCCGCACCTCGCCCTCGGGAACGTCCAGGAGCGACCGAGCCACGAGCGGGTAGATCGGAGTCGCGGCGAACTCCTCGATGGGTACCCACTGGCACGTCACCTCGGCGTTGTCGGCCACGGTGAAAGGCGTGTCCGGCAGCGCGGTGGGAGCGTCCATGCGGTAATAGAAGCCGATCTCGTGCTGGCGTTTCTCTGGGGGGCCAAAGAAGTTCTCGATCACGCCGACGAGGCGCAGGGGACCAGGGACCACGCCGGTCTCCTCGTGCCACTCGCGCCGGGCGCAGTCCAGGGTGTCCTCGTCGGTACCCAGGGCGCCGCCGGGCAGGAAGTGGAATGGCAGGCCGTCCGCGCTGTTCGTCAGCAGCCGGTCGCCGCGCGTGCACAGGATCGCCACGCGGACGCTGAACTTCAGGCCGCCCAGCGGCACGCGGATGTCGGTCACGGGGCGGTGACCTCGGCGCGCACGCTGGCGTCTGGGTCACTTCGCAGGTGGGCGCGGACGTCTGGACTCAGGTCGGGCCGCCCGGCCAGAGCGAGACGCACTCCGTCGTCGGTGTCGGTGGACAGCGTGTCCTGTGCTCCACCCGGCAACTGCGGGTGCTGGGCAGCGGCGCGGCGCACGCCGGCATTGGGGTCGGCGCTGAGCGCGGTCAGGATAGCGGCGTCGGCGGTGGGCGCGTAGGCGACGGCGCGGCGCACCTCGGGGTTCGCGTCGCCGGCCAGGGTGGCGAGTCGAGCCGCCCCCACATCCGGGCGCACGGCCAGCACAGTGCGGATGCTGGCGTCCGTGTCATGCACAAGGACGTCCAGCACCGCGCCGCTGACGCCCTCGGCACTGGCGACGTGCAGGCGGATATCCTGCTCGGGCGCGCGGGCCAGGGCGAGCACGGCGGCCTCCGGGAGGTCGCTGCGTTCCAGTACGGCGCGGCGCACGCTCTCGTTCTCGTCCTGCGCGAGGGCGACCAGGGTATCCGGGGCCGCGTCGGGGCGACGGGCCAGGGCGGCGCGCACGTCCGGGTCGGCGTCCTGCGCGGCGCGGCCGAGCCACGTCGGCGGCACCGTCCAGCCCTGGAGGGCGGCGGCGCGGACACTGGCGTGCTCGTGCGTGGCGAGCCACTCGCGCACGGCCCGGGGCAGGTCGACGCGCCGGGCCAGCGTGGCGAGCACGTCCGCGTCCCCGTCGGCGGCGAGGCTGATCATGCAGTCCAGCGGCAGGTCGAGCCGCCGCGCGACGCTGGCGCGCACCAGCCCGTGCCCGTCGCGGATAAAGGCGCGCAGCACGTCGCCGGGCAGGTCGGGCCGGGCGGCCACAGCCTTGCGGACGTCGTAGTCGTCGTCGCCAGCGAGCTGCCGGACCAGCGGCTCGGGGAGGTCGTCGCGGCGGGCGACCGCCTCGCGGATCTGCCACCCGGCGTCCTGGGCCAGCGCCGCCACCCGCTCGGGGCCGAGGCCCGGCCGCCCCGCGAGGGCCGTGCGCACGGCGTAGTCCTCGTGACGCAGGGCCGCGTCGGTGATCCACGCCGGGGCGTGCTCGGTGTTCAGCAGGGCGATCACGCTGTCCGCCGGGAACGCAGAGAGCAGGTTCGGCCGGGCCAGACGCATCAGGGGCAGCCCCGGGTTCGCCAGCACGTCCGCCGGGTACGCGGCCGCGAGCGTGCCCAGCACCTCCACAGGCGTGTTCGGGTGCCGGGCGACCAGGGCGCGCACGCGGCTGTCCGGGTGGGCGCTCAGGCCGCTCAGGGTGTCGGCCGTGGCTCGGGGCGCAGCCGCCGCCTCCAGGGCTCCCTCGACGCCCAAGATGGTCAGGGTGCGGGGGTCGAGTTCCGAGAACGTCATGACCCCGATGATGCCATGCCCGCGCCGTCGTCCGCGCCGTGCAGCGCGCGCTCCGCTGCCCGGTCGATCAGCTGCCGCGCGATGCTGAACGGCCCCGGCAGCAGCGGCAGGGCCGTGACCGGAAACCAGCGGGCGTCCTCGATCTCGCCCGGCTGCGGCACGATGTCGCCGCCCACGTACTCGGCGTCGAAGCCGACCATCAGCGAGTGCGGGAAGGGCCACGGCTGGCTCAGCACGTAGGTCAGGTTCGTGACCGTCACGCCGACCTCCTCCTGCACCTCGCGGTGCGCGGCGTGTTCCAGCGTCTCGGACGGCTCCACGAAACCCGCGAGCGCGGAATACACGCCCGGTGCGAAGTGCGGGCCACGCGCCAGCAGCAGTTCCGTATCCAGCCCCTTGCCCCGGTGGATCAGCACCATCGCCACGGGGGCCACGCGTGGGTACACGGTCAGGCCGCAGTTCGGGCACGTGCGCGAGCGCTCATGTCCGGAGTCCACCAGCGGCGTGGCGCAGCGGCCGCAGTAGCGGTGCGTCCGCACATAGTCCACGAGTTGCGAGCCGTACCCGGCCACGCCCATCTGCGCCTCGCTGAGCTTGCCAAACGCCGCTCGCAGCGGAATGGACGTGAAGCCGTCGGGCAGGGCGCCATCGAGCCCGGCCGCGAAGTACGCCCGGCCGTCCAGCGTGCCCAGCGCGGTCACGTCCACCACCGGCAGGGGAGACGCGGGCAGCGTGCCCTCGGCGGTCAGCACGAGTTTCGGGCCGTCGAACACGACCCACACGGAACCGTCGTCCGGCACGAGCGTGCGGTCGGGAATGAAAGTGTCGGGCAGGCTGGTGGCGTTCACGTGTGCTCCTCGAGGCGCAGCACCTCACCGAAGGGGAAGCCCTCGTCCTCCAGGCCGCCGGGCGGCACGACCCACAGCGTCGGGGTCTTCGGGGCCGCGGCCGGGAAGTCACCGTACCCGTCCGTGAGGTACACCAGCACGTCGGGTTCGTGCTGGTCGAGCAGGGCAAAGATCGGGCGGAAGTCGGTGCCGCCGCCGCCCTGTGGTGGGGGAATCTCGCCGCCGGGCGTGAGGGCGTGCGGACCGTACGCTTCAGTGTCGGCGTAGTACAGGGTGGCCTTCACGTGCGGGTACGCACCCAGCACGCCCTGCACCTCGCCCACCAGCGCCCGCACGGCGTCGTCGTCCACGCTGCCGGACGTGTCCACCGCGATCAGGGCGGTCAGAGACTCGTCGTCCAGCGCTTCCAGATACAGGCCCCGCCCCACGAAGCGCCGGTCAAAGCCGCCGAAATCCACGGGCGTGCGCGCCAGGAAGCGCCACAGGTGTGCCCGCCAGTCCAGCCGCGCGGGTGCCAGCCGCTGCAACTCGCGGTGTGCGCCCAGGGGATCGTCGCCTTTCCCGCCGCTCATGGCGTCCACGCTGCGTGCCTGCGCGAGCGCCTGCTGCCACTGCCGCTGCGCGCTGCTGCCGGGCTTGCCCTGCTTCGCGGGGGCGTCGCTGGGCGGGCCGTCCATCAGGTCGTCGCCCTCGTCGTCTCCGTCGCCCTCGGCCTCGCCCTCCAGCGACGTGTAGACCTCCTCCACGCTCAGCTTTTCCAGATGCTCGTCGCGGCGCGACTGCGGAGGCGTGGGCAGTCCGGCGGCGTCCACCATGCCGTTCACGATCAGGTCGGCCGACCTGTTCCAGCGCTTGCGCTCGCGCGGGCCGCGCCGCTGCACGTGCGACAGCGCCGCGTGCAGCACCTCATGCAGCAGCAGGCCGTCCAGCACATCAGGCGGCAGGCTGGCGGCCACCTCGGGGTTGACGTACACCCGCTCGCCGTCCGTGCCCGCCGCCGCGACCTCGCGCGATGGCACGAATTCCGCGTGCAGCAGCAGTGTGGCAAAGAACGCCGACTTGCCCCGCAGCCGCAGCCGCGAGCCAGAGATCAGGCGCTGGAACTCCGGCGTGACGGGGACGGGGGGAGTCACGCGGCTCCCGGCGAGGATGGAGGATGGAGGATGGAGGATCGACAGGACGGGTTTTTCCTATCCTCCATCCTCCATCTTTTTTCCTTCCTCACCCGCCCTCCGTGAGCTCCAGCGTGCCCTGCACCAGCGTCGCCAGGCGCTCGTCGCGGCCGACCAGCGCGGCGAGGTCCGCGAGCTGGCCGATGGCCTGGAACTTGCTCACCAGCGTGGCGACATACAGTTGCAGCCACTCGGGGCCGGCGGCGTTCGCCAGCCACGTGAAGGCGTGGTACGCCTCGTCGGCGGTGCTGGCGCGGGCGGCGAGGCCGACCACGGCGGCGTAGCGCACGCTGGGCTCGTCCGGCAGGCGCAGGCCCGCGCCGCGGCCCTCCAGCACGATGCCCAGGTCCGGAAGCTGTTCGTACAGGCGCACGAAGGCGCTGAACTCGGCCCCGGCCGCCTCTCCAATGGCGGGCGCAGCGTCCAGGCCGGCGCGGTGCAGCCGCGAGGCCATCTCCCACGCGCGGGGACTGGGCCATGCCGGCTGCTGCGGGTCCAGGCGCCACAGCAGTTCCGGCCGGAAGGTCAGGAACGCGATCACGTGCTCGTGCAGGCTCCGGCCCAGCGCGTAGGTGCGCCACGAGTCGAAGTCCGGCCGCACGGTCAGGTGCAGGAAGCGGTTGGCGAGCGGCGCGGGCATGTCGAACACGCTGGCGCGGTCTTCCTTGCGGTTGCCGGCAGCCCACACGAACCAGCCCTCCGGCAGCTCGTAGCTACCCACCTTGCGGTCGAGGATGAGCTGCTGCGCCATGCCCTGCATGGTGGGCGGCGCCATGTTCACCTCGTCCAGAAACAGGATGCCGTGGCCGCCGCGCGGCAGGAAGTCCGGCGGATACCACCGGGACGTGCCGCTGCCCTGCCCGTCGGCTTCCGGCACCGGCAGGCCGCGCAGGTCGGTCGGGGCGAGCTGCGACAGGCGGACGTCCACGAAATCCAGGCCGTGTTTCGCGGCGACCTGGGCCACGACGCTGCTCTTGCCGACGCCGGGCGGGCCCCAGATCATGGTGGAGAGGTTCAGCTCGCCCGTGACGAGGGCGGAGAGGTACGACTGCAGTTCGGTAGGGGTGAGGCTCAAGGGCGGTCTCCTTCGGGTGCGGGGCGGCCATCTGCCGCGTGGTCGGGTACGAGCGTAGCGCGGCCGAGTTCCGCGGCGCCGTGACGCGCGGCGGTGGGTTCACTGGGGCTGCGCGTATGCTGGCCCCACTTCCTGCTGTGTGGCACGGGGAGACGGCCCGGCCCCGTGGACGTGCCGACCCCGTTATACTTGAACCCAGTTCAAGTTTTGCCCGCCCTCCCCACTCCAAGGAGACGTCCCGTGCTGCCCCTGTCCCACAAAGTCCTGTTCTTCGTGTTCGCCCTCGCCGCCGGACTCCTCGGACTGTGGGGCTTCTATCGCCTGTACCGGCGCGTGGCGCGCGGCGCCGGCGCCAGCGAATCCCGCTTTGACCAGCCGGTGCAGCGCGTGCTGACGGCCCTGCGCGTCACGCTGACGCAGGAGCGCACGTTCCGGCGGCGCACCGTGATCAGCACGCTGCACGCCTTCATCTTCTACGGCTTCGTGTACTACCTGCTGGTGAACGTCGTGGACGGCCTGGAAGGCTATCTGAACTTCCACATCGACAGTGCCGCCACTCCGCTGTTCGCGCTGTACAACGTCCTGGCCGACGTCCTGAGTTTCCTGGTGCTCGTGGGCGTGATCAGCCTGGTCGTGCGGCGACTGTTCCTGCCCTCCAGACGCGACTTCCGCTTCACCGAGAAGACGCTGCTGCACCCGCTGCTCCGGGCCAACTACATCCTGCGAGACAGCGTGATCGTGTCGGCGTTCATCACCTTCCATGTGGGCAGCCGCGTGCTCGGCAACGCCGCGAAGGTCGTGCAGGAGGGCGGCGACGCCTTCCAGCCCTTCAGCACGGCCGTCGGTCACGTCCTGTTCGGCGGCGTGTCCGAGTCGGCCCTCCAGGGCTGGCGGCTCTTCGGGTACTGGGGCGCGCTCGGCAGCGTGCTGGCCTTCCTGGCGTACTTCCCGTACACCAAGCACATCCACATTTTCATGGCCCCCCTGAACTACGCCCTGAAACGCCCGGTGGGCAGCGGCGTCCTGCCGCCCATGAAGGGCCTCGCGGAGGCGATGGAGGCCGAGGAGCCGCGCCTGGGCGTGGAGAAGCTGGAGGAACTGGAGTGGCCCCGCCTGCTGGACGCCTACGCGTGCATCCAGTGCAACCGCTGCCAGGACGTGTGCCCGGCGAACGCGACCGGCAAGGCGCTGTCCCCCGCCGCACTGGAGATCAACAAGCGCATGGAACTCAACGTGATCGCGGCGCACCCCAGCCCCTTCACGCTGCGGCCCGCGCCCTTCGAGTCCGGCGCGAGCACCGCCCACCCGCTGCTCGAATACGCCATCAACGAGGAGTCGGTGTGGGCGTGCACCACCTGCGGCGCGTGCATGCAGGTCTGCCCCGTGCAGGACGAACAGATGCTCGACATCGTGGACATCCGCCGTCATCAGGTGATGGTCGCGGGCGAGTTCCCCCCGCAGCTCCAGACGGCCTTCCGCGGCATGGAACGCGCCAGCAACCCGTGGGGCATCTCGCGTGACAAGCGCCTGGACTGGGCCGAGGGTCTGCGCGTGCCCACCATCGACGAGAACCCCGAACCGGACGTCGTGTACTGGGTCGGCTGCGCGGCCAGCTACGATCCCGGCGCTCAGAAGGTCGCGCGCAGCTTCGTGCAGCTCCTCGACAAGGCGGGCGTGAACTACGCGGTGCTCGGCAAGAAGGAGGCATGCACCGGCGACTCGGCGCGGCGCTCCGGCAACGAGTTCCTGTATCAGTCGCTCGCCCAGGAGAACGTCGAGACGCTCAACACGGTCGCGCCCAAGCTGATCGTCGCCACCTGCCCGCACTGCATGAACGCCATCGGCAACGAGTACCGGCAGCTCGGCGGGGACTACCGCACCATCCACCACACCGAGTATCTGGAAACGCTGGTCGCGGCCGGCAAGTTGCCGCTGGCGCAGCTGGACGAGAACGTCACATACCACGACCCGTGCTACCTCGGCCGCCACAACGGCGTGTACGACGCGCCGCGCACCCTGATCACCCAGATGGCCGGCGAGGTGCTGGAACTTGAACGCGGCCGCGCGAACTCGTTCTGCTGCGGTGCGGGCGGCGCGCAGTTCTGGAAGGAAGAAGAGGAGGGCCGCGAGCGCGTCTCGGACAACCGTTTCCGCGAGATCCAGGCCCGCCTGGACGGCGCGAAGGCTGCCAGCGCCGAGTACGAGCAGACCGGCCACGTCACGCCAGGGAAGGTGCTGGCTGTGGGCTGCCCCTTCTGCAAGGCCATGCTGAACTCCACCCCCGAGAAGCAGAAACGCGACGACATCGTGGTGAAGGACGTCGCGGAACTTCTGCTGGAAAGCGTCCACCGCGCCGACGGCACCGCTGTGCAGCCCACCGGCCCCTCACCGGACGCCACGCCGCTGGAGCAGCCGGAGGTCGCCAGCGCCCCCAATGCGCAGATGCCGATGGAACGCACCGGGGACACGCCCGCGGCGAACGCGCCCGCCGCCGTGGTGGGCGAGACCAGCGCCGACGTCATCAACGCGCAGCCGGGCAGCCCCACCCAGAACCCCGACATCCAGCCAGAAGGCCAGGCCGCACATCCGGAAACCACCGCCCGCAAGAGCTGGAAGCCGAAGGCGGGATCGACGGTTTCGCAGGACGACGTGTCGCCAGCCGCGCCCGAAGCCGCTCCCGCACCGACGGCCACGGATGACGTGAGCGCGGCGAGTCCCGCATCAGATGAAGCTGCACCCGCCCGCAAGGCGTGGTCTCCCAAGGGTAAGGCGACGTCCGACGACGTGAATCCCGCTCCAGTCGTGTCAGAGCCTGCGCCCACGGTGCCGGTTGAGCCCCCCGCCCGCAAGGCGTGGGCGCCGAAAGCGAAAGCTGCCGAGACGCCGGTCCCACCGGAAGTCGCACCGCCCACAGAGGAGGGTGCCGTCACCGCCGCCCCGGCGCCTGCCGAGCGCAAGAAGTGGTCGCCCGGCGCCAAGGCCGCCAGTGCAGCTCAGCCCACGCCTAGCACCGTCGAGCTGTCCGAAGCCGTCCACGTTGAACCGGAGGCGTCCGCGGTGCCGGCACCCACTCCAGCGGAGGCAGTGCCTCTCGACTCCACTCCGATCGAACGGAAGAAGTGGACACCAAAAGCCGGAGCGCAGAGTCCAGCGGTGGCGGACGCGGTGCCGCCAGCCACATCTGCGCCCACGGCGGATACCCAGGTGGAGGCGAGCGCCGCGCCCGCTCCTGCCGCAGAGCCATCAACGCCCGCCCGGAAGAAGTGGACGCCGAAGGCCTCGGTTCCAGAGGACACCGCGCCAACTCCTCCCACTCCGGCCGAGGCCGCTCCCGAGCCGATCACGGAGCACGTCCACCTGCAGCACGTGGGCGAGAACACGCTGGAGGAAGGGCAGAGCGCCACCAGCGAGCCGGGCACGGGCGGCCGGAAGAAGTGGGTGCCGAAAAAGAACTCCTGAGCGTGTCACGGTAGTATCAGGGAATGACCATCGCCATCGTCACCGACTCGACGAGTGACCTCAGTCCGCACCTGTGCGCGCAATACGGGGTGGAGAGCGTGCCCCTCTACGTGCTGTTCGACGGCAAGATGCACAAGGACGGCCTGGAGATCACGCCGCCGGATCTGTTCGCGGGGCTGAAGGCCGGAAAGAAGACGCCGAGCACCTCCCAGCCCAGCCCGGCAGAGTTCGCGGCCGCGTATGCGCGCGCGCTGCAGGGGGCGGACGAGGTGATGAGCATCCACATCAGCGGGCAGCTGTCCGGCACGGTCGGCAGCGCCCGGCTCGCCGCGCAGGAGTTCGGCGGCAAGGTGACGGTGGTGGACACCCAGTCCGTGAGCATGGGCCTGGGGATGCGCGTGATCCGGGCGGCGGAACTCGCAGGCGCCGGCCGCAGTGTCGCGGACATCGTGGCCGAGCTGGATCGTGTTGCCCCGAAAGCCGACCTGCGGTTCACCGTGGATACCCTGGATTTCCTGCGGATCAACGGGCGGATCGGGGGCGCGCAGGCGCTGCTGGGGAGCCTGCTGAACATCAAGCCAATCCTGGTGGTGCGTGGGGGCCGCGTGGAGTCCGGCGGCCGGGTGCGCGGGCACAAGAAGGCCGTGCAGGACCTCGTGGACCATGTCCGGGCGTACGCGGCGAAGTACGGGGCCGTGCGCGCGGCGTTTCTGTACACCGTGGGCGGTGAGGTCTTCCTGCACGAGGTGCGCGCCGGCCTGAGCGGCGTGGCCTTCGACGACCTGGGCGAGCACGCGATCGGAGCGGTCGTGGCGACGCACGCCGGCCCGGGGGCCATGGGTGTGGCCCTCGAACCCGTCACGCCCTGACGCGGTGAAGCGCCCGGTCCCGCCCACCCGGATCGTCGCGGGACTGCTGGTCGTGGCGGCGCTGCTGGCCGGGTGCCGCAAGGCCGGCCAGCCGTCGCCCCACGCGGATCTGGTGCTGCCGAAGCTGGAGACGCCGGCCCCGGTGAGCGTGCCCCCTGCGCCGCTGCGCCGCCGGGCCGACGGCTGCCTGGAGGCGGCGCCTGCCGTGGCGAAGGCGCCGGCCCCGCCGCTGCCGCTGAGTGGCCGGCTGGGGCTGTGGGTGGCGGTGGTTGATCCGGCGACCCTGGCGCCGCTGCGCGCCGTGGGCACCAACCCGGACAGCGTGTTTCCGCTGGCCAGCACGTACAAGCAGGCGGTGCTGTGGGCGCTGCTGCGCGCCTTCGACGCCGGGCGCATCTCGCCCACCCAGCGCTTCGACGTGACCCGCGAGAACCAGTCGCTCGGCGCGTACCCCTTCGACGGCACGAATGTGAAGGAGCTGTCGGTGCGGATGATCCGCAACAGCGACAACACCGCCGCCGACATCCTGCACCGGCAGGTGGGCCTCCAGAGCGTGCAGGACGTGGCCGATGGCCTGGGCCTGTGCCGCACGCGCTTGATCCTGCCCACCAAGGACTGGTGGGTGGCCGAGGCCGGACTGTCGGCCACCATGAACGGCACGCAGCGCTGGGCCGGCGCCCGGGGCGCGGAGCGGGCCCGACTGGCGCAGCAGATCGACGCGGACGCCCGCCGCTACCGCGCGGACTACGTGCAGCGCAAGCTCGACGATTACTTCGACCACCGCTACGACCCGGACCTCACGCTGCGGAGCATGAACATCTCCACGCCGTACGAGTTCGGGACGCTGGTGGCGGCCGAGTTCCTGAGATCGGGGCTGTCCACCCGTGCCGCCTCATGGCAGCGCGAGGTGATGGCGCTCGGCTACGGCCGCTCCGCCCTGAAGGTGCAGCGCCAGGGCCGCGTGCAGGGGTTCGGCGGCAAGGGCGGCAACGGCTGGCGCGTCCTGACCTACAGCGGGTATGTCGAACTCAAGGACGGGCGCCGGGTGGTGTACGCCTTCATGCAGCAGGGTTCGGACCAGACGTACACGATGCCGCAGACCCGCCGGGCCTTCGCATGGATCAACGCTGGTATCGACGCGGTGCTGGCCCCCACGCCCTGATCAGCCCTCTGCGCCGTCTGCCCGGTCGAGTTCTGTGCGGATCGCGGCGTCCAGCCGCTCCCGCACGGCTGTCCACGGTTCTGCCACGCTCGCGCCGGCGGCGGCCACGTGCCCTCCGCCGCCCAGCGCGAGCGCGACGTTCTGCGCGCTCACGCCGCGCCGCGAGCGCAGCGACAGCTTCACGCGCTCACCGAAGTCCTTGACCATCACCGCAAGCTGCGCGCCCTCGGCGCTACGGAGCAGGCTCACGTAGGACTCGACGTCCTCCCAGGTGGCCCCGGTGCGCGCCAGCATGGCGTCGTCCACGCGGGCCAGCACCACCCGTCCGCCGTGCTGGAATTCCAGGGTGCCGAGGACCTCGCGCAGCAGTGTGTAGTAGCTGTGCGGGTGCTGACCCAGCTCGTCGTTCAACCACGCCAGCCTAGCGCCGTGGGCCAGCAGGCGACCAGCGCACCCGAAGGTCTCGGGCGTGACGCTGCTGAACCGGAAACTGCCGGTGTCGGTGTTCAGGCCCAGCATCAGCGGCGTGGCGACGTCGGCCGTCCACGGCAGGCCCAGGGCGTCGATCACGTCCGCGACCATCATGGCGGTGGCCGGGCGGGCCGGATCGACGACGCCGGCGGTGGCCCGGCGCAGGTTGGTGCCGTGGTGGTCGATGTTGACCACCGGCCCGTCGAAGGTGCCCAGCGGCGCGCCGGCCACCCGCACCGGATCGTTGTTGTCCACGTCCAGCACGACCGCCATGGCCCGGGCCGGGAAGGCGTCCAACGGAGGCTGCACCTCGCCGGGGCGGGTCACGAAGGTCAGGTAGCGCGGCGGGGTCATGGGGGCGATCACGTCGCGGCCCACGGAGCGCAGCGCGCGGGCCAGGCCCAGCACGCTGCCCAGGGCGTCGCCGTCCGGGTTTTCGTGCGAGAGGAGGACCAGCGGGCCGGCGTGGCCGGATATGGCGTCCGCGACGGCCTGGACGTCGGCCACGTACGTGCCGCTGGAGGTGTTGCTGGCAGTCATCGTGCCGAGTATAGATGGGCCGGCCCGGGCGTCCGTCCCCTCCGCGCGCGGCCCGCCGGGTATTCTGGGGCCGTGCCGTTCACGCTGAACCTGGCGGGTCTCACCGACGAGGAGCTGCAGGCGCTCCTGGGTGCCGACCGGGCCCTGGCCGTCCTGCCGGATGTGAGCCGGGCGCGGCTGGCGGGCCGGCACCTACCTGGTCCCGCGCTGCCGGACCGCCTGGACGTGGTGCTCCAGGGCGACGGCGTCCCCGGCAGCACGCCCGAGCTGACGCGCGCAATCGCCCAGCACGCGGCGGCCCTGGTCGCAGCCGGCGCGGTCGAGGCGGGCGGCACGTGGCGGCAGGAACCCGGCGGCCTGTGGGTGCGGCCCTATACCCTGGGCCAGGACACCGCCGTGCTGCTGCGCTGGAACGAGCTGGAACCCGCGGCCGGCGTGGGCGTGCAGGTGCTGACGTGGCTGAAGGACGACGCGAGCGGCAGCGCGGGCGTCCTCACCGGCAACCGTCCGGCCGGACTGGTCCCTGCCCCCAGCGAGGAGGTGGACGTCCACGTCCAAGCGGGACTCGGTGGCCGTGAACTGCTGGAACAGCATGCGGCACATGTGCTGCGGCACGGCCGCACGCGGCGCCTGCCGGCCGACGCGCCGTGGTGGGAACCGTGGCAGGCACTGTACGCCCTGAACCTGCGGGCGTGGGAGCGCCGGGGCCTGCTGCTGGGCGTCCGGCTGGCGTGAGCGGGCGGACGGTCTGAACAGCGGCGCCGGCCCCGCCCGCCCCATCCGGGAGAATGGCGCGCATGACCGACGCAGCAACCGGCACCCGTCACGTCGCCTTCGACTGGGGCGGCGTGTTCACCGTGGGCACCTTCGATGGCCGCAGCACCCAGAACGTCGCGGACCGCAGCGGCATTCCCGTGGAGCGCGTGCGCGACAGCTACTTCCGCCACGTGCGGCAGCTGGAGGTCGGGGCGTGGTCGCTTCCGCACTTCTGGGACGTGCTGCGCTCCGAGACCGGTGTCGCCCTGCCGTACGAGGACTTCGAGCCGCTGTACCTCGGCAGCATCCACGACAATGCGCCCATGTACGACACCCTGGCGGCCCTGCCCGCCCACGTCCGGGTCGGCCTGCTGAGCAACAACTACCCCGTAGTCAGTGACCATCTGCGGCGCGATCCGCGCTTCGGCCGCTTCGACGCGCTGGTGTTCAGCAATGAACTAGGGCACAAGAAGCCCTCGCCGGAGTCGTTCGCAGCGCTGGAGACGGCGATGGGCCTGCCGGCCGCGCAGGTGGCCTTCGTGGATGACGTGCAGGAGAACATCGACGCCGCGAATCGAGCCGGTTTCCACGGCCTGCTGTACCACCACGACCACCACGAGGCCTTCGAGAAGATCCTGAGCGACTGGCTGCGGGGATGACGTTGTGCTCTCAGCGAGTATGCCTCACACGCGGCTCCGAGATACACAAAATTGGATATGATATGCCAGCGCCTCTGTGCCGGCTCGTCGGGCTTTGCTGGTGTACCTGAATAACTGGTGTCGTTGTCCGGCCTGACAGTACACCATCACCATCGGTCCTTAACAGGCCGCACACTGTCGTCACCAGCCCACCCACCGAGGCTCCCGGCCCGGCCCGCTCCCCACCGCTCCTGGTGAGGATCGGCCCTCACACCCCATGGAGGACTGCATGACCCCCACTCCCCGCACGCCCGCCGAGATCCTTCAGAAGACCTGGCAGACCGAAGACCGCTGGCAGGGTGTGCAGCGCAACTACAGCGCCGACGATGTCGTGAAGCTGCGCGGCAGCCTGCCCATCGAGCACACGCTCGCCCGGCACGGCGCCAACAAGTTGTGGCGCTCGATGAAGGATGAGCCCTTCGTGAACGCCCTGGGAGCCCTGACCGGCAACCAGGCCATGCAGCAGGTCAAGGCTGGCCTGAAGGCCATCTACCTGTCCGGGTGGCAGGTCGCCGGCGACGCGAACAACGCCGGGCAGATGTACCCGGACCAGAGCCTGTACCCGGCCAGCAGCGTGCCGGACGTCGTGAAGCGCATCAACAACACCCTGCGCCGCGCGGATCAGATCCAGCACAGCGAGGGCCGCGCCGATATCGACTACCTCGTGCCGATCGTCGCGGACGCCGAGGCGGGTTTCGGCGGCCCGCTGAACGCCTTCGAGCTGATGAAGGCGATGATCGAGGCGGGCGCGGCCGGCGTGCACTTCGAGGATCAGCTCGCCAGCGAGAAGAAGTGCGGCCACCTCGGCGGCAAGGTGCTCGTCCCGACGTCGCAGTTCATCCGCACCCTGAACGCGGCCCGCCTCGCCGCCGACGTGTCCGGCGTGCCCACGGTGCTGATCGCCCGCACCGACGCCGACGCAGCGAACCTGCTGACCAGCGACGTCGACGACAACGACAAGCCCTTCTGCACCGGCGAGCGCACGCCCGAGGGCTTCTACTACGTCCGGCCCGGCATCGAGCAGGCGATCAGCCGCGCGCTGGCGTATGCGCCCTACGCCGACGTGCTGTGGTGCGAGACCAGCGTGCCCAACCTGGAGGACGCCCGGCGCTTTGCCGAGGCTGTGCACGCCAGGTTCCCGGGCAAACTGCTGGCGTACAACTGCTCGCCCAGCTTCAACTGGAAGAAGAACCTCGACGACGAGACCATCGAAAAATTCCAGGTGGAACTCGGGAAGCTGGGCTACAAGTTCCAGTTCATCACCCTGGCCGGCTTTCACAGCCTGAACCACAGCATGTTCGAACTCGCCTACGGTTACGCCCGCAACCAGATGAAGTCCTTCGTCGACCTTCAGGAGAAGGAATTCGCTGCCCAGGAGCGCGGGTTCACGGCCGTCAAGCACCAGCGCGAGGTCGGTACCGGGTACTTCGATCTGGTCGCCCAGGCAGCCGGCGGCGGCCACAGCAGCACCACCGCCCTGGCCGGCAGCACCGAGGCCCAGCAGTTCGGCCACCGGGAACCCGCTGCCGCCCACGACTGAGCGGACGGTCCAGAGGACAACGTACATGCAACAGGGGAGAGCCGCTCTGGCCTCCCCTTGTTCCGTGTTCAGCGGCGCTCTACGGCGTGCCGACCTCGTGCCCCTCGTCCCGCTGCTCCAGCCGGAAGCCGTGCGGCAGGAAGTCCCTCACGTAGCCGCTGACGATGTCGCCGTGCTGGTTCACGCACACCACGAGGGCGTCCGGCGCGAACTCGAACAGCACCTGCCGGCAGGCCCCGCACGGACTGGCCGGCGGCGTGGCCTCCGAATACACCACGATGTCGGTGAACGAGCGCGCCCCGGCGCTCGCCATGGCCTGCACGGCGCTCTGCTCGGCGCAGCGGCCCAGGCCGTAGCTGGCGTTTTCCACGTTCACGCCCTGGAACACCTGACCGTCCGGCGTGCGCAGCGCGGCCCCCACGTGGAAGCGGCTGTACGGCGCGTACGCCCGGGCAAAGGCCGCGCGCGCGAGGTCGAGGAGGTGGGGATCGGGCTGGACGCCCAGCGCATTGTCGGTTGCCTTGTTCATTGTTCCGCCGTTTCGAGTTCCAGGGGTTCGTCCGCGTGGGCCGCCTGCCGCTCCACCAGCACCCGCGTGACGCGGCGCTGATCGGCGTCGTGGACCGTGAAGGCCCAGCCGGCCTGGGTGAAGGTCTGCCCGATCTCGGGAATGTCGCCGAAGTGGTTGGTCATGAAGCCCGCCAGGGTGTCGTACTCGGCGTCGCCGTCCTCGATGTCGGTGGCAAGGCGCTCCTCGACCTCGTGGATGGTCAGGCTGCCGTCCATCAGGTAGCGGCCCTCGCCGAGAATCTCGATCTGAGGCTGCTCCTCCTCGTCGGTCTCGTCGTAGATCTCGCCGACGATCTCCTCCAGGGCGTCCTCCAGCGTGACCAGGCCGGTCGTGCCGCCGAACTCGTCCACCACGATGCTCAGGTGGCTCTTCTTCTCACGCATCTTGGCGAGCAGGTCCTTGATCTTCATGCCCTCCGGCACGAAGAACACCGGCCGCATGACGTCCGCGATGGTGATGTGGTCGAGCTCGCCCAGGTGCGCCAGCATGTCGCTGGTGTGCGCGATGCCCACGATGTTGTCGGCCGTGTCCTGAAAGACCGGCACCCGCGAGTACGCGTGCTCGGTGTTCAGTTCCAGCAGCCGGCGCAGGGGAGACGCGCCGTCCACCACGACCATGTCCACGCGCGGCGTCATGATCTCGCGCACGGTGGTGTCCGAGAGGTCGAAGACGTTGTACACCAGTTCCTTCTCGGAGTCCTCCAGCACGCCTTCCTGGCTGGACGCCGAGACGATCATGCGGATCTCCTCTTCCGAATACGCCGTGTGGTGCCCGGCCACCGCCTTGAGCCCCAGCAGGCGCAGCACCCCACCGCCCAGCGAGTTCAGGCCCAGGATGACCGGCCGGAACACGGCCGTGAACGCGACCAGCGGGCGCACCAGCGTCAGAGACAGCTGCTCGCTGCGCTGCAACGCCGCCGATTTCGGCACGAGTTCACCCAGCACGATGTGGAACGTGGTCGCCAGGATGAACGCCAGCGTGAACGCGGCCGGGCGCTGGTACGCCTCGGGCAGGCCCGCCTGAACGAACAGCGGCTCGGCGAGGTGTTCAATGGCGGGTTCCGACACGAAGCCGATCAGCAGGCTCATCATCGACACGCCCAGCTGCACCGCCGCGATGTACAGGTCGAGGCGGCCCAGCACCTTCTGCACGGCTCTGGCCGTGGCGTTGCCCTCCTCGACCAGTTGGTCGATACGAGTGCGTCTCACGCTGACCAGGGCATATTCCACGGCCACGAAATAGCCGTTGAGCAGCACCAGCACCAGCAGGGCGAGAAGTCCTATGTAGTCATTCATGTATGGGCGCGCTCCGTCCTCGCGCCCCGGCCGTCCGCATGGCACATGCTGCCCGCGCCCGCATCAGCGGCGTCGCGTCGGCGACCGGAAGAGATGGAACGTGTGGGCACCACAGCAAAAACGCCGCCCTGAGGCGGTGTTCACCGGGCGATCTTGAAGAGCCAGTACTCGGAGGCTCCATGACGGCGAGCAGTGTATCACGCCGCGGCGTGGCGGCCGGCGTGTTCCACCTCCAGGGACAGCCCGCGCGTCGGGGTCCCTCCATTCATCAGCCCTCCGCCCGATCCCGAACACGCTACCTTGCCTGCACACCCCGTTCCTGCGTTCCGTGCCGTGGAGGCTCCTCATGACCGTGCCCATCCCAGACTCGTTCCGCGCCCTGCGCGTCCACAAGGACGACCACGGCATCCACGCCGACCTCCAGACCGTGCCGACGGCCGATCTCCCGGCCGGGGACACGCTCGTGCGCGTCACGCACTCCAGCCTGAACTACAAGGACGGTCTGGCGGTGGCCGGCCGGCCCGGCGTGCTCCGCACGTACCCGATGACCCCTGGCATCGACCTCGCGGGCACCGTTCTGCACGATGACACGGGCACCCACGCGCCGGGCGCGCCGGTGATCCTGACCGGCTGGGGCATCGGGGAGCGGCAGGACGGCGGCTACGCCACCCTCGCGCGGGTGCAGTCGCAGTGGCTGGTGCCGCAGCCAGACGGCACCGACGCGGCGTGGGCCATGGGCATCGGGACCGCCGGCTTCACCGCCATGCTGGCCGTCCTGGCCCTCGAGGACCACGGCCTGACGCCGGGCGACGGCGAGGTGCTCGTCACGGGCGCCGCCGGCGGCGTGGGCAGCACCGCCGTGGCGCTGCTCTCGGCGGCCGGACACACGGTCACGGCCAGCACCGGCCGGACAGAGGAGACCGAGTACCTCAAGTCGCTCGGCGCGGCGACCGTGATCGGCCGCGACGACCTGACCGCCCTGACCCGACCGCTGGAGAAGGAGCGCTGGGCGGGCGTGGTGGACACCGTGGGCGGGACCACGCTGGCGGCGGCCTATGCCTCAACGCGCACCCACGGCAGTCTCGCGGTGTGCGGTCTGGCCGGCGGGAGCACGCTTCAGACCAGCGTCTTCCCGCTGATCCTGCGCGGCGTGAACCTGCTGGGCATCGACTCGGTGACGTGCCCCATGCCCCGGCGCCGCGCCGCGTGGACGCGCCTGGCGCGCGACCTGCCCGCCGGCCGCCTCGACGCCGTGACCCAGGTGCGCGGCCTGAGCGAGCTGCCGGCCCTCGCCCCCGAGATCCTGGCGGGCCGGGTGCGGGGGCGCACCGTCATCGACGTGAACGGCTGAGCGCCGACTGTCAGGGCGTGAGGTCGCCCACGTCCACCGCCGGCGAGTCGGCGCCGAGCACCGCCGTCTTCTCGCTGGCCGGCTCGCCGGGCTCGCCGTACACGCCGTTCGCGTTGCGGTCGCGGCCGCCGATCACGCGGAAGGTGCCGTCGCCCAGGTAGGCCTGGAAGCGGCCCACCGCGTCCAGCTTCGGCTGGAAGACCCGGCCCAGCGCGTCCTGTAGACGCAGCCCCAGCGTGTCGCTGACCGGCGGAGCGCCCAGGGCCGCGACCGGGTTGATCATGCCGTAGCCGAACACGTCGTCGCGGCCCGCCGCGCCCAGGTCCGTGGCGGTGCCCGTCAGCCGTGCCAGGGTGGACGCCGCGTCGGTGGTGACGCCCTTGCTGAGCAGCAGGGCGGCCAGCGCCGAGACCTGCGGCGCCGCCTGGCTGGTGCCGGCCTCCACCTCGTAATTCGGGGCGTTGCGTGTGTAATCCCAGCCCGTCGAGATGATGGCGTCCACGAAGGGCTCGCTGCTGCCGTCGCCCCGCGGGTCCCAGCGGGCGCCGTTGTAGTACGTGGCGTCCTGAAAGTAGTCCGTGCCGCCGGGCGCGGCCAACTGCACCTGCGGGTAGGCATTCGAGTACGTGGCGCGGCGCGGCGCGCTTCCTCCAGACAGCGTGACGCTTGACACCGCCACCGCGTCGGGGCACGCGGCCGGGTAGTACGGCGTGGTGCCGTATCCGTTCCCGGACGCCGCGACGACCAGGGCACCGGCCGACGTGGCCTCCGTCACGGCGTCGCACATGGGCTGCGCCTCGGCCGCGGCGATTGCGCCGCCCAGGCTGAGGTTGATGACCTGCGCCGGGTGTGGGTTCGTGTACGTGGTGCCGTCCAGGGTGACCGGCAGCCCGGCCGCGTAGCGCACCGCCACGGCCACCTGGGCGATGTCGGTGTTGCCCTCGGCGTCGATCGCGCGGATCGGGAGCACCTTCACGTTCGCGGTGTTCGTCGCGCCGATCACCCCGGTGCGGCTGCACGCCGCGCACCCGGCAGTGGCCCCGTTGTCGCCCCAGCGGGCCGCGATGATGCCCGTCACGTGCGTGCCGTGGCTGCTGGCCGTCCGGCCCGGCGTGGACGGGTCTGTCGGATCGGTGTCCGGGCCGTCGCCGTCGCCGTTCCCGGTGCCCGCGGTGTCCACCGTGGCCTCCAGCACGTCCAGGGCGCCCTCGCCCGGGGTCCACAGCCGCCCCTGTAGATCCGGGTGGTCATAGCGGATGCCACTGTCCACCACCGCCACCGTGACCGCCTTCGTGTACGGATGGTCCTGCATGTCCCGCCACACGGCCGGGTACCCGAGCAGCCGATACGCCCACTGGAGCGGCGCGAACTGGTCCGTCGGCTCGACCGGCGTGGCCAACGTCGGCGCGGTGGCCTGTGTGTGCAGCACGCGGTTGACCGTGACCGACTCGACCGCCGGGTCGGCCCGCAAGGCCCGCAGCGCGCCGTCCACGTCCGCCACGCGCACGGCCGCGCTTCGCTCGCCCAGGCGGGTGGTCGCCCCGGCCGCGAGGCCCCGCGCCGACAGCGTGGCCGCCGCCCGCCGGTCCGGCCGGGCCGTCACGCCCTGCGCACCCAGACCCGCACCCGCCCGGTACGTGACGATCATGCCGTGCGAGGCCGCCTGGACCGGCTGGTTCGGCACGGCCCGGACCCTCACATCCGTTCCCTGGACGGCCGGGCCGGCCTTCACCCGCCCCGTTAACTTGAATTCGTCCGCGCTGACCGGCCAGCGCACGGTGCCGGTGCGGCCGCCAGGGTCCGTCCAGGTCACGGTAAGGGTGCCCCGCAACTCGTCCACGTCAGCGGCCAGGGGCGTGCCCGCGCCCCGGTCGGCCGTCAGGGTGAACGAGATCGGTCCGGAGCCGGCGGTCTTGCTGACGCTCACCCACGCTGGCACGCCGCTCACGGTCCACGTGCCCGTGTAGGGCACGGCGACAGGAATGGAACGCGCGGCGCCCAGCGTCACGGCGTAGCGGCCCGGTCCGGCCGAGTTGAGCTGCTGGCAACTGGTGAGCAGCACCAACAGGCCGGCGGTCAGTCGAGCAGGGGGACGGCGCATGCCTCCAGCATGGAGGATGCGACCTGACCACGGATGAACGCCTCGCCAGCCGGCCTTCGCGCGCCGGCCCCCGCCGTGACACGCCGGCGCCGCGCTGGCACAATGGCCAGGTGCCGAGCGGCCGTGTCCACAACCTCATCAACATCGGCGCGTACAGCGTCATCTCCGCGGGCGCCCTGATCGCGTCGCGCCAGCAGCTCGTCACCATCACGCCCGCGCAGGCGCTCGCGTTCACGCTGGCCTTCGCGGTCGGCACCTTCCTGCTGTCGCCGGACCTGGACCTCGCGGAGGGCCGGGTGGACAGCAAACGGCACTGGGGCCTGCTGGGCGTGCTGTGGGTCCCGTACGGCCTGCTGTTCAGCCACCGCGGCCTGTCGCATTCCTGGGTGCTGGGTCCGCTGACCCGCCTGGCGTATGTCGCCCTGATGGTCGCGCTGGTCGTGGGGCTGCTGCGGTACGTCGCGCCGGGCGTGCCGCTGCCGGAGGTGCCGCAGCCCATCAGCGTGAAGGTGGCGCTGCCCCTGGTTGCGGGCTACTACGCGAGCCAGTGGCTGCACCTCATCGCGGACGGCGTGCGCCCGGACCACGGCATGAAGCGCGGCGTGCGCAAGGTCCGGCGCCGCTGAGCCGCGTCCACGGCCTGCCAGCCGACCTCAGCCGAGTTCCAGCACCGTCGGGTGCGCGAGGCGCCGGCGCCGGGCGACCGCCCACGCGTCGCGGGGCCGGCCCGCCTCGACGGCCGCCATGAATGCGTCGTCGCGCGCCAGGGTGGTCAGCACCCAGTAATCGCCCCACACCTGCACGCCCCACGCGTCCTGCATGGCGCGCGCCGCCGCCGTCCAGATCGGCTCGGACAGGTGTTCCAGCGGCGCGATGAAATGCCACTCGCCGTCCGTGCCGGGCGTGCGGGCCACGTCGCGGTGGTACTGCGCGAGCTGCCGGGGCGTCATGGTCTCCAGCGTGCCCACCGCGCAGTACACCGCCGGGAACGCGCTGAAGGTGTCGCGGCAGCGCGTGGGCCGCGCGGCGTAGGCGGTGCACGCGCCCGTCGCGCGGTCCAGCAGCGGGCAGAACCCCACCTCGGTGCGGTGGCGGTGCACGTACTCGTCGTCGCCGCCGGCGCTCTGTGCGTTGGCGATGACGGCCGCGGCGTGCTCCGCCATGCCCCGCGCCTGCGCCGGCGTGAGCGCGGCGGCCGTCACGAGCGCCTCGGCGAGGCTCACCCGGATCGGCATGTTGCAGCAGGCCGCGCAGCCCGCGCCGCAGTACACCCGACCGCCGCGCGCCTCGTAGGTGCGGCGCCACTCGTCCGCCTTGCGGCCGTAGCGCTCGTACGCCCGCGTGACGGCGCGGGCCACGTCGGCGCTGGAGCGGGCGGGCGTTGGCGGCATGCCCATTACACTAGCGCGCGTATACTGTCGGCACGTGTTTGGACGTCGCCAGAAACCCCCCACCACGCCCGATGTCCCGGAACCGCGCGGCAGCGCCCCGGACGCTGGTGACGCCACGCGGGTCCTGGCGGAACTGCTGGCCCGCCCCACCCAGGAGGGCATCCTGGAGGCCGCGCTGGCGTACGCTGCCCGCCTGCTGGGCGGCGGCGTGTCGGCCTACGCGATCGTGCGCCGTGGCCAGGACCGGGTGGGCGCTGTGCACGGCTACTCCAAGGCGCTGCTGGGCGTCGCGCTGAGCGGCCCGTGGTCGTCCATGCGCACCCGACTGCTGTCCGACGGCGCGCGCGAACTGTACGACCAGAACCTGCCCGACACGCAGGCCCTGCTGACCGAATGCGGCATGCAGGCGGTGACGCTATCGCTGGTCGTGCCGGTCAGCGACCGTGGCCGCTACGTGGGCGCCATGGTCTTTGACCGCACCGGCCCCGAGGGCGTGACGCCCAGCGCGCAGGAGGCCGTGACCCGCTGGGCGGCGGCCATCGCGCCGCTGCTGGGCATCCTGGATTCCCGCGAGGACTGGAAGCACGCGGCCCGGCAGATTACGGGCGCGGTCGTGGAGGCCGTCGAGAGCCGCGAGTTCGACGCGCTGGGCCACGCCCAGTCGGTCGCGGACATCAGTCTGAAACTGGGCGCGCAGATCGGGCTGGCCGACCGTGAACTCGAGGAACTGTGGTACGCCGCGACCATGCACGATATCGGCAAGATCCACGGCGAGGCCGGCCACGCGCTGGTCGGCGCGAACTTCCTGCACGGGGTGGGGCACCTCTCGGAAGCGCAGCGGGCCGTGCGGCACCACCACGAACGCTGGGACGGTCAGGGCGAACCCGACAAGCTGGCTGGCGAGGACATCCCTCTGTATGCGCGCATCGTGGCTGTCGCGAACGCCTACGTCCGCATGGGCGGCCTGGAACGCGTGCGGGCGCAGGCGGGCCGTGGACTGGACCAGCGGATCGTGGCGCAGCTGGAGAAACTCGACCTGTGACGGCCACCGGCGGGCTCCCGCCGGGGCGGCCGACATGACGCGTCCACCGGCGAGCACCGGCCCGGACGCCGCTCCGCACTTTCCCGAGTTGGAGGCGCGGTACGGCACGCTCACGCCCATGGACAGCGGCATGCAGAGCCGCGTGTACGCCGCACGCGGCGGCGAGGTGGTGGTCAAGGTGTACCGCAACCGCCGCGGCGACCACGCCCGCGAGGCCGAGAACCTGCGCCGCGCCGGCATGGCGCACATGGTCGTGGACGTGGTTCAGGCGGACGGGATCGAGGCGCTGATCATGCGGCGCTTCGCGGGCCGCCCGCTGCGCGCCGAGGACATCCCGCGCGCCCTGCCGAGCCTGCGCGCCGCCCTGGGCGCCCTGCACCGAGACGTCCACGGCACGGTGGACCTTGGCAAGGTCGAGCAGCGCCTGCGCCGCTTCCGCAGCGCCCTGGCGGCGTTTCCGCTCGACGACCTGTTCGGGGCGGTGGAGCGACCGCTGGAGGCCGGGCGGCTGGCGCACGCGGCGTCGTTCTGCCACCTGGACCTGTGGCAGGACAACATCCTGATCTCGGACGGCGGCGAGGTGCTGCTGATCGACTGGACCAAGGCCGCTTACGACGACCCGCTGCGCGACCTGGCCCTGCTCAAGACCGGCACGCTGGACCTGCTGCCCCCGGACGACGCGATGGCGGCCGCGCTGTCGTTCCTGCCCGGCGCGGACCGAGCCACGCTGGCCCGCTACCGCGCGTACATCGCCCTGACGACCCTGCACGACCTGTACTGGTTCCTGATGAATGAGCCGTACGAGTTCGAGGCCCAGCGCGCCCGCAAGGTGCCGCGTGCCCGGCACGTGCTGGCGCGGCTGCCCGAACATTAAGGCCGCGCGGTATGGTGGGGACATGGTCACGGTCGTTTCCCACCCGCTGGTGCAGCACAAACTCTCCCTGATGCGCGACGAGCGCACCGGCGTCAAGGAGTTCCGCGAACTCGCCGCCGAGCTGAGCCTGCTGCTCGCCTACGAGGCGATGCGCGACCTGGAGACCGAGCCGCAGACCCTGAACACCCCGCTGGTGCCCGGTGAGTTCCCCATGCTGAGCGGCAAGAAGCTGGCCCTGGTCGCCATCCTGCGCGCCGGGCTGATCATGACCGACGCCATCGTGCAGCTCGTGCCGGCCGCGAAGGTCGGGCACATCGGCCTGTACCGCGATCCGCAGACGCTGCTGCCGGTGGCGTACTACAACAAGCTGCCCGCCGACATCGCCGAGCGCCGCGTGTTCCTGACGGACCCCATGCTCGCGACCGGCGGCAGCGCCAGCGCGGCGATCAGCAGCCTCAAGGACGCGGGCGCGGCCAGCATCAAGCTCATGAGCATCCTCGCGGCGCCGGAGGGCATCGCGGTCATCGAGCGCGACCACCCGGACGTGGACATCATCGTGGCGGCCGTGGACTCGCACCTGAACGACCACGGGTACATCGTGCCGGGCCTGGGCGACGCCGGCGACCGCATCTACGGCACCAAGTGAGCGCCGCGCGGCGTTGCCCCGCCGGGCACGGCAGCCTTTAGAATCCCGTCAGTTATGGATCTACACGCGCTCCTCGCGCCGCTGGGCATCGCCGATCCGCTGGGGCGGGGCTTTCTGAGTGTTCTGGTGACCTTCGTGACCGCGTGGGTGTTCACGTGGCGCTTCATTCCCATGCTGCGCGATTTCGCGGTGCAGGCCGGCTGGGCCGACATGCCCAACGCCCGGCGCCTGAACAAGGAGCCGCTGCCGAACGCAGGCGGTCTGGCCATCTACGCGGGCTTCCTGCTCAGCGTGGTGGTCGCGTGGGCGCTGCGGCCCATCGTGGTCGAGATCGTGAACATCCAGGTGCTCGCAATCCTGCTGGGCGCGTCGCTGCTGGTGCTGGTCGGCTTCATCGACGACCAGTTCGGGCTGTCGCCCGCGTTCCGGCTGGTGGTGCAGACGCTGGCCGCCGTGCTGCTGGTCGTGAACGGCCTGAAGATCGACTTCAATGCCATTCCCTTCCTGCCGGTGCTGCCGGCCTCCGTCAACCATCCGCTGAGCGTGCTGCTGACTATCGTGTGGATCGTGGGCCTCACGAACGCCGTGAACCTGATGGACGGGGTGGACGGCGTGGTGGGCGGTGTCGGCTTCGTGGTGAGCGCCGTGCTGCTCGCCACCGCCGCGCAGTTCCCGGACCGCGCGGCCGCCGTGGTGCTGCTCGCGGGGTTGTCCGGCGCGGCGCTGGGCTACCTGCGGCACAACTTCAACCCCAGCCGCATCATCATGGGCGACGCCGGCGCGTACCTGTTCGGCTACACGCTGGCCGCCGTGAGCCTGCTCGGCACGTTGAAGGTCAGCGCCGGGGCCAGCCTGCTCGTGCCCCTGATCGTGCTCGCGCTGCCGGTGCTGGACACCACGCAGGTCGTGATCGGCCGCCTGGCGCGCGGTATCCGCAACCCGCTGGGCCACCCCGACAAGACCCACATCCACCACCGCGTTCTGGCTCGCACCGCCAGCGCCCGGCGCACCGCCGTGATCCTGTGGGCCGTCACGCTGCTGTGCGGCATCACCGGGATGGCGCTCCAGGGCGTCCACCTGCCGGTGATCCTCGCCACCGGGGTGGGCATCGCGCTGTGCCTGTGGTTCGTGGCGTACCGGCGGATGCG
Source organism: Deinococcus metalli (assembly GCF_014201805.1). Classification (NCBI taxonomy): domain Bacteria; kingdom Thermotogati; phylum Deinococcota; class Deinococci; order Deinococcales; family Deinococcaceae; genus Deinococcus; species Deinococcus metalli. Next base: position 770,727 of record NZ_JACHFK010000001.1, on the reverse strand, counting down.
CGCCCTGACGTTAGAGCCCGCCACTCCAGATCCCGAGGAACCCACTCCATGACCGACCACACCATCGTCCTGGCCTTCGGCACCCGCCCCGAGGCGACCAAGATGGCCCCCGTGTACCGCGCGATCGAGGCCTTCCCCGGCCTGCGCCCCATGATTCTCTCGACCGGCCAGCAGCGGCAGATGCTCGACGGCGCCCTGAACGTGTTCGGCCTCACGCCGGACCGCGACCTGAACGTGATGACCGAACGCCAGACGCTGGCAGGCCTGACCGCGCGCATCGTGCCGGAGGCTGGACGCACTCTGAAGGAGATGGGCGCAGACATGGTGCTGGTGCACGGCGACACCACGACCAGCTTCTGCGTGGCCCTGAGCGCGTTCTACGAGGGCATCCCGGTCGGGCACGTCGAGGCGGGCCTGCGCTCCGGCAGCCTGGCCGAACCCTTCCCGGAGGAAGCGAACCGCCGCCTGACGGGCGTGCTGACCACCCTGGATTTCTCGCCCACGCCCGGCAGCAAGGCGAACCTGCTGCGCGAGGGCAAGGCGCCGGGCGGCATCGTCGTGACCGGCCAGACGGCCGTGGACGCCGTGCGCGAGGTCGCGGGCCGCGTGCCCCTGCGCCCCGAGTGGCGCGCGCGGGCGGAGGCCGGGCAGCGTCTCGTGACCGTCACCATGCACCGCCGCGAGAACCAGCCCATGATGCGCGATATGGCCGCCGCGCTGGGCCGCGTGGCCGCCGCGCACCCCGACACGCATTTCATCTACCCGGTGCATCTGTCGCCGGCCGTGCAGGAGGCGGTGCGCCCTGAACTCGGCCATGTGCCCAACTTCGAGCTCGTCGATCCCCTCGACTACAGCGACATGGCCCCGCTGATGGCCGCGTCGGTGCTGCTCGCCACCGACTCCGGCGGTCTACAGGAGGAGGGCGCGGCGCTGGGCGTGCCCGTCGCCGTGCTCCGCAACGTCACCGAGCGCCCCGAGGGCCTGGAGGCCGGCGTGCTGACCCTCGCCGGCAATGACCCGCAGCGCCTGGAGGGCGTGCTGAACGACCTGCTGTCCACGCCCGCGACCCTGGACGCGATGCGCCGCGCCCGCAACCCCTACGGCGACGGCCACGCCTCGCAGCGCATCGCGCAGGCCATCGCGTGGCACTTCGGTTCGGCCGAGCGGCCCGCCGACTGGAGCTGACAGGGTGAGTCGGGGCCTGTCCAGTTCATCCCGCAACCGCTTGGTCAGCCTATGACCCGCCCGTACGCCGTCGTCCTGAACCCCCGCGCGGGCGGCGGCAGCGCGCGCCGGGCGTGGCCGGACGTGCAGCGCGAGCTGGAGCGCCGCGGCCTGACCTACACCCTGATCGAGGAAGCCAGCGGTGACGCGGCCCTCGCCCGGGTGGCTGCCCTGCCCATCGACGTCGCGGTACTTGCGGTGGGCGGGGACGGCACGGTGGGGGCACTGTTGCCCGCCGTGGTCGGGACCGGCCGGCCCCTGGGCATCGTGCCGCTGGGCACCGGGAACGACTTCGCAGGCCTGCTTGGCTTGCGGCCCGGCGACCTGGGCGCTGCGCTCGACCGCCTGGCCTTCCAGCCGCGCCGGGTGGACGCGCTGGAGGTCGAGATCGGAGCGGGCGATCACGCGGGCCGACGCACGGTGCTGCTCAATGGCCTCGGCATGGGCTTCGACGCGCAGGTGGCCGCGAACATGGCGCGCGCCCCGGCCGCCCTGCGCGGTTTCGCCCGCTACGCGTGGTCCGCGGTGCTGACCGTGAAGGAACTGGCCCTCACCCCCGTGACCGTCACGGTGGACGGCGCCGTCCAGTACGCCGGCCCGAGCGCGCTGGTCGCCGTGATGAACGGAACCCGCTACGGCGGCGGCTTCCAGATCAGCCCACAGAGCGATGTGCGCGACGGCTGTCTGGACGTGCTGGCGAGCCGCGAGGTCACGCGCGCCAGTTTGCTGGGTCTGATGATCCGCGTGCTGCGTGGCCGGCACCTGGAACACGCCCGCGTCAGCGCAGGGCAGGGGAGTGCCGTCACGGTCGAGTGGGCGCGGCCGGTTGCCCTGCACCTGGACGGCGATCTGGCCGGGATGGTCACGCGGCTGCACGCCCGGGTGCTGCCCGGGGCCGTGGCACTGCTGAATGCGTGACTGTATATGAGATTCGATGACCGCCTCGCTTGGTTCAATGATTGGATATGATTGAGCGTGGACGAGCAGTGTGGGATCAAGGAATTCCACCTCAACCCCAGGCTGGCGCCACGAAATTTTTACGGTCGCATGCGCGTCAGCATCCGCGGGAAGGGAATCGCCTCGCGGATGTGGTCGATGCCGGTGATCCAAGCGATCACCCGCTCCAGGCCCATGCCGAAGCCCGCGTGCGGCACGCTGCCCACCCGGCGCAGGTCGAGGTACCAGTCGAAGGCCTCCAGCGGCAGGCCCTCGTGCTCGATGCGGGATTTCAGCAGGTCATAGTCGTGGATGCGCTCGCTGCCGCCGATGATCTCGCCGTAGCCGTCCGGGGCGATCATGTCGTCGCACAGCGCCACGCGCGGATCGGCCGGATCGGGCTGCATGTAGAACGCCTTGATGGCCGCCGGGTACCGCTCGATGATCACCGGCCGGTCGAAGTGGTGCCCCAGGATCGTCTCGTGCGGCGCGCCCAGGTCGTCGCCCCACTCGACGGGTTGCACGTCGTCCTGCACGTTCGGCGGCAGGTCGCGGCTCTCGATGTGCTGCCGGACGATCTCTAGCGCCTCGGTGTACGTCACACGTGGGTAGTTGCCCTCTGCGGCGCCGGCGAGCTTGGTCACGTCGCGGCCCAGCACCTCCAGCTCGGTCTGGCATTCTTCCAGCACACGCCGCACGATGAACGACACGAACCGCTCCTGCAGCGCCATGTTCTCCACGTGGCTGCTCGGCGCGACCTCCGGCTCGACCATCCAGAATTCCAGCAGGTGCCGGCGGGTCTTGCTCTTCTCGGCGCGGAAGGTCGGCCCGAAGGTGTAGACCTTGCCGAACGCGAAGGCGCCCGCCTCGGCGTGGAGCTGTCCGGTCTGGCTGAGGTAGGCCTTGTCCTCACCGAACAGGTCGATCTCGAACAGCTCCGTGGTGCCCTCGGCGGCGTTGGGCGTGAAGAACGGCGCGTCGAAACGCACAAAGCCCTCGCCGTGGAAGAAGTCCACGATGGCACGCTGCACGGCGTCACGCACGCGCAGGATTGCCCACGGACGGCGGTGACGCAGCCACACGTGCCGGTGGTCCATCAGGAACTCGATGCCGTGCTCCTTGGGCGTGATCGGGTACTCGGCGTGGTTGTCGCTGATGGGGGAGAGCTCCCGCACGCTCAGCTCGACGCCGCCCGGCGCACGGTCGTCGGCCCGCACCTCACCGGTGACGCTCACCGCCTGCTCCTGCGTGAGCCGTTTCGCGGCCTCGAAGACCTCCTCGCTGACGTCGCCCCTGAAGACGGTGCCCTGCACGAAGCCGCTGCCGTCGCGCAGTTTCAGGAACTGGATCTTGCCCTTGCCGCTCTTGTCGGTCAGCCACGCGGACAGCGTGACGCTCTGCCCGACATGGTTCCTCAGGTCATGGATGCTGGTATGCAGAGTCATTGGGCGCCAGTATAGGGAAGTCGCCGAATCGACCGCACAAGTTAGAGAAGACAAAATTCACGCCCGAGTAAAATCGTGAAATCATTCACTTATTGCGCAGTTTAGGCGCCCCGTTGTTGCAAACGGGGCAGAGAGGGGTCCTACGCGTTCTTCAGCGCGTCGTTCATGCCGAGCACGTCCGCGACCTTCAGGCTCGCGCCGCCCACCAGGGCGCCGTTCACGTTCGGCTTCACGCAGATGCTGGCGATGTTGTCCGGCTTCACGCTCCCGCCGTACAGCACGCGGATCTCCGCGGCCCGCTTGCCGTACTGCTGCTCCAGCGCGCCGCGGATGGCGGCCGCGAGTTCCTCGGCGTCGTCCGCGGTCGCGGTCTTGCCGGTTCCGATGGCCCACACCGGCTCGTACGCCACCACGACGTCCGCGCCCACGCCGGCCAGGCTGCCCGCGAGCTGCGCGAGGGTGTACGCCACGTGCTCACCCTTCTCGCGCACGTCGAGCTTCTCGCCCACGCACACGATCGGCACGATCCCGTTCGCCTGAGCCTGCTTCGCCTTGGCGGCCACGACGGCGTCCGTCTCGCCGTGGTAGTCGCGCCGCTCGCTGTGCCCGACGACCACGTATCCCACGCCCAGGTCGGCCAGCATGCCCGCGCTGACCTCGCCGGTGTACGCGCCGGAGTCATGGGCGGACACGTCCTGCGCGCCCAGGCCCACGCCCGCCGGGAGGTTCGCGGCCAGCGTGGAGATCGTCACGGCCGGGGCCATCACGGCCAGTTCCGCGTCACCTTCCTCGAAGCGTTCCGCGAGTTCGGCTGCCCAGCTGCGCGCCTCGCTGGGCGTCTTGTTCATCTTCCAGTTCAGGGCCAGCAGGTTCCTCATTTCATGGCCTCCACGCCCGGCAGCGCCTTGCCTTCCAGCAGTTCCAGGCTGGCGCCGCCCCCGGTGCTGATGTGACCCACGCGGCCCGCCTGTCCGCTCTGGTTGATCGCGCTGACCGAGTCGCCGCCGCCGATCACGGTGTACGCGCCCTGGAGGTCGGCCACAGCCTTGGCGATCGCGTTCGTGCCGTCCGCGAACTTGGCGAACTCGAACACGCCCATCGGGCCGTTCCAGAACACGGTCTTGGCGCCGCTCAGGGCCTCGGCGAAGGCCGCGCGGCTGTCCGGGCCGATGTCCATGCCTTCCCAGTCGTCCGGGATGTCGTTCGTGGGCACCACGCGCGTGTTCGCGTCGTTGCTGAAGGCGTCGCCGGCGAGCGTGTCGGTTGGCAGGACGATCTTGTCGCCGTACGTGCCGAGCAGTTCGCGCGCCTTGTCCAGGAAGTCGTCCTCGTGGATGCTCTTGCCGATCTTCCCGCCCTGCGCCTTCACGAAGGTGTAGGCCATGCCGCCGCCGATCAGCATGCGGTCCACGGTGGGCAGCAGATTCTCGATCACCAGCAGCTTGTCGCTGACCTTCGCCCCGCCGATGATCACGACGTAGGGATGCTGCACGTCGTTGAGCAGCTTGCCCAGCGCGTCCACCTCGGTCTGGAGGAGTGTGCCGGCGGCATGCGGCAGCAGCCCGGCCACGCCGCTCACGGACGAGTGCGCCCGGTGCGCGCTGCCGAAGGCGTCCAGCACGAAGGCGTCGCCCAGGCGGGCGAGCTTCGCGCTCAGCTCCGGGTTGTTCTTCTCCTCGCCCGAGCTGAAGCGCACGTTCTCCAGCAGTGCAACCGCGCCGTCCGGCAGCGCCTGCACGGCCGCGAGCGTCTCGTCGCTGTCCGCCGTGCCGCCGATGAAGGTCACGGGCCGGCCCAGCACCTTTTCCAGTACCGGCGCGACGGGCCGCAGGCTGTACTTGTCCTCCGGGCCGTTCTTGGGGCGGCCGAAGTGGCTCATCAGGATCACGCCCCGCGCGCCGGCATCCAGCAGCGCCCGGATGGTCGGCAGGCTGGCCGTGACGCGCGTATCGTCCTGCACCACGCCGTCCTTGACCGGTACGTTGTAGTCCACGCGCACCAGCACGCGCTTGCCCTTCACATCGAGTTGACTCAGGTTCTGCATGTGTTCCTCCAGGATGGTCATAGAGAATGGATGATGGAGGATGGAATTCGGCCCATCACCCATCATCCATCCTCTTTGGCCGTGTTCAGCCCTTGTCAGAGACGAGTTGCGTCAGGTCGGCAATCCGGTTGCTGTAGCCCCACTCGTTGTCGTACCAGCTGAAGAACTTCACCAGGCTGCCCATCGCCATGGTGAGCCCGCCGTCGATGATCGCGGAGTGCGGATCGCCCACGATGTCCTGGAGCACGATGGGGTCCTCGGTGTATTCGATGATGCCCTTGTGGCTGCCCTCGGCGGCATCCTTGAAGACCTTGTTCACCTCGGCCACGGTCACGTCGCGCTTGAGGATCACGACCACGTCGCTGATCGAGCCGACCGGCGTGGGCACGCGCAGCGAGGTGCCGTCGAACTTGCCCTTCAGCGCGGGGTACACCTGCGACACGGCCTTGGCGGCGCCGGTGCTGGTCGGGATGATGTTCACGGCGGCGGCGCGGGCGCGGCGCAGGTCGCTGTGCGGCAGGTCCAGCACGCGCTGGTCGTTGGTGTACGAGTGCACCGTGGTCATGATGGCCTTCTCGATGCCAAACGCCTCGTCGAGCAGCTTCATGGGCGCGCCCAGGCTGTTGGTGGTGCAGCTGGCGTTGCTGATGATGTTGTGCTGGGAGGGATCGTAGTCCTGCTCGTTCACGCCGAGCACGATGCTGATGTCCTCGTTTTTGGCCGGCGCGGTGATGATGACCTTCTTGGCGCCGCCCTGCAGGTGCTTGCTGGCGCCCTCGCGACTGGTGAAGATGCCGGTGGACTCGATCACGATCTCGGCGCCCAGCTCGCCCCACTTGATGTTGGCGGGATCGCGTTCGGCCAGCGCGTGGATCTTCTTGCCGTTCACGGTCAGCGAGGACTCGTCGTACTCGACGGTGCCGTCGAACTTGCCGGCGGTGCTGTCGTACTTCAGGAGGGTGGCCAGCGTCTTGTTGTCCGTCAGGTCGTTGATGGCGACCACTTCGACGCCACGCGCCTCCAGCACCCGGAACACCAGACGACCGATGCGGCCGAAGCCGTTAATGCCTACTTTCATGCGAGCCTCCAGTCCTGGGGCCTCTCCACGTGTGGGAAAGCTTACCCCGCATGCTCCACTCTACGCCCAAAGGCTGATGGGGTATTCGTGTGCTCTGGACACCAACCTAGCCAGCCCGAACAGGAGGCAAAATTATCACGATCCGGCAATATCGTGAATTGATTCACTTATCGATTGCCCAGACTTCCCGTTGCCGCCCGTGACCTCCACGCCATACTGACCACATGAGCGACACCCTTCTGGTCATGAAGTACGGCGGCACGAACATGCAGGACGCGCGTGCCATCCGCCACAGCGCGTCGCTGGCCGCCCGCAGCCTTCAGGAGGGCGTGCGCGTGGTGGTCGTGGTCTCCGCCATGGCCGGCGTGACCAACCAGCTCCTGCTGCTCGCCGACGCCGCGCAGTCCGGCGATATCGCCCGCGCGAACGATGAGATCGCCGCGATGCGCACCCGGCACTTCACGGCCGCGCAGGAACTCGGCGCCGCGCCCGACAGCGACACGGTGCGCGAGTTGCGTGAGATGCACGAAACGCTGCGCCAGGCCGTGTACGGCGTGTACCTGCTGCGCGAACTCACGCCGCGCAGCCGCGATCTGATCGTCGCCTTCGGTGAGCGCCTGTCCGCGCCGCTGATGAGGCTCGCCCTGGAGCAGCTCGGTCAGCGCGCCCACCACCTCACGGGCGGCGAGGCTGGCATCCTCACGGACTCGCACTTCGGCAACGCCCGCCCGCTGCCCAGCACCTACGGCCGCATCAAGGACCGCCTGAGCGGCCTGCTGGGCGCCGGCATCACGCCGGTCGTGGCAGGCTTCATGGGGGAGACCGAGAAGGGCGCGATCACGACCCTCGGGCGCGGCGGCACGGACTTCAGCGCCACGATCATCGGCAAGGCGCTGGGCGCGACCGAGGTGTGGGGCTGGAAGGACGTGGACGGCGTGATGAGCGCGGACCCCCGCGTGGTGAAGGACGCCCGCAACATCGACGTCCTGAGCTACGGCGAGGTGATGGAACTCGCGTACTTCGGCGCGAAGGTGCTGCACCCGCTGGCCGTGACGCCCCTCCAGGACAGCGGCATTCCGCTGCGCCTGAAGAACTCCTCCGACCCGGACTTCGCGGGCACGCTGGTGCAGGCACAGCCGCGAGACGAGGCCGGGCACCCAGTCAAGGCCGTCACCGCGATCCGCAACGTCAGCATCATCAACGTCAGCGGCGCCGGCGTCCTGGGCATCCCGGAGGTGATCGCCAGCGTGTTCGACGCCATCGCCCGCGAGAATGTCACACTCCTGATGGTGTCGCAGTCGTCCAGTATGAGCAACGTGTCCCTGGCGGTGCAGACGGTGGACGCCGAGCGCACGCTGAACGCCCTGCGCGCCGGCGTGAGCCTGGAACTGCAGGTCGAGCAGCAGGACGGCGTGTCCGTGCTGGCCATCGTGGGCAGCGGGATGCGCGGTCAGAAGGGGGTGTCCGCCCGGCTCTTCACGGCGCTTGCGGCGCAGGACGTGAACATCCTGATGATCTCGCAGGGCAGCAGCGAGCTGAACATCAGCGTGGCCGTCGAGGCCGCCCACGTGGACGACGCGACACGCTCCGTGCACGCCGCCTTCGGACTGGGCACGCCGGTCAGCGCGGCTGGTTGACCGCGGCGTTGCCCTCCGGCGACGTCATGTGGTGCGGATTCGCCGGCGCCTCCGGGGCCGCCAGCACCGTCCACCGGCGCCGCACGACGAGGTACAGTCCGACCACCCACGCCACGCTGCTCAGGAACCCGACCATCACGTCGGTGGGGTAGTGCACGCCCAGATAGTTGCGGCTCACGCCGATCAGGATCGCCCACGCCCACCCGAGGAGCGTGACCGGCCAGCCCCAGCGGCCCTTCCAGAACACCAGGCCGAGTGCGATGCCGAACGCGGCATTCGCCATGGTGTGCCCGCTCGGGAACGAGTAGCCGGGTTCGACCAGGACCGAGACGAGCTGGTCCGGCCGGGGGCGCTGGAAGGCGACCTTCGCCAGCACGTTGATGACGGTCGCGCCGGCCACCGCGAGCACCAGGAACCACGCGTGCGCGCGGCTGCGGTAGTGCGCGAGCAGCAGCGCGAGCACCAGCGTGATCACCGGCAGCACCCCGACCCCGCCGATCACCGCGAGGTCTCGTGCGGCACTCGTCAGGGCTGGCGTGCGGTGCGCGGCGTACCACGCGAGGATGGCCTGGTCCCACGCGTACCCGCCCTCGCGGAAGATCTCGTCTGTGACATGCGCGACCAGGATCAGTGGCCCCAGCACCCCCAGCAGCACGAGCAGCACCAGCCGCCAGTGCACGCGCAGAAGCGGCAGCAGTTCAGAGCGGATCTCGTGCATCATCCGGTCATTACACTCCACGTCGCCGCGCCCCGGCTTGCGCCTTCGTTCACCCAGCGCGGCCGCCCATCCGCCATCGCAGGGAGCGCACTAGGCCACCCGGCGCACCCGCACCTGCGCCACCCCACGCATGTGCCGGTGGGGGGTCAGCGCGCACCATGGAGGCACGAAGGAAGACCGAGCAAGGATGCCACAGGGGCAGCGGCTTCACCGGAGCACACCATGAATCCCACCCTCGCGCTGCACCTCGCCCAGCTCCGTCCCGAACAACTCCGCCAGGAAGCCCACAACGACCGCCTCGCCCGCGCCGCCCGGCCCGCTGCGCCCGAGCGCCCCGCCCTCGACCTGCGCCGTCTGCTCGTCCGCCTGCACCTCGCGTGATCGCCAACTATGCTCCCGCCCACCGCCTGCGCTGACCCGCAGGCGGTGCTGCGTTGGGGCGCAGGTTCAGTCCGCGACTGGCGTGAGGTTCGCCTCGCGCTGCGCGAGGAAGGTCTTGACGCTCTGCGCGGCGCGGCCGTTCATGCCGGGCACCGCCGCGATCTGGTCCACGCTGGCCGACGCGAGGTCCTCGAGGCTGGTGAAGTGCTCCAGCAGCGCGTCGCGGCGTTTCTGGCCGATGCCCGGCAGGTCGTCGAACACGCTGCGGAGCATGCTCTCGCCGCGCAGCTTGCGGTGGTATGTGATGGCGTACTGGTGCACCTCGTCGCGCACGCCGATCAGCATCCGCAGGGCCGGGTGCGTGTGCGGCAGCAGCAGCTCGCGGTCCGTGCCGATCTCGGTGCCCGTATCCAGCCACCACTGCGCGCCGTAGCGCCCGGGCAGGATCAGGCGTTCCTCGCGCTTGGCGAGGCCGACCACCGGCACGCGCACGTCCGCTTCCTTCAGGGCGTCGAGCGCGGCGTTGACCTGCCCACGCCCGCCGTCGATCAGCATCAGGTCCGGCAGCGGCAGCTTGTCCGACAGGCTGCCGGTGAAGCGCCGCAGGATGGTCTGTTTCATGCTGGTGTAGTCGTCCGGGTGGTCCAGCCCGCGCACCTTGAAGCGCCGGTGCTCGCCGCGCCGCGCCCGGCCGCCCTCGAACACGACCATGCCCGACACGATGTTGGTGCCGAACAGGTTGCTGTTGTCGTAGCCCTCGATGCGCCACGGGCGGTCCGGCAGCGCCAGCACCTCGCGCAGGCTGTCCAGGCCGGGATGGTCGCCCCGGCGTTCCAGCAGCGCCAGCTCGCTCTCCAGGCCCGTGCTCGCGTTGCGCTGGGCCATCTCGACCAGGTCCACCTTGTCGCCGCGTTTGGGCGTGCGCATCTCGACCTTCCGGCCCGCCCGCTCCGACAGGAATTCACTCCACAGCGGCGCGTCGTCGAAGCCCTCGGGCAGCAGGATCAGGGGCGGCACGTGCGTGGCCTGGGTGTAGTAGTCCTGAACAAAGGCCTCCACGACCTCGCCCAGCGTGCCGTCCTCGGCGTTCGTGAGGAAGCGCTTGTCGCGGCCCACCACGCGCCCGGCGCGCATGCGAAACAGCTGCACCATCGCGTACTCGCCGGCCTGCGCCACACCCAGGAAATCCAGGTCCGTCTCGTCGCTCACGAAGGCGTGCTGCTCGGTCCCGAAGAGTTTCTCGACGGCCTGCACGCGGTCGCGCAGCCGCGCGGCCTGCTCGAAATCCTGCGCGCGGGCCGCCTGGGCCATGTCCACCTTCAGCCGGGCGATCACGGGCGCGGCGCGGCCTTCCAGCAGGGCACGGACGTCCTCGACCACCCGGGCATAGGCCACGGGGTCGGCCCGGTCGACGCACGGCCCCAGGCAGCGGCCCATGTGGAAGTTCAGGCATGGCCGCGCCTTTTTCTGCATCGGCAGACCACTGTTCTTCCGCAGGGGAAACATGGTGTCGATCAGGTGCTTGACGCGGCGCACCGCGGACGCGTCCGGATACGGGCCGTAATACTGCGCGCCGTCCTTGAGGACGCGCCGGGTCACGACCAGCATGGGGAAGGGCTCGTTGGTGAGCTTCAGGAACGGATAGTGCTTGTCGTCCTTGAGCAGCACGTTGTAGTGCGGCCGGTGCTGCTTGATGAGGTTCGCCTCGAGGACCAGCGCCTCGACCTCGTTGCGGGCGGTAATGAACTCCAGAGTGTCGGCCAGCGCCGTGAACTTGCCGCTCTTGCCGCCGGCCTTGAAATGCTGCAGGACGCGGGAGCGCAGGCTGTTTGCCTTCCCGATATAGATGGGCACGCCGCCCTTGCGGAAGATGTAGACGCCGGGGCTGGCGGGCAGCACGGGCAGGTCGTCGAGGTGCACGGTCCCAGCATAGGCGAGAAGCGCGTCCCGGACGGGGTTCTGTGGCACCAAGCATGGAATAAACGATTGGATGGGGCAAAATATTCACGAGTCGGCGTAATCGTGAATTAAATCACTAGCAGTGTTGGTAGACTCGCAGACGCATCACAACGTCTCCGCCACACCCGTCAACCGCGCCCGCTCCGCCGCGAAGGCCATGCGGTGCGAATCGACCGATACCGACAGGGGAGACGGCCACCCTCCCTCGCCCCGCAGCGCCGACAGCCACGTGCGGACGAGGCCAAAATCCCCTCCGCCGTGATTGCCGTCGGTGGGCACGTGCCACGTGCGCGCCGTGCCGGTGCGGAAGTCGTGCAGCTCCAGCTCGCCGCGTTCCATGTGGCCGCGCAGCTCACCGTACGGCCCGACCAGCTTGAAGGTGCGCGAGATGTCGTGCGTGAACGCCGAGACCGTGAGCTGCGCGGTGAGGCCGCCCGCAAATCCCAGCGTGACCGCCTGGTGGTCGACCACCGTGTTGTGCCCGGCGTACACGCATTCGCCGTAGGGACCATCCGCGAGGGCGTCCGCCAGCGTGCCGCCGCCGGCCACCAGCACCGTCACGGGCCACACGTCAGTCGGCCGTCCGAGATAGATGGTGCGCGCGTCGTACGGGCAGTCTGCCACGGGGCACTCGACGCAGCGCCCCTGCGCGCCCGCCGGCGCCTGCTCGGGCCGGAAGTGGTGCAGACCGCCCACGCTGCCCACCGTGACGGGCGGCGAGCCCGCGTACCAGCGCAACAGGTCGAGGTCGTGGCAGGCCTTTGCAAGCAGGAACGGCGCAGCCGGCGGACTGGCCCGCCAGTTGCCGCGCACGTACGAGTGCGCGTAATGCCACCAACCGACGTTTTCGGACCACGTGATGCCGATCAGCGGGCCGAGCACCCCGGCATCGAGTACACCGCGAACCTCCTTGAAGATGGGCGTGCTGCGCAGCACGTGGCAGACGGTCACGGTGCCCGCGGATTCAGCCTCCGCCCTCAGGAGGTGGTCGAGCTCGGCCTCGTCCAGGCAGATGGGCTTCTCCAGCAACACGTGGTAGCCGAGGTCCAGGGCGCGCAGGCACGGCTCGACGTGCTGGTGATCCGGCGTGGCGATGACCACCGCGTCCGCCACCCTGCCGAGGGCGAACAGGTCGTCCCAGTGGGCGTGGCACGCGTGGGCGGGCACGTCCAGCCTCGCCCCGACCTCCGCCAGCCGGCCCGCGCGGGGATCGACCAGCGCCACGATCTGCGCCCCGAGACTCTGGAGGTGCGTGCCGTACACATCCGCGCCCCGGTTGCCGCAGCCGATCACCGCCACACGGATACTCATATGCGGTGCACGCCCCAGCCCGGAGCGGTGGGCCGCTCGAGGTGCCCGGCAGTCCACTCCAGGCCCGCGAAAGGATCGTCGGCAAGCAGAAGCGCGCCGTCCAGATCCGCCCAGTCGCACAGTCCGGCGAGGGCGGCGGCGGCGCTGATGCCCAGGCTGCTCTCGATCATGCAGCCCATCATGACGCTCAGGCCATGCGCGCGGGCCAGCCGCAGGGCCCGCAGCGCCTGGAGCGGCCCGCCGAGCTTAGCGAGCTTCAGGTTCACGCCGTCGAAGGCGCGGGCGAGCGCCGGCACGTCGCTGACGTGGTGCACGCTCTCGTCCGCGACGATGGGAAGCGCGGCGCGGGCACGCAGCTCCGCGTGCCCGTCCAGGTCTGCGGCGGCCAGCGGCTGTTCGAGCAGTTCCACCCGCGCGTCCTCCAGCACCCCGAGCATGCGGCGCGCCCGGGCGCGGCTCCACGCGGCGTTCGCGTCCACCCGCAGCGTCACGTCCGGCACCTCCTCGCGCAGCGCGGTCAGGATCGCCTCGTCCCGATCGGTGCCGAGCTTCACCTTCAGCACCGTGTAGCCCTGCGCCACAGCTGTCCGCGCCTGGTCCCGCATGGCGGGCAGGTCGGCCAGCGACACCGTGAAACTGCTGGGCGGAATGGGCGACGCCGACAGGCCCAGCAGGCGCCATACGGGCAACTCGACAGCGTGCGCGCACCACTCCACGGCGGCCATCTCCAGCGCGCACTTCACGCTGGGATGGTGATGCGGCATCCGGGCGCCCAGCCGCGCGGTCAGGCCGTCCCAGTCCCACGGGTCCTCCAGCGCGGGCGCCAGCAGCGGCAGCACGGCCTCCACGGTGACGCCGGTCTCGCCGTAGAAGGCGTTCGGCGCGGCCTCGCCGGAACCGCGGACCCCACCGTGGTCTAGGGTGACGATGGCGCGCGGATACACCGAGTGCGTCCAGCGCGCGATGCCGAAGGGGTGCGCGGTGTGCAGGTCGAGGGTCTCCCACGACACGCTCACGCCGGCCACCGCCCGAAGCCGCTCAGGTCCGCCGCCAGCCGCCGCCCGTAGTCGCCATCGCCCAGCGTCTCGACGGTCACGCGCATGTGCGTGGCGTTCGCGTGGACGACGCGGTTCGCGTCGAGCATCACGCCCACGTGTCCCGGGAAGAACGCGAGGTCACCACGGCGCGGCTCCTCGACGGACGGCAGCGCCGCCTGCTGCTGGTCCGCGTCGCGGGGCAGCGTGCGGCCCGCCGCCGCGTACACCAGCTGGGACAGGCCCGAGCAGTCCAGGCCCCACGCGCTGCGGCCCCCCCACACGTACGGCGTGTCCACGAACCGCAGCGCCAGCTCTGCCGGGTCGGTGGTCCCCATGGGCTCGACGACCACCTCCTGCACCCACGCCTCGGCCCCGTCGGGTAGGTGCACCGGCAGCCACGCGCGGTGACCGTCCTGCACGGCGTTGCCGTCGGCACGGGTGACACGGCTGCCACGGCACAGTTCCGCGCGCAGCGGACGGCTGACCTTCGGCCCGGCGTAGGCGTGCGCGCGCAGGGCCGACACGACGAGGTCCGGCGACGTCCGGGCCGTGAGGTGCTCTGTCCGCGCCCAGCCCAGGTAGCAGTCATGGACCGTGCGGACGCGCTGCCAGCCGGCCGGGCCCTCCCACAGCACCTCGACCGGCTCGCCCGGCAGGGCCTCGGTGACCTGCGCGCTGTCGGCATCTGGGGCGGCCCGCAGCGACACGCGGGCGTTGCCGGCCTGCGCCGCGTGGGGCGTGACGAACGTCCAGTCGTCCCCCACACGTCCCCGGAGGGCGATGTCGGCCGTCCGGGTGGCGGCGTCGAAGGCGTGGATGCGCGGATCAAGCTCGGTGCTCACACTCCGCAGCGTACCCCTCGGCGCGCGCCGGACCGCCACAGGTGGTCAATGCCTGCGCCGCTCACAGGTGCGTGGTCAGCCAGCGCGCCCAGTTCCCGCCGGCCACGCCCGCGCGGGCGTCCTCGGGCAACAGGTCCAGCACGGCCGGCACGTCCACGTACGTCTCGATGCCCAGCGGCGTCTTCTCGGCGCCGAAGCCCCCGTCCATGTCGGTGCCCAGCGCCACACGGTCCCAGCCGACGATGTCGGCGTAATGCCGGGCGTGCTCGGCCAGGGCGTCCAGCGGCACGCGCACGCTGTCCGGCACGGCGCGCAGGAAACGGCTGAGGTACACCAGCCCGATCACGCCGTCCGCCTCCGCGATCGCGCAGGCCATGTCGTCGGTCAGGTGGCGGTTGCCGGGCACCAGGGAGCGGGCGTTGCTGTGCGACGCGATCATGCGCGGCCCGAGGTCGGCGGCGTCCCAGAAGGCCGCGTCGTCCAGGTGCGACGCGTCCAGCGTCACCCCCAGGTCGCGCATGGCGGCCACCAACTCGCGTCCGGCCGGTGTGAGCGGCCCCGGCGCGTCCGTCCCGCCGGCGTAGCGGGTCGCGCCCCACGCCGGCCCCACGATCCGCACGCCCCACTCGACCCACTGCGCCAGATCGTCCGGGGTGCGCAGCGGATCGGCGCCCTCCATCAGCAGCACCACGCCCAGCGGCGCGTCCGGCCGGGCCACGTGCGCGGCGACCTCGGCCCGGTCCCGCAGCAGCACAATCTCGCCCGCGTCCTGCCACCGGCGGTACTGGTCGAGCTGCGAGAGGGCCTGCGCGCGGGCGCCCGCCGCGTCCGTATATCCCTGCGGGCTGGCCGGCGTGCGCGGCATGGCAAACAGCGTGCCCAGGCACACCCGCAGCCCCGAGCGCCGCAGTTCCGGGAAGGTCACGGTCGCGCGCTGCCCCGCGATGGGATCGGCGGCGCGCAGCGCCTCCACGCTGCCGCTGAGGTCCCGGCCCTCACCGGCGTTGTACGCCAGATCCAGGTGCCCGTCGATGAGCAGGGGAGGCGTCACGCGCCCACCCGGGCCGCCCGGGCGTCCACCACGTCCAGCACCTCGCCGAGGGTGTGCAGGGCGTCGGGGTTCTGGCCCGACAGGTCGATCACGCGCGCCCGCATCCCGAGCGCCTCGGCCGCGTGGACATTCTCGGGCTTGTCGTCGATGAACAGCACCTCGGCCGGCGTGCAGTCCAGCGCCTGCGCGGCGTGGAGGTAGCTGCCCGCATCGGGTTTGTGCACGCCGACCGTGCAGGTCGCGATGGCCACATCGACCACGTCGGCAAGGCCCACAAACGCCAGCGTCCGGTCGATGCTCGGGAGGGTGTTGCTCAGCACGCCGACCTTCAGCCCGCGTGCGCGCAGTGCGCTCAGGACGTCCCGCGCCCCGGGCACAGCTTTCATGTAGGCCTCGTAGGGGTAGCGGGCCATCCACTCGGCGGCGGCCTCCGGGCTGAGGTTCAAGCGCCGCGCGAGCTCCTGGCCGTAGGCCTGCCAGAACGCGTCCTCGTCGGCCGGCGTGCGCAGGTGCCACCACGACGAGGACCGGTCGGGTGAGATGGACTCGCTCCACACGTCCGCGAGCACCTGACCAACGTGCGTGACGTCCAGGCTGTGGCGTTCGGCGGCCCAGGTCGCAGCTTCACGGGAAACGGCGCGGTCGGTACAGGCGATGGTGTCGTCGCGGTCGAAGAGCACGGCCCGGAGGGGCGGCAGGACGGTCATGACCGCATGCTAGGGAATTTTCACCGGACGTGCCGATCATGCACCCCCTCGTGTCCTTCTGGAGGAGATCGAGCAATAGTCTCAACCATTCCCGGAACTGTGCCATCGAATGTTGCGACTGAATCCGGAATCTAGCCCGGTTTTGCAATTCTGTTGCTCAGACGCCCCCGACACGCTATCCTGCTCGCATGTTCGACGACCTCCACCTCGACCACATCCTGCTCACCCCTGGCCCCACCCCGATCCACCCGCGGGCGCAGCAGGCCATGATGCGCGGCATGCTCGGGCACATGGACCCCGAGGTGTTCAAGCTCAACCGCGAGATCCAGGACGACCTGCGCGTCATGTACGGCACCGAGCCCGAGGCCTTCACCGCCCTGCTGGCCGGCACCGGCAGCCTGGGCATGGAGTCGGGCTTTGCGAACCTGGTCGAGCAGGGCGACGAGGTGCTGGTGTGCGCAAACGGCTCGTTCGGTCGCCGCATGGCCGAGATGGCCGCCCGCTACGGCGCGCGCGTGCGCCTCGTGACCGCCCACCTGGGCGAGGCGATCCGCCCCGAGGACGTCGCCGCGCACCTCGACGGCGTCCAGATGGTCGCGGTCGTTCACGGCGAGACCAGCACCGGCGTCCTGAACCCCGTGCCGGAGATCGCGGAACTCGTCCGCAGCAGCGGCGCCCTGCTGACCGTGGACGCCGTGACCACCGCCGGCATGGAACCCTTCCACATGGAGCGGTGGGGGGTGGACTACGCCTACACCGGCGCGCAGAAGTGCCTGTCGGCTCCTCCCGGCCTCGCGCCCGTGGCGATCAGCGAGCGCGCCTTTGCCCGCTACAGCGCCCGCCGCACGCCCACGCCGCTGTGGTACTGCGATTTCGAGGGCCTGCGCGACTACTGGGTCGAGCACACCTACCACCACACCGTGCCGGTGAACCTCCACTACGCGTTCCATGCCGCCCTGCGCGCCGCGCTGGAGGAGGGTATGGAGGCCCGCCAGCAGCGCGTGGGGGAGGTCGGGAGCGCCATCCTGACCGCGCTGACGCCGCTGGGCTTCAGCCACTACGTCAAGCGCCCGCAGGACCGCCTGCCCACCGTGCTCGCCCTGCGCCTGCCCGAGGGGCTGGATGACGCGGCGGTCCGGAGAGCCCTGCGGCAGCGCGAGATCAGCGTGACGGGCGGCTTGGGCCCCACCGCCGGCGTGATCTGGCGCCTGGGCCTGATGGGCGAGGCGGCCCGCCCCGCGCCGTACCGCGCCCTGATGCGCGCCCTGGAGGACATCCTGGGCGAGACCGGCCTGGTGCGCCGATTCGACGAGGCCCTGGAACGCCACGCGGCCGGAGCCAGCCCCGTCTCCGTCTAAGAATTGCCCGTCAGGAGAGCGGCACCGGGATTTCGCCCCGGTGCCGCTCTCCTCCTGGAACTGTTAGCCCATGCGGCCGGTCTTGATCACGTCCGCAATCACAGGCGGCAGGTTCCAAGCCATGATGTCGAAGGCGCTGGACGCGAAGTCGTACGTGACCTTGTGCAGTGAGACCTTCGGTTTGCGCCCGATGCAGTCCACGATCGCCACGTCCGCGCCGGGCTCGTGGTTCAGGGTGAGACCCACGCTGCCGGGATCGACGAAGGTCGTCTCGCCGATGGTCCGGACGAAGGGCACGTGCGATCCACCGACCACGACGACCCGCGCCGCGAGCGTGTCGGCCAGCGTCTCGAGGTCCCGCTCGTTCGCCATCAGGTCCAGCCGCACCTCGGGGTCGTGCGGACTGCCGTGGAAGTACCGCACCCGGCCGATCGGCGTCATGATCCGGCCGCCCGGCGGGAGCCGGCGCAGGAAGTCCATCTGGTCCGGCGAGAGCATCTTCTTGGTCCACACCAGCACCTGATCGGCCACGCCCTTGCGGTCGTTGCGGTCGCCCAGGTCGATGGCGACGCGCATGTCGCTGGAGCCCAGTCCGGTGGACCAGCCCTCGCGCTTCACAAAGTCGATGACCGGGCCTGGCGACGCGCCGTAGCCGACCAGATCACCCACCACCACGACCTGGTTGACGATGTTGTCGGCGAGGAAGCGCTTCACGGCGGTCAGTGCGTGAATGTTCCCGTGAATGTCACTGATGAAGGCCACTCTCAAGGTGCCTGCATCCTAGAGCATCGCCGTCCGCGGCGCGCCCGGTCACCCCCTATCATGGCGGTCGTGCCCGCCCTGAGTGTTCCGATCATGTCCGCCCTGCTCGGCGCGGCGCTCGCCCTGTGCAA
Source organism: Deinococcus metalli (assembly GCF_014201805.1). Lineage (NCBI taxonomy): Bacteria > Thermotogati > Deinococcota > Deinococci > Deinococcales > Deinococcaceae > Deinococcus > Deinococcus metalli. Next base: position 752,106 of record NZ_JACHFK010000001.1, on the reverse strand, counting down.
CGTACCCCTGCCGTGGAGTCCGCTGGCCTTCGTGCCGCTGGCCGCCGTGCTGTGGTACGCCGCGCAGGGTTCAGATGCCCGTGGAGTCAGCGTCCGGCTGCTGTGGTCCGGCGTGGGCCTGTTCACCGTGCACCTGTGGTGGCTGACCGCCTTCCTGAACAAGTTGCTCGGCACCGGCACCGGCGTGCTCGCCTTTGCTCTGTTCCTGCTGGAGGGCGCGTTCCTGGCTGTCATGGCGTACCCGCTCGCGCGGCTGGTGCGCGATCCGGTCGCGCGCGTGTGGGCACTCGCCGGCGCGTGGGTGATCCTGGAGTGGCTGCGGTTCCTCGGTCCACTGGCGTTTCCGTGGCCGACGCTGGGAGCGACGCTGCTGCCGTCCCCGGCCATCCAGATCGCGGACCTGGGCGGCGTGTTGCTCGGTAGCGTCCTCGTGACGTTCACCGCCGCCAGCCTCGCGGCCTTCGCCCTGACCCGCCGTCCGTGGGGGAGGGGCCGGCTGCTGGCATACGCGGCCCTCGCGTGGGCCGTGGCGCTCGGCTACGGCCTGACGCGGACACCCGGCAGCGGGCCGGTGCAGCCGGTGCTGGTGCTGCGCACGCCCTTCGACTCCTTCGGCCGGGCGTCCGGCTATGTCAGCCCGGAGGAGCAGGAGCGTCAGCAGCGCGTGGCCTCGCAGCGTCAGACCCACGGCGAGGTCGTCGTGTGGAGCGAGACGGCGATCACGGCACCCGGCCGGCCCGCGTTCCTCCCGTCCTTCGTCGGCCCGGGCATCAGCGGTGTCGGCTCCGGCGGTGCGGAACCAGAATTCAACGCGGTGGCCGCCATCGACGCCCGCTCGAACGCCACGAGCTGGAGCGACAAGAGCAAGCTCGTGCCCTTCGGCGAGTACTTCCCGCTGTACCGACCGCTCCACCCGCTGTACGCCATCATCGAGAACGCCATCCACATCCGGCTGGGCGGGGTCGAGGAGAGCGGCGATCCGCGCCCTCTGACCCTGAACGGTGTCCGCTACGGCGCGTACGTTTGCTACGACTCGGTGTTTCCGTGGGTGGCGCGCTCGCTGGCGAAGCAGGGCGCGCAGCTGCTGGTGAATCCCAGCAACGACGGCTGGTACGACGGCTGGGGCGTGCTGCAGCACTTCGCGATGGGCCGCGTCCGCGCCATCGAGACCCGCCGCTGGCTGGTGCGCTCGGTGAACCGCGGCGTGGCCGGCAGCGTGAACGACCTCGGGCAGCCGGTCCAGACGGTGGCCGCAGGGGAGACGATGCAGGTGCTGCACGTCCGCCCCAGGCTGCTGTCCGGCACGACCGTCTACATGCGGGTGGGTGACCTTCCGGCGCTGCTGCTCGCCGCGTTGATGATCGTGTACGCGTTCCGGACGGACGGACGCGCCCGGCGGTGGTGACCGCGCGCTAGCGGAAGCCCTCGACCACGTCGTTCAGGTCGTCCTCCGGCACCTCCACGTAGCGGCGGGTGGTATCCACCTGCTCGTGGCCGAGGAACCCCGCCACGCGCGTGAAATCCTTCGTGGCCGCGTACAGCTGCGTACCCGCATATTTGCGCCCGGCGTGGAAGCCCCGGAATTCGTGCGCGACCCCGGCCTTCAGGGCGACCTTCTGGAGCCGCTCGTACGCGCTGGAGTACGCCCGGAAGGTGGTCAGGTGGCCGCCGGAAGACGCGCTCTCCGCGCGCAGGGCCGTCAGTGCCTCACGCAGCCGGGCACTGAGCGGCACCACGCGCGCCTTGTCGCCCTTGCCGTGCGTGACCCGCAGGCGCCGGGCGGGCAGGTCGATGTCCTCCCAGCGCACGGCCAGCGCCTCCGCGATCCGCAGCCCCGCGTGCGCCATGAGCAGCAGCAGCACGCGCTCCTGCACGTCCGCCTCCGCGAGCATGGCCTGAATAACATCCGCGCGGTACGGGGGGTTCTTGACGATGCCCTTGGTGCGGTCTTTGGGGCGCTTGACGTCCGCGAAGGGATCGGCGTCCGTCGCGCCGGCCCATCGCAGCGCCCGGTACAGTGCGGACGCCGCGGCCACCCGGGCCATGACCGTCGCGGGTTTCAGGCCGGCGGCCGTGAGTGACGCCACGAACATCGACGGTTCGCGCCGTCCGGGGTGCAGCACGTTCCACGCGTTGGCAGCCGCGTGCTCGACCAGCACCTCCACGCCCTTGCGGTACGCGCGCAGCGTGTGGGGGCTCAACCGGACGCCGGCGCTGGTGTCGGTGGTCAGAAAGGCCTGCGTGAGGCTCCACAGGTCGTCCGCGTGCTTGTCCCGCGCGGCGACGGTGGCCCGGACCCGCAGGGCCTCGTCCGTGAGGCCGGTGAACGCGCGGGCGTGGCTGAGGCGGTCGCCGGTATAGGGCGTGAGGTCGCTCGACATCTGTCCGATGATAACATGCCTTATCAACGGGTGGCTTCGCGGAGCGAAATGCCTCCGCGTACGCCGCCCGCGTTTACACAGCAGGCTCCCGTACCCCTCGGCACGCCTCCGAGGCCCCTTCCTGGCCCTCCTGTGAGCCTGCCCAGAAAACACCGCCCCAGACGCAAAATCTGGGGCGGTGGACGTCAAGCCCGTCAGGTGGCGAGCTGTTCCTCGGTGCTGGGCGTCAGGTAGCGCACGGCGCCGGGCAGAATGCGCGCGGTGAACGGTGTGGTTTCCACGTGCAGCTCGCCGTCGTACTGGAGTGGGAACGGATCGGCGGCGTCCACCGTGACTTCACGGGCGCTGAGCGTCTCCAAGTTGCCGCTGAACAGCGGGTCGCCGAGATTCAGCTTGGCGCGCACCGAGTCGATCAGGTTCGGCACCAGGCGCAGGAGGTTCCCGGCCTTCAGGAGCACCACCGTGAAGCGCCCATCGTCCGGGCTGATGTCAGTGGTGATGGGCAGCCGGAAGTTCGCCATGCCGAAGTTCGCGACCATCACGCCGATGCCCTCGAACTCGCGGCGCTGACCGTCGATGGTGAGCGTGAAGGTGGTCTTGCGCGGGTTGAGCTGCTTCATGGCGCTCATGACGTATGCGAGCACGCCGAAGCGGTCCTTGAGGTCCTCGCTGTCCCGGATCATGGCGGCGTCCGCGCCGGCACCCGCGAGCATGGCGAAGCCCTGCGTCTCGCCGCGCACCTCGACCTCGCCCATGTCCACCCGCACGGCGCGGCCCTCGGCCACCACCCGCGCGAGATCCTGGGGCGTGACCGGCAGGTCCAGGTTCTGCGCGATCAGGTTGGCCGTGCCGGCCGGGTACGCCAGCAGCGGCACGTTCTTGTACCGGCTCGCGTACGACACCGAGCTGACCGTGCCGTCCCCACCGGCCGCGACGACCGCGTCGAAGGACTCCACGTCCTTTACGTACTCGGTCATGGGCGTGTCCTGCGTCAGTTCCCGCTCGACGACCTCGGCGCCGGCGCCGCGCAGCAGGGTATTGAACGTGGGCAGGCCGCTGTCGCCGTTGCCGCTTTTGGGGTTGAAGATGACCAGCACACGCTTGCCGGTCATGGAGGGGATCGTGGCGTCGGCCGCGTCTGGGCCGGGAGAGCGGCCGGCACTGGGGGGGGGCGTTTGACCGGTCATGTCGCGAATCATTAGACTGCCCGTGGAGGCTGCCCTAATGCTGCGTTTCTTTGTTGCTCCTTTACTGTTCGCCGGGGTGCTCGCATCCTGTGCGCCGCGCCAGCAGACCCAGACCGCCGAGCAGATGGTGACGGTCACCCCCATGCTCGTCAAGGTATCCGAGGGCGCCGCCCGCGGCTCCCAGCTCACCATCCAGGGCCGGTTCCTGGGCGGCCCCAGCATCGGCAAGGTGCGCCTCGGCGCGACCGAGACCGGACAGGGCGGCTACGTCTTCCCGGCGACCGCGGTCGTGTCGTGGACTGACACGCAGATCGTCCTGACCATTCCGGCCGACGCGCCCGTCGGCGGCAGCTGGCTGTTCGTCGAGGTCGGCGGCAAGCAGTCCACCGGGCTGCCGTACAGCGTCCGGCAGTAAGCACAGCGGAGTGGGGGCGGCCGGCGCGCAGGCGTGGCCGCCCTCTCCCCTGCTTCCATGCTCCCGCGTTGGACGGTCAGACGCTCAGACCGGTAGACTTCCCAGGTTATGGCGATTCAGCGGCCCAAGGGTACCCAGGACCACCTGCCGGACGGCAGTCCGAAACTCAGTCTCGACACGCGGGCCGTGGCCTTCCAGCACGTTCAGGACGTCTCCCGCCGGGTGCTGGAGCGCGCTGGCGCGCAGTTTCTCGCCACGCCGGTGTTCGAGGAGGCGGAACTCGTCAAGCGCGGCGTGGGCGGCAGCACCGACATCGTCCGCAAGGAGATGTTCACGGTGTACTACTTCGGTGACCACGGGGGCTTCATCCTGCGGCCCGAGGGCACGGCGGGCCTGGTGCGCGCGTACCTCCAGAACGGCCTCAAGCAGCTCCCAGCACCCCTGAAGCTGTGGACCCACGGCCCGATGTTCCGCGCGGAGAACGTGCAGAAGGGCCGCCTGCGACAGTTCCACCAGGTGGACTACGAGGTGCTGGGCAGCACCGACCCGCTGGTGGATGCCGAGGCAATCGCGCTGATGGTGGACGTGGTGGCCGCCCTGGGATTGACGGGCGTGCGCGTGAAACTGGGCAGCATCGGCGACCCGGCCGACCGCGAGACGTACAACGCCTACCTGCGTGGGCTGTTCGGCGCGCACGTGGACCGCCTGTCGGACGACTCGAAGGAGCGTCTGGAGCGCAACCCCATGCGGATCCTCGATTCCAAGAGCGCCGGAGACCAGGCGCTGATCGCAGAACTGGGCGTGAAGCCCATGCTGGACTTCCTGGGCGACGACGCGCGCGCGCACTTCGAGGCCGTGCAGACTTACCTGAACTCGTGGGACGTCGCGTACGACATCGACCCGAGCATCGTGCGCGGACTGGATTATTACCGCCGCACCGCGTGGGAACTGCACCACGAGGGCGTGGGCGCAAAATCCGCGCTGGGCGGCGGGGGCCGTTACGACGGTCTGGCCGAGCAACTCGGCGGGCCGCTGGTGCCGGGCATCGGCTGGGCCTTCGGCATCGAGCGGTTGCTGCTCGCCATGGAGGCCGAGGGGCTGGACGTGCCCGGGTCGGGCGGCCCGCTGCTGTACGTGGCCGCGCTGGACGTGGCCAACGTCGGGCATGCCGCGACGCTTGCAATCGCCGCCCGGCGGGTGGCACGTGCGGAGTTCGCGTACCGAGCAGTGAAGCCCGGCACCGCCTTCCGCGACGCCGAGCGGCGTGGAGCGCGGCTGGTCGCCCTGATCGGCTCGGATGAGGTCGCCCGCGATGTCGTGAGCGTCAAGGACCTCGCCACCGGCGTGCAGATGACCGTCGGCACCCGTGACTTGCCGGCGTACCTGGCCGGGCACCTCGAGCCATCCGGGAGCGTGGCACAGGCCGCCCCCGCGCAGGAGAACGCATGAAACGCACGTCATATATCGGAGAATTGGTGCCCGCCCAGGCCGGGCAGAGTGTCACGTTGCAGGGCTGGGTGAACCGCCGCCGCGACCTGGGCGGCCTGATCTTCCTCGAGCTGCGCGACCGCAGCGGCGTGGTGCAGGTGCAGGTGGAACCGGACTCCCCCGCTTTTGCTGCGGCGGACGAGCTGCGCGCCGAGTACGTCGCGGAGATCGAAGGCACGTACCAGGCGCGGCCCGAGGCGCAGCGCAAGGGCGGCGCGGCGGACTACGAGGTGATCGCGTCGCGCGTGCGGGTGCTCAACACTGCCAAGACCCCGCCGTTCGAGCTGGACAAGGGCGACAGCGTCGCGGAGGACATCCGCCTGAAGTACCGCTATCTCGACCTGCGCCGCCCGGAGATGCAGCGGCACCTGATCCTGCGGTCCAGGGCGGTGGCGGCCATCACGTCCTTCCTGGCGAACGAGGGCTTCGTGCAGGTCGAGACGCCCATGCTCACGAAGTCCACGCCCGAGGGCGCCCGCGACTTCCTGGTGCCCAGCCGCCTGAACCCGGGCGAGTTCTACGCGCTGCCGCAGTCGCCGCAGCTGTTCAAGCAGCTCCTGATGATCTCCGGCATGGACCGCTACTACCAGCTCGCCCGCTGTTTCCGCGACGAGGACCTGCGCGCGGACCGTCAGCCGGACTTCACGCAGCTGGATATGGAAATGAGCTTCGTCGAGCAGGAGGACGTGCTGGCGCTGAACGAGCGGCTTCTGGCGCACGTGTTCCGCGAGACGCTGGGAGTGGAACTGCCCCAGCCGTTCCCCCGCATGACCTACCACGCCGCGATGGACACCTACGGCTCGGACAAGCCGGATCTGCGCTTCGGGACGGCCTTCACCGACGTGACCGAGCTGTTCCGGGGCGGGGAGTTCGCGGCCTTCGTATCCGCACCGTGCGTCAAGGTCATCGTGGCACCGGAACTGACGCGCAGGCAGATCGACGAACTGGAGCGCGTCGCCAAGCAGAACGGCGCGCGCGGCCTGGCGTGGCTGCGGCGCGAGGGCGAGGGCTTCACGGGCGGCATCAGCAAGTTCGTCGGCGCGCAGACGGCATCCCTGCTGGCCGCGACCGGCGTGCCCGAGGGCGGAACCCTGCTGTTCAGCGCCGGCCCGTGGAAGTCGGCCGTGTCGGCTCTGGGCGCGGTGCGGCTGGCGCTGCGCGACGCCTTCGACCTCGCGGCGGGCGGCCCGCTGTACCACGTGTCGTGGGTGACGGACTTCCCCCAGCTGGAACTGGACGAGGAGTCCGGTACGTGGACCTACATGCACCACCCCTTCACCGCGCCGCACCCGGACGACGTGGAGCTGTTCGGCACCGAGCGGCAGGGCGAGATCCGGGCGCAGGCCTACGATCTGGTGCTCAACGGCTTCGAGGTCGGCGGCGGCAGCATCCGTATCCACAGCCCGGAGGTACAGGCTCTGATGTTCGGGGCCATCGGCTTCACTCCGCAGCAGGCGCAGGACAAGTTCGGCTTCTTCCTCGACGCCCTGACGTACGGCACGCCGCCACACGGCGGGATCGCGTGGGGCTTTGACCGGCTGGTCATGGTGATGACCGGCGCCGCCAGCATCCGCGAGGTGATTGCGTTCCCGAAGAACAACCGCGGCGCCGACCTGATGGCCGAGGCGCCCTCCCCTGTCGATGCCGCGCAGCTCACCGAGATCGGGCTGGCGGTGGAGGGTCGAGAGGGCTGACAGATGGACGGAGATGGCTGAACTAGCCATTTCACCGCAGTCTTAAGTGAATAGTTTCACGACTATGCTAGATCGTGATTGATTTGTTCACCTTTCGATTGCCTCAAGAAAATCCAGGGTGTATCTCGCCACCGCCCGGGGATGCGAATCCGTGAGGGCGTGCGTGCCGCCGGCGATCTCCCGCACGACCGCGTCCGGAATGGCGGTCCGGATGGCCTGAACCGTCCACGACTGGATCACCGGATCGCTCAGGCCGTCGAGTAGCAGCGTGGGCACGTCGACTCGGCCGAGCAGCGGCCCGGTGTCGTGGGCCGTCTGATCGTCCGCGAGGCGCAGCATCCGCCGCACACCGCAGTGCCGGTACGCGCGCAGGCCAGGGACCAGCAGGGCGGCGCGTTCCCGCGGCAGGTCACGCAACAGGCGCAGCAGTTGCACCGGCACGCTGGGATTCTCGGGAATGCCGGTTGGAGCACACGCGACGACAGCCGTACAGAACCCCGGGTAGCGGGCGGCGAGGTCGAAGGTGACCTCCCCTCCCAGCGAGTGCCCGAAGACCGGCGTGCCCACCAGCCCGGCCTGCACCAGCCACGCGGCCAGGTGGTCTGTCAGGTGTTCTATGCACGTCGGGAACGACGCCGTGCCCTGGCTGTACCCGTGGCCCGGCGGGTCGTAGAGGTACACGCGTCGGTCATCTGCCAGCGCCGCCGCGACCCGCAGGTACATCCACGACGCGCAGCCCAGACCGGGCACAACCACCAGCGGGGCTCCGCGCCCCAGCACCAGCGCGTGCGTGCGCAGGCCGTGCACGTCGAGGAATATCCGGTCGACCTTCATCCGCCTTCCCCTCGGCCCTCAGCCATGAAGTCCAGCACCAGCCGGTTGAAGGTGGGCGCCGCGTCCACCATCACCACGTGGCCGGCGCCGGGAATCACGTGCAGCGTCGCGCCGGGGACCAGACCGGCCAGCATGCGCCCGACGCTCACGGGCACCAGGGCGTCCCTCGCACCCCAGATCACCAGCGTCGGAACATGGACGGCCGGCAGCAGCTCCTGCACGCTGTCGCGCAGCAGGTCGCGGCTGCTGATGAGCAGGTTGCGCGGCCCCGCCCGCAGCGCGTCCCCGATGATCTGCGGCAGGAAGCGCTTGCGGCCCGTGACCAGCGCGCCGGGCAGCGCCAGCATCACGCGCGGCAGGGGCTGACGCAGCAGGCCGCTGGCCGCCGCAAGCACCAGCCTGGACACGCGGTCCGGCACCAGGGCCGTGACATGCAGGCTGATATGCCCGCCCATCGAGTGACCGATGACCGTGACATCGTGCAGGTCGCGTTCCTCCAGCCACGCCGCCACCAGCCGGGCCACGGCCTGCACGCCCAAAGCCCGCTGCCGCCGCGCCCGGCCGTACCCTGCCAGGTCAAGCACGTGGACGCGGTGCTCGCGGCTCAGCGCAGGGACGTTGTGACGCCACCACTGGCCGGAGCCGCTGAGACCGTGGATCAGCACCACGTCCGGGCCGTGGCCCGTCGTCGCGACGTGGAGCCGCGCTCCATCCCGTTCGTACACGCTCGTCTCCACCGCCCCTACCCTACGTGACGGGAGTGCCGGCGGACGTACTGAAATGCTTACATCTTAGTGAAAGTATTCACGATTTTTCGAGCTCGTGAATATTTTATTCCTCTCCCTGTTTCTAGCGTGTTAATTCTGGGACAAGCATCTCCAGAAACGCCCGGTGTAGCCGGGCATCCCCGGTCAGCTCCGGGTGGAAAGCGCTGGCCAGGACCCTTCCCTGCCGCACCAACACGGCGTGGCCGGCGTAATCCGCGAGGACGTCCACGTCGCTCCCAACGCGCACGAAGGTCGGCGCGCGGATAAACACCGCCTCGAACGGCGCGTCCAGCCCACGCACATCGAGAGGAGTCGTGAAGGAATCCACCTGACGTCCAAAGGCGTTGCGCTGCACGGTCACGTCGAGCACACCGAAGCTGCGCTGGTGGCCGCCGTCCTGGGGCGGTGCGCCCAGCACGTCCGCCGCGAGGAGGATCGCCCCGGCGCACGTGCCCCACAGTGCCCCGCCCCGCGCGTGGAGGGCCGCGATCGGCTCCCACAGGTCGAAGCTGTCCAGCAGGCGGGTCATGGTGGTGCTCTCCCCTCCGGGCAGCACCAGGCCCGCCAGACCGTCCACGTCGGCGGGCAGACGGACCTCGCGCCCGGCGGCTCCGAGGCTCTCGAGCCGCTGGCGGTGCTCGCGGAAGGCGCCCTGGAGGGCCAGGACGCCCACCACGGGCGCGGCTTTACCAGCCACGGCTGGCAAGGCGTTCGGCCGGGATCAGCTCGTCGATGTTGATGCCGGTCATCGGGGCGCCCAGGTCCTCGCTGATCTCGGCGAGCACGTCCGGGTTCTGGTAGTGCGTGACGGCCTTCACGATGGCCTGCGCACGGCGTTCGGGATTGTCGCTCTTGAAGATGCCGCTGCCCACGAACACGCCGTCCAGGCCGAGCACCATCATCAGGGCCGCGTCGGCCGGGGTGGCGACGCCGCCGGCCGCGAAGTTCACGACGGGCAGGCGGCCGTGCTCGTGCACGTACTTGACCAGTTCGTACGGTGCCTGGAGATCGCGCGCCACCGTCATGAGTTCCTCGGTTGGGCGGGACTGGATCGCGCGGATCTCGCCCAGCACGGTACGGGCGTGGCGCACGGCCTCCACGACATTGCCGGTGCCGGCCTCACCCTTGGTGCGGATCATGCTGGCACCTTCACCCACGCGGCGCAGCGCCTCACCGAGGTTCTTCGCGCCGCACACGAAGGGCACGCGGAAGTCCGTCTTCAGGATGTGGAACTGGTCGTCGGCCGGTGTCAGCACCTCGGACTCGTCGATGAAGTCCACGCCGAGCGCCTGGAGGATCTGCGCCTCGACCACATGCCCGATGCGGACCTTGGCCATCACCGGAATCGTCACGGCCGCGATGATCTCCTTGATCATCTTGGGATCGCTCATGCGGGCCACGCCGCCGTCGCGGCGGATGTCGGCCGGCACGCGTTCCAGCGCCATCACGGCGGTGGCGCCGGCCGCCTCGGCGATGCGCGCCTGCTCCGGCGTGACGACGTCCATGATCACGCCGCCCTTGAACATCTGTGCAAACCCGCGATTCAGCTGGGGCGTTCCGGTGGTGGTCTCGCTCATGGCTCCACGGTAGCCAACAGCTGACCCCATCGGAAGGGTCAGCAGGCGGGAGCAGATGGGGTCAGTCCGTGGGGGGACGGGACGCCCAGACGTGTTCGATCACAGCGATCAGCTCGGACGGACGGAACGGCTTGACCAGATACTCCACCCGCACATCGCCGCCCAGGTCTGGCAGCGGGTCCGGTCGGTTCAGGCCCGACAGGAACACCACCGGCGGCACCAAGGGCAGGGCAGCGCACAGGTGACGGACCGTCTGGAAGCCGTCCCACGGGGCCATCAGCACGTCTATCACGATCACGTCCACGTCCTGAACGTGGAGGTGGGCAAGCGCATCGGGACCGCTCGGGACCGTCTGCACGTCGTAGCCGTGCAGACTCAGCGTGAGGTCGAGGAGTTCGAGGATCTGTTCCTCGTCGTCCACGACCAGCAGCCGCAGGCCCGGGCCGTCCGGGCGCCCATTCACGGCAGTAGCGCCAGCGGGTCGACCGGGCGCCCTCCCAGGCGCACCTCGAAGTGGAGGTGCGGCCCCGTGCAGATGCCGGAGCAGCCCACATAGCCCAGCAGCTGGCCCTGGACCACGTGCTGGCCGGCCACCACGGCCGCGCGGCTCATGTGGCCGTACACGACGGTGCTGTTGCCGCTCACCGTGAAGACGTTCAGGCCGTAGTCCCCGTACCCGCTCGCGGTGACTTCGCCGTCCAGCGCGGCGTAGATGGGCGAGCCGTACGGCGCGGCGAGGTCCACGCCGCCGTGGAAGACCTCGCGGTGGAACGCGATATCCCGCTCACCAAAGCGGCTGGTGATGCGGTACGCACGCATCGGCCACGCCAGCCCCGAGGCCCCGGTGGACGCCCGCTGGACCACCGCGCCGGACTCGCTGGCGCGGCGCGCGGCGGTCGGGCGGGCGGCGGCCACCTTCGCGGCGGCCGCTTCGCGCTGCCGCAGGGCAGCCTGCGCCGCCTCGAACTGCACCTGCCGCTCGTAGGCCTGGATCTTCGCCCGGCGCTCCTCGGACTGCTGCCACGCGAGGTAGCGGTCGTACTGCTCCTGGCGCTGCGCGGCTGCCACGGCCCGCTGCCGGGCCTGCGCCGTCTTCCACGCCAGGAACCGCTCGTACTGCTGCTGCTGGGCGTACACCACGGCCGCGCGCTTCTCGGCCGCGCGCTGCGCGAGGAGCTGCTGCTGGAAGCCCTCGGCGCGCACGCCGGGCAGCAGCAGGGCGTCGCCCACGGTCAGCTCGGTGGGCAGTGCGCCGTTGGCGCGGGCCGTCTGCACGAGGTCCGCGCCGTACCCGGCGATCAGCGACAGCGCGGACTGGCCGGGCTTGATGCGCAGCAGCAGGCCGCGCTCACGCGTGGGCACGTTGAGGGTCTCGCCGATATGCACGCGGTCGAGGCTGGACCGGTCGAGGTTCACCCCCAGCAGGTCCACGATGGTCAGGCCGAAGCGGCCCGCGATGCCTGCCAGGGTGTCGCCGGCGCGCACGCGGTACACCTGCACGGACGCCGGGCGCCGCGGCGGACGCTCGGATTCGCTGGACACCAGCTTCAACTGGGCCAGCCGGGCGTGCGCGCGGCCAGACACCGGCAGCAGGCTCACGCCGGCGGACGCCACCCCGTAGCGGCGGCCCACCTGCACGGCCGTCTCGCGGGTGGAGACCACGACGGTCAGCACGCGGTGGGCGGTCGCCGGGGCCAGCGTGACGTCAGGCCCCGGCTGCACCAGCGTGGCGGGATCGAGCAGGGACACGGGCACCGGCACGCCGCTGGGTGGACCGGAAGATGCGGCCGCAGCCGGGACGAGCAGGGCGGCCGCGAGGGCCACGGTCAGACGAAGACGTAGCGGTACGGACACGGGGGCTCCAGGGTGGGGGTGGACGATCTCAGCCGCCCGCAAGGCCTTGCAGGAATTCGATGTTGTTGCGGGTCTTGCCCATCCGCGACAGCAGCATCTCCATGGCGTCGGCGGGGTCCATGTCGCTGATGACCTTGCGCAGCAGCCACATCTTCTTGAGCACCTCAGGCTGCAGCAGCAGCTCCTCACGGCGGGTGCCGGACTTCAGGATGTCCAGGGCCGGGAAGATGCGGCGCTCCTCCAGGCGGCGCGACAGCACGAGTTCCGCGTTGCCGGTGCCCTTGAACTCCTCGAAGATCACGTCGTCCATGCGGCTGCCGGTCTCGACCAGCGCCGTGGCGAGGATGGTCAGGCTGCCGCCCTCGCGGATGTTGCGCGCCGCGCCCAGGAAGCGCTTGGGCCAGTGCAGGGCGTTGGAATCCAGACCGCCCGACAGCGTGCGGCCGGTCGGCGGCGTGACCAGGTTGTTCGCGCGGGCCAGGCGGGTGATCGAGTCGAGCAGGATCACGACGTGACCGCCCTCCTCGACAATGCGCCGGGCGCGCTCGTGCACGAATTCCGCCACGCGCACATGGTGCTGCGGCGGCTCGTCGAAGGTGCTGGCGACCACCTGCGCGCCGCGCACACTCTCGCGGAAGTCCGTGACCTCCTCGGGGCGCTCGTCCACCAGCAGCACCATGACGGTCACGTCCGGGTAATTCTTGGTGATCGAGTTGGCGATGTTCTTCAGCAGGGTGGTCTTCCCGGCCTTGGGCGGCGCGACGATCAGTGCACGCTGCCCGCGCCCGATGGGCACCAGCAGGTCCACCACGCGCAGGCTCAGGCCGTCGCCCATCGCCGGGTCTTCCATCACCAGCTGCGCTTCGGGGAAGGTGGGCGTCAGGTCGTCGAACTTGGGGCGCTTGCGGGCCGCCTCCGGGTCCAGACCGTTCACGGCCTCGACCTGGATCAGCGAGCCGTAGCGCTCGTTCTCGCGGGCCTTGCGGGCGCGGCCGATCACGGAGTCGCCGGTGCGCAGGTGGTACTGCTTGATCACGCCCGCCGTGACCAGGACTGAGCGCGAGTGCTGGTCGAGCAGGTCCGACTGCAAGAAGCCGTAGCCGTCCGGGCTGATCTCCAGGTAGCCCTGGGCAAGCAGCTGGCCCTCGGCGTCGGCCTGGCGCTGCATGATCGCCAGGGCCAGGGCGTCTTTCTTCAGTTTGCGGTAGTTCTCGATGCCGTACCCGGCTGCGATCAGGTGCAGTTCCGGGAGGATCTTCTGTTGCAGTTCGTGGAAGGGCAGGGCGGAGGGAACGGTGTCGGTCACTGTGCCGACCCTCCCCGGCGCTGCCTGCGGGTTTGTGAAGTGAATTGGTAAGCCGTGGACTCCATGATCGTCTCCTGAGACTGGCGCCGGAACGCCGATCTGCCCGCCTGCGGTCCGCCACCGGCGGCCAGCGAACCTGACGGGACTTAATGATCCCAGCATAAACCGCTGGGGCGGCCCCGTGCGCGGGGTGTCCAGCACCGGGCGACACGCGGCGCGCAGGTCATTGACCGGCCCGGTCAGCCGGCCTACCATACGACAACCTCCGCAGCCGGAGGTTAAAGCCAGCAACGCGACCGTGAGGACAGTACGCGGACAGAGCGGCGCCAGCGAGCCGGGGATGGTGGAAGCCCGGTGGCCAGCTCCCCGCCGAACATCACCTCCCGCGCCGGCGGAAGAACCGCCCCGTACGCCGGGGCCCACTAGACCCGCCCGTACGCCCCGCGACAGAGGGACAGCAACGAGGCCGCAAACGCGGCGAAGTTGGGTGGTACCACGCATGCCTCAGCGGCGACGCGTCCCAGCACACGCTGGAGCGCGTCGTTTTTTCGTTGGCCGCCGCTCCGGGACCCGCTTTCAAGGAGTGCCATGACCACCTCGGATACACCGCAGAAGTTCGCCCCCGTCGAGTCCAACCCCAGTTTCCCGCACATGGAGGAAGCCCTGCTGCGCTGGTGGCGCGACGAACGCATCTTCGAGCGCTCGCTGGAGCAGACGGCGGGCGGCGAGCCCTACACCTTCTACGAGGGGCCGCCCACCGCGAACGGCATGCCCGGCATCCACCACGTGGAGAGCCGGTCCCTGAAGGACCTCTTCCCGCGCTTCAAGACCATGCAGGGCCGCTACGTGGCGCGCAAGGCCGGGTGGGACACGCACGGCCTGCCGGTCGAACTCGCGGTGGAGAAGAAGCTCGGCCTGAACTCCAAACGCGAGGTCGAGGCATACGGCATCGACCGCTTCAACGCGCAGTGCCGCGAGACCGTCTTCGAGTACGAGCAGGAATGGCGCAGATTCACCGAGCGCATGGCGTACTGGGTGAACCTCGACCAGCCGTACATGACGCTGCACCGGAACTACATCGAGAGCGTGTGGTGGAGCGTCAAGGAGCTGGACGGCAAGGGCCTGCTGTACAAGGGATTCCGGGTGGCGCCGTACTGCCCGAAGGACGGCACGACCCTCTCGAACGCCGAGGTGAGCGAGGGCTACAAGGACATCCAGGACCCCAGCGTGTACGTGACCTTCGCGCTGCGCGACCCGGCGGCGCTGGGCCTGGACGCCGGCGCGGCCTTCCTGGTGTGGACGACCACGCCGTGGACGCTGCCGTACAACGTGGGTGTAGCCCTGCACCCGGACTTCGAGTACGTGGCCGCAAAGGACAGCGAGGGCCGCACGCTGATCCTGGCGCGCACGCTGCTCGCGGAGGTGCTGGGCGAGGGCGCCGAGGTCGTGAAGACCTTCCGCGGCACCGAGCTGGACCGCGTGGCGTACGAGCCCCCCTTCACCGAGGCCTACGACGCCGAGGGCGAGGGCAAGCCCGTATGGATGAGCGGCCTGGACACCTACGTGAGCGACTCGGACGGCACCGGAATCGTGCACACCGCGCCGGCCTTCGGCGAGGACGACATGCGCTTGAGCCGCAACTACGGGTTCCCGGTGATCGTGGGCGTGGACGAGACGGGCAAGCACCGCTTCGGGCCGTGGCAGGGCGTGTTCTTCCGGGACGCGAACAGCGACATCGTGCGTGACCTGCGTGCGCGCGGGATCATGTGGCGCGAGAAGAACTTCGTGCACAGCTACCCGCACTGCTGGCGCTGCGGCACGCCGCTGATGTACTACGCGACCGAGAGCTGGTACCTGCGCAACACGACCCTGAAAGACCGCCTGATCGAGCTGAACCAGAGTATCGACTGGCACCCCGCGCACATCAAGAACGGCCGCTACGGCGGGTGGCTGGAGAACCTGATCGACTGGAACCTCAGCCGCAACCGCTACTGGGGCACGCCGCTGCCGGTGTGGGAGGCGGAGGACGGCGAGTACCGCGTGGTCGGCTCGTACGCGGAACTCGCGCAGCTCAGCGGGCGGACCGACGTGGCCGGACCCGACTTCGATCCGCACCGGCCCTTCGTGGACGACGTGACCTTCGACGTGGACGGCAAGACCTTCCGCCGCGTGCCGTACGTGATGGACGTGTGGTACGACTCGGGCGCGATGCCCTTCGCGCAGCACCACTATCCCTTCGAGAACCGCGAGGTCTTCGAGCGCGGCGGCTTCCCGGCCGATTACATCGCAGAGGCGATTGACCAGACGCGCGGGTGGTTCAACTCGCTGCACCAGATCGGCACCATGGTGTTCGACTCGGTGGCGTTCAAGTCGGTGATCTGCGCCGGTCACTTCCTCGACGAGAAGGGCCAGAAGATGAGCAAGAGCAAGGGGAACATCCTGAACCCCTGGGAGGTCTTCGACGCGTTCGGGGCCGACGCGGCGCGCTGGTACACCTACGTGTCGGCGCCGCCGGAACTGTCGCGCCGGGTGGGCCTGAACGTGATTGGAGAAGCCTTCCGCTCGTACTTCCTGACGCTGTGGAACACCTACTCGTTCTTCGTGCTGTACGCGAACCTCGACCGTCCGGATCTGGCGGCGGCCCCGCCGGTGCACGAGCGCCCCGAGGTCGACCGCTGGCTGCTGGCGAAGGTGCAGGCGCTGATCGGCACGGTCACGGACGCGCTGGAGAACTACGATCCGACCGCGTCCAGCCGCGCACTCCAGGACTTCGTGGTGGAGGACCTGAGCAACTGGTACGTGCGCCGCAACCGCCGCCGCTTCTGGAGCGGGGACGGCATGGTGGATGTGAGCGCCTACGCCACCCTGCACACCGCGCTGGTCACGGTGACGCAGCTGACCGCGCCGTTCACGCCGTTCCTCGCCGAGACGCTGTACCAGAACCTGGTGCGCTCCGTGACGCCAGGCGCCCCGCAGAGCGTGCACCTGAGCGCGTGGCCGGTGGTGAATGAGGCCCTGGCCGCGCCCGCCCTGGTCGGGGAGATGGACGCCGTGCTGCGCGTCGTGGGGCTGGGCCGGGCCGTGCGCGGGCAGACGGGCCTGCGGCAGCGTCAGCCGCTCCCGAAGGTCATGCTCCGCGCCAGGACGGCCGATCAGACGGCCGCGCTGGGCCGCTTTGCCGGGCAGATCCGCGAGGAGCTGAACGTGAAGGAGGTCGAGCTGCTCGACCAGTACGCAGAACTTGTGAGCTACCAGCTGCGCCCGAACCTGCCGCTGCTGGGCAAGAAGTTCGGTAAGGCGGTGCCGCAGGTGCGCGCCGCGCTGCAGGCCGCGGACGCCTCGGAGATCGCGCGCGCGGTGCGCGACGGCAAGTTCTTCGAGGTGGTGGCTCCGGGCGGCGAGCGCTTTGAACTCGGGCCGGACGAGGTGCTGGTGGACGCCCGTTCACCCGAGGGCTACGCCGCGATGGAGGAAGCGGGCTACCTGGTGGCCTTCGACACCACCCTGACCCGTGAACTGGAACTCGAGGGCCTGGCCCGCGACCTCGTGCGCGGCATCCAGGACGGCCGCAAACGCGCGGGCTTCCAGGTCTCCGACCGCATCACCCTGCACCTCGACGTGAGCGGCGACGCGCGGGCGGCGGCCGAGGCGTGGCAGGAATACGTGGTGTCCGAGACGCTGGCCGAGTCCCTGACCTTCGGCACGGCAGACGGATACCGCGCCGAGGTGGAAGGCGGCGCGGCGTACCTGGAAAAGCTCGACCGCGACGGCTCGCCCAGCGAGGCGTAGGCGCAGCAGCAGGGCGGGCTGGGAATGCATCCCCAGCCCGCCCTGCTCATGGATCACGCCACCGGGCAGGCCATGAAACCGAAGGTGCCCGGGCCGACGTGGGCGCCGATCACCGGGCCGATCAGCTGCACGCGGCCCTTGTGGACGTTCAGGCCGCTGGACGCCACGGCGGTGCGCAGGGCCGAGATGCGGCCGGTGTCGCGGCCGGCGTGCGCAATGGTGACGCTGATGGGCGCCGTGCCGAAGCGCTCGCGGAGTTTGTCGAGCATGTCGTGGTGCGCGTGGGCCGCCTTGATGCGGCGCACCGCCCGCAGTTCTCCGTCCTCGAAGTGCAGGATGGGCCGCACGCCCAGCATGTTCGCCATGAGCTCCTGCGTGCGCCCGATTCGCCCGCCCCGGCGCAGGTACTCCAGGGAGGCCACGCTGAACTCGGCGGACATGGTCTCGCGCACATGGTGCACGGCGCGCTCGACGTCGGCGGCGTTCCCGCCAGCGCCCACGGCACGCTGCGCGGCCATCACGGCCTCGGCCAGCGGCGTGGAGGCCAGGCCGCTGTCGATCACGTGCACGCGCTCTCCGCCCTCCAGCGCCTGCGCCGCGTGCCGCGCGCGGTTCACGGTGTCCGACAGCTTGCCGGACAGGTGGATGGACACCACGTGCGTGTGGTCGCGCAGCAGCTCGCGGTATCGGCGGCTGAAGGCGTCCTCCTCCACCGGTGCGGTGGTCGCCATACCGCCGGTCTTCATGTGGTCATACACGGCGTCCGGGTCTATGTCCTGCCAGTCCAGCAGGCGGCGTTCGCGCAGGTTCACGGTGAGGGGCACGACGTGAATGCCGAGCTGACGCGCGTGCTCGGGCGGCAGGTCACACGTGGAATCCGTGAGGATCGCGATCATGCTGAGAGTGTGATGTGCAGTTCGTGATTTGTCCATAAAGTTTTCCCGCTGCATTCCACCCTGCCGGGGGCGTGATTCGCAGCTCTAGCTGACGAAGTGCTGTCGCGGGCGCGGGTATACTCCGCTGCCATGCACGCTCTCATTCGCTCTGTTCTGACCGGCGCACAGCCTTCACCGTCATGACTCCCAGCATGAAAGTCGCCGTCCTGTGCCACGCCAGCGCGGGCGGCTCCGGCGTCGTCGCCACCGAACTCGGCCTGAAGGTCGCCCGCGCCGGGCACGAGGTGCATTTTGTCGGCACCGCGCAGCCGTTCCGGCTCGCCGGACACGGCGGCATGCGCGGCCCGTATTTCCACCAGGTGAGTTCCTTCGCGTATGCCCTGTTCGAGCAGCCCTACCCGGAACTCGCGGCCGCGAACACCCTCACGGAAGTGATCCTCGAGCACGACATCCAGCTCTCACATGCGCATTACGCCATTCCGCACGCGACGGCCGCCATCCACGCCAAGGCGATCACCGGGCGCACGCGTGTGATCACGACGCTGCACGGCACGGACGTGACCCTCGTCGGCGCGGAGCCTGCGTTCCGGCACACCACGCGGCACGCCATCGAACGCAGCAACCACGTGACAGCCGTGTCGGCTTTCCTGGCCGACCAGACGCGTGAGCTGTTCGGCGTCGGCCGCGACATCGAGGTCATCCACAACTTCGTGGACGGCGACCGCTTCGTGCGGATCACCGACCCGGCCGTCCGCGCCCGCTTCGCCCACCCGGACGAGGCGCTGCTGGTGCACGTCAGCAACTTCCGGCCGGTCAAGCGCGTGCAGGACGTCGTGCAGGTCTTTGCCCGCGTGGCGAGCGAGATCCCGGCCCGCCTGCTGATGATCGGCGACGGCCCGGACCGCCCGCGCGCCTTTGAACTCGCCCAGCAGCTCGGCGTGATCGGCCGCACGCACTTCCTCGGGTCATTCCCGGACGTCGAGACGGTGTTGGGCATCAGCGATCTGTTCCTGTTGCCCAGTTCGAACGAGAGCTTCGGCCTGGCCGCCCTGGAAGCCATGAGCTGCGAGGTGCCGGTCGTGGCCGCGCGCGCCGGTGGCATCCCAGAGGTCGTCGAGGACGGCGTGACCGGCATCCTGTGCCCCGTCGGTGACGTCGACGGTATGGCCCACGGCGCGCTGCGTATCCTGCGCGACCGCGAGGTCTACACGGCGATGGGGCACGCAGGCCGGGAGGCCGCCCTGACGCGGTTCCACCCGAGCAGAATCGTGCCGCAGTACCTGGCCGCATACGAGCACACCATCAGGAGGTGAGGCCGGGGAGATGGACGGCTCGTCTCCCTTTCCTGTTACTGCCCCTAAACCCTGCCGCGATTCATATCCAGTTCTTGCTACCACCCGTGTCTTTGTAAACACCCGCCGCACCAATCCGCCAGTTCAGCGGCGCAGGCGGACGGACACGACTTCGTTATCGCTGAAGGGCTGGACGGCCACGGCGCGGCCCACCTCGACCAGGAAGGCATTCCAGCCGCGCTTGAGGGTCGCCTGATAGCCGCGGCTGGCGGTCACGGTCACGTCGCCGCTCACCCACGTCACGAACAGGGTCGCGTTGCTGGACATCGGCGGCACCTCGCGCAGCGCCTCCTGGTCGTCACGGTGCCCGTTGCTGTTCTGATCGCGGTACGCGAAGAACTTCAGTTCGGCGGCCTGCACCGGGGAACTTACGGTGATGGGATCGATCACACCCGGCCAAGACACGTTCTGGGGCGTGAGGCTCACCTGCGCTCGGGCAGAAGGCACAGTCGTGGGGATCTCCAGGCGGAAGCGGCCGTTCTCGACCGGCACGCTCACGATTTCCTGGAGCGGCTGGCCGAAGGGACTCACCAGAAACCCGGCAATGCGCGTGTCCGGACCGGCCCCCTCCGCCGTGCCTGCCACCGTGAGGGCGACTCCCTGACCGGCGGCCAGGGCGAGCACGAGGAAGGCGGTGGAGGCTGGCTTCATAGGCTCAGTCTACGCGCGCACCTGACCCGCTTGTGATGCGGGGGGCCAGCAGGCCTTGTCGGCGGCCACATGAAGCGGGGGAGCGGCGCCCCCTGGCCCCACTCCCTCGCCCCGTACCACGCTTACTTGTTCAGCGCCTGCTTCACCAGGTCGATGATCTCGGGCATGGTGTCGGCCACCGGGACGTTCGCGGCCTGGAAGGCGGCGAGCTTGCTCTCCGGGGTGCCGACGTCGCCCATGATGATCGCGCCGGCGTGACCCATGCGCTTGCCCTTGGGCGCGCTGCGGCCGCTGATGAAGGCCACCACGGGCTTCTTCATGCTGGTCTTGATGTACTCGGCCGCCGCTTCCTCGTCCGCGCCGCCAATCTCACCGATCACGACGACCGCGTCGGTGTCCGGGTCCGCTTCGAACAGGGGCAGGACGTCCGCGAAGGTCGTGCCGATCACCGGGTCGCCGCCGATGCCGACCGTGGTGCTGGTGCCCATGCCGGCGTCGTTCAGCAGCTTGGCCGCCTCGTAGGTCAGGGTGCCGCTGCGGCTGATCAGTCCGATGCGGCCGGGCGTGGCGTAGATCTTGTTCGGCATGATGCCGACCTTGGCCTCAGCGTTGGTGACCAGACCGGGGCAGTTACCGCCGATCAGGCGCACGCCCTCGCCGCCGTGGGCACGGCTGTGCTCGTCGAGCGCCTTGACTTCCTGCACGGCGCGCATCATGTCCACGGTGGGCACGCCCTCGGTGATCAGGATGATCAGGGGAATGCCCGCGTGCGCGGCTTCCAGCACCGCGTCCGCCGCGCCCGCCGGGGGCACGAAGATGATGCTGACGTTCGCGCCGGTGGCAGATTTGGCCTCCGCCACGGAGTTGAAGACCGGCCAGCCCTCGAAGTCCTGGCCGCCCTTGCCGGGCGTGACGCCCGCGACGACCTGCGTGCCGAATTCCTTCATGGCGCGCGAGTGGCTGGCGCCCTCACGGCCGGTCATGCCCTGCACGATGACCTTGCTGTTCTTGTCGACGAGAATGCCCATTACTTGCTCCCCTGGCTGGCCGCGTTGGCTTCCCTGGCGGCCTCGTCGGCGGCCTCGAACATGGTCGGGTACATCTGGATCAGCGGGCTGTTGACCTCCGCCAGCAGCGCTTTGGCCTCGTCCTCGGCGGTGCCGGCAATGCGCATGCGCACCGGTTTGGTCAGGATGCCGTCGTTCAGCGCCTGGATGACGCCCTTGGCGACCTCGTCGGCCCGGGTGATGCCGCCGAAGATGTTGATGAAGATCGCCTTGACGTCGGTGTCCTTGCTGACCAACTTGACCGCGTTGTACACGATCTCGGCCTTGGCACCGCCGCCGATGTCGAGGAAGTTCGCGGGCTTGGCGCCGGCACGGTTCACGACGTCCAGCGAGGTCATCACGATGCCCGCGCCGTTGCCGAGCACGCCGACGTTGCCGTCGAGCTTCACGTACGCGAAGCCGTACTTGCTGGCCTCGATCTCAAGCGGGTGCTCGGCTTCCAGCTCGCGCCAGTCGGCGAGGTCGCGGTGGCGGTACATGGCGTTGTCGTCCACCTCGAACTTCGTGTCGAGCGCGACCGGCACGCCGTCCGGGCCAACGAACAGCGGGTTGATCTCGACGAGCACGGCGTCACGCGCGAACGCGGCCTCGCTCATCTTGACCATCATGTCTGCGATCTTGTTCAGGTTGCCCTTGAAGCCGGCCTTGATGGCCACGTCACGCGCTTCGTAGGGCCGCAGACCGGTCACTGGGTCCACACGGTGCTTGATGATCTTCTCCGGCGTGGCGGCGGCGACCTCCTCGATCTCCATGCCGCCCTCGGCGGAGGCCATCAGGGTGTAGCTCTGCACGTTGCGGTCAACGATCATGCCGACGTAGTACTCGGTGCCGGCGTCGATGTCCACGGCGCGCGTGACCAGCACCTTGTTGACGGTTAGGCCCTTGATGTCCATGCCGAGGATCTTCTCCCCGTTCTCGAAGGCCTTGTCCTCGGTCGGGCTGAACTTCACGCCGCCGGCCTTGCCGCGCCCGCCGACGTGTACCTGCGCCTTGACCACGACCGGCTGGCCGTACTCGCGCGCGACCTGCCGCACCTCGTCCGGGGTGCGGGCGACCTTGCCGTCCTGCACATTGACGCCAAACTGGCGCAGGATGTCCTTGCCCTGATACTCGTGAAGTTTCACGCTCGCTGCCTCCTTGGGGCGGGGTCGCCGCGCGGCCCCTGCTGCTGATGTCCCGAAGAATGAGTATAAGGGGGCCGCGCCATGCCCCGCTGCCCCGTGTTCCTGGAGGGGGAACAGCGGCGGGGCGGGCGCGCGGGCGGGAAGTATGTCACCACGGCGAATTGGGGGCCGTGTTACCGTTGCCTGCGATGACCTCACTGGAACAGCTGCGGAGCGCCATGCGCCGGGCCGGGGTGGACGCCCTGTGGATCAGCGACCCCGCCAACGTGCGCGCCCTGAGCGGCTTCACGTCCGGCAAGGACGGCAAGGTGCTCGTGACGCAGAGCGGCGCGACGCTCTACACCGACGCGCGCTACACCGTGCAGGCGGCGGGCGAGTCGAGCGTGCCGCAGTTCATCGCCCGGCCGCCGGACACCTACGCCCACGCGGCGCCGACGCTCGGCGGCCAGCGGGTCGGCATCGAGGCGGACCACCTGACGGTCGCGGTGCTGGACGACCTGCGCGCCGCGTGGCCCGACGCCACGGTGGTCCCGGTCCGGGGGCTGGTGCAGGGCCTGCGGGTCCGCAAGGACGCCCGGGAACTAGCCGCCCTGCGCGCCGCCCAGGCCATCGCCGACGCCGCCTTCGCGCAGGTGCACCCGACGATCCGGGCCGGCGTGACCGAGCTGGACGTGGCCCTGGAACTCGAACTCGCGATGCGGCGGGCCGGCGCCCAGAGCGCCTTCGAGATCATCGTGGCGAGCGGCCCGAACGGCGCAAAGCCCCACGGGGTGGCGTCCAGCCGCGTGATCGGTGAGGACGAGCTGGTGACCGTGGACATGGGCGCGCAGGTGGACGGCTACCACAGCGACATGACCCGCACGGTGGCGGTCGGGAACCCATCCGCCGAGCTGCGCCGGATGTACCGCGCGGTCCTGGAGGCCGAGGAAGCGGCCGTGGCGGCGGTGCGGCCGGGCGTGCGAGCCGCGGATCTCGACCGGCTGGCGCGCGACCTGCTGACCGGGCACGGCCTGGGGGAGTATTTCGCGCACTCGCTGGGGCACGGCGTGGGCCTCGACATCCACGAGGGACCCAGCCTGCGCGGCACCAGCGAGGACGTGCTGGAAAGCGGCATGGTCATCACCATCGAGCCCGGCGTGTACGTGCCGGACGTGGGCGGCGTGCGAATCGAGGACCTGGTGCTCGTGACCGACCACGGGTACGAGGTGCTGAGCCGGGCCGAGAAGGACCATCTGTGAGGACCGGCGGGTGGCTGCGGGCGGCGCTCCTCGCTGGGGCCGCGCTGACCGGCGCGGCAGACGCGAACCGGGTGTACCGCGTGCAGCCGGGCGACACGCTGTGGTCCCTGGCCCACGCGAACGGCACCACCGTGGCAAACCTACTGGCACTCAATCCCCGGCCCGCCGCCACGCTGCGGGCGGGCGAGGTCATTCTGCTGCCAGACCGTGAGGCCGCGGACGAGGTGGTGACGGGTGAGGTGGCAGCCCCGGTGACCCCGGCCGGAGCAGTGCAGGTAGGACAGGCGGTGTACTACCCGGGCCGGCCGGACGCCACGACGGCGATGACCGCCGCGCACCTGACGCTACCGAAGGGCACGTGGGTGCGCGTCACGCACCGCGTCACGGGCCGCAGCGTGGACGTCCTGATCAACGACCGTGGTCCGTTTGGCGTGCCGTCGCGGATCATCGACCTGTCGGCGGCGGCGGCGCAGAAACTGGGCATCCTGAGCGAGGGCGTGGCTCCGGTGACGGTCGCGGTGCTCGCCCGGCCGTAGGGCCGACCTGCGGGAACGTGAAGACGCCGGTCACGGGCGCGGCCAGCGGGCGGTGTTAGAATCTTCCGGGTTTCAAGCCACACAGTTCTGATCTGATGTGTTTCACCCCACCGAGGAGGATGGTTTAAATGACGATGGACACGGCACTCCTGACGCTGGACACGCTCGCGAAGTACCTGAAGGACAAGGAAGTCCAGCTGGACATGGAAGACAACAACGGCCAGCGCTTTATCCGCATGGGCTGGCGCTTCGAGATGGGCGACGCGGCCGTGCTGGTCAGCGTGAACGACGGCCCGAACAACACCAGCCGCCTGGAGATCACCTGCGTGACCCAGAAGCAGTACAACGGCCGCCGCAACGAAGTCGTGAACATGCTCAACGACCGCAACCGCGAGCGGGCCTTCGCGCGCAGCATCGACGCCGACGGCAACGTGTGGCTGGAATACGTGGGCTTCTACCCCACCCTGGCCGAGATGCCCCAGGAGACCTTCGACACGCTGTTCGGCGGCGTCCTGATGCACTTCCAGGACGACTACGGCGCGCTGGAAGGCGTGTCTCCGGCCGGCGGCATGCAGGTCCAGCAGCCCCAGGCCTGAACGGTCTCCACCGATGGGCGGGACCACCCCGCCCATTTTCTGAGGAACAGCAAGTGATACATTTCACGATTTTGCCAGCGCGTGAAAAATGTGTTCTCTTCGGACCGCTGAGGGACGGTGAGTCCGCAACACCCACCGTCCCGCGTCGTCGATGTCTCCGTGCTTACGGTGCCTGAATGGCCGCCTGCCCGGCCTTCCGCTCCGCCAGCAGTTTCTCCAGCCGGTCCACGTAGCCGGCCAGCGTGCGGAACGTCGCCTCGACCGGTCCGGCGCTCAGCATGTCCACGCCCGCTTCCTTCAGCGCGTCAATGGGATCAAGGCTGCCTCCCGACTCCAGGAAGCGCAGATATGTCATGCGCGCCGCTTCGGGGTCCTGTCCAAACTGGGCCAGGAGCTGGTGCGCGGCACTGATGCCGGTCGCGTACTGGTACGCGTAGAAGTTCGCGTATAGGTGCGTGGAGAACTCGGCCCACGTGATGCCGCTGCGCTCGCGGTCCATGGTGACGCCGTCGCCGTAGCCCTGCGCGAGCAGGTCGGCCATCAGGGTGATCAGGTCCGGCGCGCTGAGCGTGCCGCCGGCCTCGATTCGCCGGTAGCACTCCAGTTCAAAGGCCGCCAGGGTCGGCATGATGAAGAAGTAGCGGTGGAAGTTCGACAGCGCCTCCTCGATGATCTGCACCTCGAACTCGGTGTCGCCGGCCGCGCGCGCTTTCTCCAGCAGGTGCTGACGCACCATCGCCTGATTGAAGTTGCTGGCGACCTCGGCGTGGAACAGGGTGTAGCGCGGCACGCTGAACGGGTGCGTGCGGGTCGAGAGCAGCGAGTGCATGGAATGCCCGATCTCGTGCGCCAGGGTGGAGTACGAGTTCATGGTGCCGTTCCACGTCATGAAGATGAACGGCTTGACCCGGCCCCCGCCGTTTGAGTACGCGCCCTGGCGTTTGCCGTCGTTCTCGGCGTAGTCCACCCAGCGGTCCGTGGTGAGGCCCCGGCGCATTTCACGCACGTAGTCCTCGCCCAGGGGCGCCATACCCTGCGCGATCCACTCGACCGCCTGGGCGTAACCGACGGCGCGGCTCGGCACCAGCGCGGCCTTCACGTCGTACTCGCGCAGGTCCGGCAGGCCCAGCCACTCGCGGCGCACGCGCCAGTAGCGGTGCCACGTGGGCGTGTTCGCGCGGTAGGTGTCCAGCAGGGTCGTGACGACCTCCACCGGAATCGCGTCCGGCGCGAGGCTGGCCGTGACGGTGTCCGGGTACTGCCGCGCGCGGGCCACGAACACGTTCTGGCGCACGTTGGTGGCGTACATGGCCGCCTGGGCGTGCTTCGCCGCCAGGTGGGCGTCGGCGTAGTGCTCCCACGCCTCGCGCCGCACCTCGCGGTCGGCCGACGCGGTGAGACGGTCCACGTTGCCCTGCGTGATCACCTCGCCACCGGCCGTGCCGAAACGCAGGTCCATGTTCGCCAGCGCCGGGTGGATGCCGCGCTCGCTGGCAAAGGGTGCCTGCACCGCGCCCAGCAGGGCCTCGACCTCGGCCGAGCGCACGTGCGGGCGATTACGGCGCAGGCGCTCCAGGCGCACCCGCTGGTCCGCGAACTCGGGCTGGGCCAGCCAGCCGTCCAGCACGTCGTCCGGAATCGCCAGCAGTTCGGGTTGCAGTGCAGCCGTCACGCTGCCCAGGCGGGCCATCAGGCCGTTCGCGGCGTCGCGCCGGGCGGCGGCCACGGCGTCGCGGCCGTCCACGCTCGCAGTCATGGAGGCGTACGACGCGAAGCGCTGCATCCGCAGCAGGACATCGTCCGCCTCGGCGAGGTACGCGAGCAGCGCGTCCGGCCCGCGGCCGAGGCGCCCGCCGTGCGCCGAGAGCGCGTCGATGGCCTCGGGCAGCCGCCCGGCCTCGGCGGTCCAGTCGTCCGGGGTCGCGTACAGCGCCTCGATGTCCCAGGTCTGCTCTGTCGGGGCCTGCGCGCGCGGGGGCAGGGTCTTCGCCGGGGTGGTCATGCCCGAGGCTACCACCGTCCCGAACGCTTCTGAATGGATTAAGAAGGGTCAGGGTGTAAGCTCAGGCCAGCATGACCGGACGCTGCCCATGACCACCCATCCAACCTCCCAGGCCGCGATCCTGCCCGCGCTGCTGCGCCTGCCGGGCTTCGTCGGGCTCGCCGCCGCCGTCTTCTTCCTGGGCTTCGGCGTGTCGCTGTCCGGGCCATTCATAGCGCTGTACGGCGTGAACCATATCGGCATGAGCCCGCTACAGCTCGGCATCTTCCTGACGCTGAACGCGGTCAGCTCGGTGATCCTGAGCACGCGGCTGGCGCGCTGGTCCGACCGGCTGACGGACCGCCGGCCGCTGGTGCTGCTCGCGCTGGGCGTGGCCGCCGCCGGTCAGGCCGGACTCGGCGTGGTGCGCGCGTACCCAGCGGCCGTGGCCGTGGGGATCGTCCTGGTCGGCCTGGGTGCCGCCGCGTTTCCGCAGCTCTTCGCGTACGCCCGCACACAGATGTCGGCCGCCCCGGGCGATATCGCCGAACGCGGCCAGACCGTGCTGCGCTCGATGTTCTCGCTGGCCTTCGTGGTCGGCCCTGGGCTGGGCGCTGCCGCGCTGGCCCGCTTCGACTTCATGGGGGTCTTCCTGCTCGCGGCAGTGTGCCTGCTGCTCGCCGCCGTGCCGATCCTGCTCAGCCGCAGCGTGCCCCTGCGCGCCACCCCGGCCGGCCACACCGTGACCGAGCCGCGCACGGCCGCGCCCAACCGCCCGGTGTGGCTGGTGTCGCTGGCCTTCGTGCTGTACGGGATGAGCATGACCATGGCCATGAGCATGTTCCCGCTGTTCATCACCAAGACGCTGCACGGCACCACCGGGCAGGTCGGCTTCCTGGTGAGCCTGTGCGCCCTGCTGGAGATTCCGGTGATGCTGGGCCTGGTCATGTTGCGGCGCCTGCCCAGCGTGGAGTGGCTGGTCAAGGGCGCCATGGGGCTGTTCGTGCTGCACTACGTGCTGATCTACGTCGCGCACGGCATGCCGCTGCTGATCGTGACCCAGGTGGTGCGCTCCGTGGTGCTGGCGATCCTGGCGGGCCTGGGCATGACGTACTTCCAGCAGTTGCTGCCGGGCCGGGTCAGCGCGGCCACGACCCTGTTCTCGAACACCATGAACGTGGGCGGCATGCTCGCGGGGATCGTGTCGGGGGCCATCGCGCAGGCCTTCGGGTTCCGCGATATCTACCTCGTGTGCGCCATGCTGACCTTCTCGGCGTGGGCCGTCATGCAGGTCATCACCCGGCCTGGCTTTCCCTGGCGCTCGGCCCGCTGACCACAGCAGAGCGGGCCGCCTGGGAACGCGTGTCCCGGGCGGCCCGCTCCGTCCGCATTCAGTCCTTCCGGCACCCCTGCGCGATGGACGCGGCCAGCGCGCCCACGTCCTGACCGCCCTGGATCGCGTTGATGAACGCGCTGCCAACCACGACGCCGTCCGCAAGTTGCGCGACAGTGCGGGCGGTGGCCGCGTCCTTGACGCCGAAGCCTACGGCCACCGGCACGCGGGCGTACTGCCGGGCCAGGGCCAGCATCGCCGGCACCTCGCCCAGGGCGCTGCCCTCGCGGGCGCCGGTCACGCCAGTCACGCTCACCGCGTACAGGAAGCCGGTGCACGCCCCCGCGACGAGTTCCACGCGTTCGGGCGTGCTGGTCGGCGCGATCAGGAACGTGACCGCCATGCCGTGCTCGGCGGCGAGATCCGCGATCTCCAGATCCTGATCCGGCGGCAGGTCCGGCAGGATCAGGCCGTCCACGCCGGCCTCCGCCGCGAGCCGCATGAACTCGCGCGGGCCGACGGCGTAGATGGGATTGACGTACGTCATCACCACGATGGGCGTGTCGTGTCGGGCGCGCAGGTCGGCGATCAGCTGCAGGGTGCGGCGGGTGCTGGTGCCGCCCGCCAGCGCCACTTCGCTCGCCCGCTGGACCGTCGGGCCGTCGCCCAGCGGATCGGAGTACGGAATGCCCACCTCCATCACGTCGGCGTGGGCAAGCAGTGCGTCGGCGACCGCCGGGAAGTCCTGCTGGTTGGGAAAGCCGGCGGTCATGAACGGAATGAAGGCGGCGCGGTTTTCGTCACGGGCGCGGTCAAAGGCGGCGTGGATGCGGGCGACGCCGCGCGCGTGCACGGCGGTCACGCGCTCACCTCCGCCGCCTGCTCGGCCCTGAGCAGCCGGGCGACCTCGGCGACGTCCTTGTCGCCGCGGCCCGAGAGGTTTACCACGATCACCTGATCCGGCCGCATGGTGGCGGCGAGCTGCAGCGCGTGGTAGATCGCGTGGGCGCTCTCCAGCGCCGGGATGATGCCCTCCAGGCGGGTGCACAGCTGCAGCCCTTCCAGCGCCTGGGCGTCGGTAACGGGCACGTACTCCGCGACGCCGGTGGTGGCGTACAGGCAGTGCTCCGGGCCGATGCCGGGGTAGTCCAGGCCCGCGCTGATGGAATGCGGCGGCACGATCTGGCCCTCGTCGTCGTTCAGCAGGTACATCATCGAGCCGTGCAGCACGCCCACGCGGCCGCCGGCCACGCTGGCGGCGTGCCGGCCGGTCTCGACGCCCTCGCCGGCCGCCTCGGTGCCGATCAGGCGGGGCCGCTCACCGTCGGGCAGGTACG
Organism: Deinococcus metalli; assembly: GCF_014201805.1. NCBI lineage: Bacteria > Thermotogati > Deinococcota > Deinococci > Deinococcales > Deinococcaceae > Deinococcus > Deinococcus metalli. Next base: position 722,703 of record NZ_JACHFK010000001.1, on the reverse strand, counting down.
CGTACGGCGCGAAGATACCGATGGCGTTGCTGCCGCCGCCCACGCACGCCACGATGGCGTCCGGCACCTCGCGGCCCTCGACGGCCTGGAGCTGCCACTTGGTCTCCTCGCCGATCACGGACTGGAAGTCGCGCACCATGGCGGGGTATGGGTGCGGTCCGACCACGCTGCCCAGGATGTAGAAGGTATCGCGGACATTCGTGACCCAGTCGCGGATGGCCTCGTTGGTGGCGTCCTTGAGGGTACTGGTGCCGGACGTCACCTCGCGCACCTCGGCGCCCAGCAGCCGCATGCGGAAGACGTTCAGCTCCTGCCGGCGGATGTCCTCCGCGCCCATGTACACCACGCAGTCCAGGCCCAGCAGCGCGGCAGCGGTGGCGCTGGCGACGCCGTGCTGCCCAGCGCCGGTCTCGGCGATCACGCGCTTCTTGCCCATGCGGACGGCCAGCAGCGCCTGGGCGAGGCAGTTGTTGATCTTGTGCGCGCCGGTGTAGTTGAAGTCCTCGCGCTTGAGGTAGATCTTGGCGCCGCCCGCGTGCTCGGTCAGCCGCTGGGCGAGGTACAGCGGGCTGGGCCGGTTGACGTACTCGCGCAGCAGGCGGTCGAGTTCGGTCAGGAACGCCGGGTCCTGCTTGGCCGTCTGATAGGCGCGGTCGAGTTCATCAAGCGCCGGAATGAGCGTCTCGGGAACGTAGCGTCCGCCAAAGCGGCCGTATCGTCCCCGGTCATCCGGCATCGGATAGGCAGGCAGGTGTAGAGTCATGGGATCTTCAGAGTAGGAGTCCGCGTTACACCCGGTACATAAAAACTTAGACAACCTGTCTAAGTTTGAGGTCGGTCAAGGTCGAGTTCATGGAGCGACCAGGCCTGCCAGGCCGGCAGCAGCTCCGCCGCCGACACGTCATCCGGCACGTCCCAGCCGAGGCTCCGGGCCAGCAGGGCCAGGACCGTCCCCGCCGACGTGCCGCCCTCGCGCCACTCGCGCACGGACGGAGCGCCGCCGCGCTTGGCGAGCCTCTGCCCCGCCACGTCGTGCAGCAGCGGCACATGACCGTACCGGACCGGGGGCAGACCCAGCGCGTCCTGCAACGCCACCTGCCGCGGCGTGGCCGGCCACAGATCCTCGCCACGGATCACGTCGGTCACGCCCATCGCCGCGTCGTCTACCACCACCGCGAGGTGGTATGCGTACACGCCGTCGTTGCGGCGCAGCACGATGTCCCCCACCTCGGCGGGCAGGACTTGGCACAGCGTCCAGCCGCGCAGCGTGTCGTGTGCGCACACCGTCACGGCCGGCACCCGCCAGCGCCGCGCGGCCGAGCGGTCGAGATGGGCCGGCCGGTCCCGGCACGTGCCGGGATACACGGGCTCGTCGCCGTGGGGTGCCCCCGCGCTCGCCGCGATGGCCTCCGTGACCTCGCGGCGGGTGCACGTGCATGGGTAGGTGTCGAGCCGGGACAGCGCGTGCGCATACAGCTCCAGCCGTTCGGATTGCAGATGTTCCTCGTCCCAGTCGAGGCCCAGCCACTCCAGGTCACGGCGCGTGACGTCGTAGGCCCACGGACGCACCCGCCCGGTGTCGAGATCCTCGAAGCGCAGCAGGTGGCGGCCCCCGGCCGCCCGGGAGTGCAGCCACGCCAGCAGCGCGGTGCGTGCGTTGCCCAGGTGCATGGCGCCCGTCGGGCTGGGCGCGAACCGGCCCGTGACCACCGGTGGGGTGCCTTCCATGCCTTCAGGGTAGAGCAGGAACCAGCGCCTCAGCGATTCCATTCCTCAGCGGACGTCGTCCCACACGGCCAACAGCACGCCCGCCACGAGGCACGCGAACGCCAGGAACGCGAGCATGTTTCCCAGCGGCGCCGCCAGCGACAGCGCGTCGGCGGCGCCCAGCAGTTGCCACCAGTCGTGCGTGTCGGGGTCGCCTGTGATCAGGTCGAGGTTACGGGTCGGCGCGTCGCGGACGTACGCGGCCACACCCGCCAGCGACTGCGCCGTCCACAGGGTGACCAGCCCGGCGGCGTAGCGGTCACGCCGGAACAGGAAGGTCAGCGCGCAGCCCAGCGGCACCAGCACCTGCATGACGCTGCCGCCCAGCAGCATCAGCGTCTCGCCGAACGGACTGAAGATCACATGCCCGGCCTCGTGGAACACCAGATCGACGTGGTCGAGCAGGCTGCCGCTCAGGGGCCGCAGCACGCCCGGCACCGTCAGCAGCAGCGCCGCAGCCAGCCCCGCCCAGCGTCCCAGCGCTGCCGTCCGCAGCGTCATCGGGCGCGGTCCCGCAACCACGCGAGCAGCAACGTCTCCACGAGGTCGTCCACGGTGCCCACCTGCGCGTGCCGCAGCTCGCGCGCCACCGCCCGCACGGTGTCCCGGCGCACCTGCACGGCCTCCACGGGGTCGGCGCCGCCGTCGTCCCGCGCCCTGCCGGCCTTCTTCGCGGACTTGCGGTCCTTCTTGCGCGGTTTGTCCGGCCCAGCCAGATAGTCGAAGCGCGTCATTCCGTGTGGCCTCAGCCGAGTTCCTGCGCGAGCGCCTCGACGTCCGCCCACGCGGATGCGGCCCGCGGATCGCGCACGTCACGCACCAGCACGCCCAGCTCGGCCGCCTTGGTGTGCGCCGCGTACTGACGGATCACGGCGTTGCAGACCACCATGCCGGCGTCGCGCAGCTCCTCGCGCAGGTCGTCGGCCGCGCTCCCGACCGGCGGCACTCGGCACAGCACCACCCGCACCTTCGCGGCGGCGCCCTGGTCGCCGAGGTACTCCACGAGTTCACGGGTCGCGTCGCGTTCCAGGGCACTCAGGCCGGACGGCACCAGCACGGTGTCCGCGCGTTCGGCCAGTGCCCGCAGGTCCTTGCGCTTCGGGCGGCCCTCGGTGTCCAGGATCACGAGGTCGGCGCCCGCCAGCAGTTTGGGCCGGGCGTCGTCGGGCTCCAGCACCGGGAAACCCAGCGCGTCCCCACCGCGCGCCGCCCAGCGTACGGCGCTGCCCACGCGGCCGTCCTCGTCGATGAGCACCACGCGGCGGCCCTGCGCGGCGCACGCACCCGCGAGGTTCACGGCCAGCGTGCTCTTCCCCACCCCGCCCTTCTCGGACGTGATCGCCAGGATACGCGGGCCCGTGGGCTTTGCCATGACGCGAAGCGTAGCAGACGACCTCCGCGCGCGGCATCATGGCCACATGACGGACGCAGACCGGCTGGCCGAGCTGCTGGCCTCGGAACCGTACTGGACGGCGCTGGCCATGAAGACGCAGGGCAGCCGCTTTCACCGCGCGCTGGGCGACGCGCTGGAGGCCGCCGACGCCACCAACCGCCGACTGCTGTATCAGACGTGGCCGGAGGCCTTCTGGGACTTCTACGGGCGCGGGCGTCGCCTGGAGGCGGGCGAGGCGCCGCCGGGCTACGGCTGAACGCGGCCGGTGGCCTACACTGCCCGAATGACTGCCCAGACCCCGCCCACCCTGCTGGCCGTGTTCGCCCACCCCGACGACGAGGCGTTCAGCGTCGGCGGCACCCTGACGCACTACGCGCGCAAGGGCGTGCGCGTCGTGCTGGCATGCGCCACCCGCGGCGAGGCCGGCAAGATCACGGTGCCGGGCATGACGGTGGACGACCTCGGCCAGCAGCGGGAGCAGGAACTGCGGGCCGCGTGCCGGGCCCTGGAGATCGGGGAACCCGTGTTCCTGGATTACCACGACTCCGGCCGCTACGAGCGCACCCGCCACGACGACCCGAAGGCCCTGATGAATCTCGACCCGCTGGAGATCGAGACGCGGATCAAGGCGGTGATCGACGACGTGCGCCCGCAGGTGATCGTGACCTTCGATCCGCACGGCGGGTACGGTCACATCGACCACCTGAAGATCCACCGCGCGACCGTGGCGGCGTTCTTCAGCTCCGGACAGCTGCCGGGCGGCGGTCCGCAGCGTCTGTACTACACCGCCCTGACCACCGAGGCCGCGCAGGGCCTGTCGCGCATGGGGCAGGACCTCGACCCCGCGCTGTACGGCGTGTCCGAGGGCACGGTGGCCGTCAGCGTGCCGGTCGCCGCGTACGCCGAGAACAAGAAGGCCGCGCTGGCCGCACACGGCACGCAGATGGGCGAGCAGAGCATCCTGGGCCGCCTGAGCCCCGAGGAACGCGCGCAGCTCGAGGAGCGCATGCTGGGCTGGGAACGCTTCAGCATCGGCGGTACGCGCGTGCCGGTGCCCACCCTGCCCCTGCGCGGCCTGTTCGATGGCGTGGCGGGCGGCGAACACCTCGACGGATGAGCGCACGGCATGGGTCAGGCGACGGTGCCCAGGCGCCGCCTCGCCTCAGCTGCCGCGTCGTCGCCCCACAAGGCTGCGGCGACGTGCAGCGCGGCGTGCAGGGCCGGGAAGCCGCCGGGCGTGGTACACAGCGCTCCGTCCGTGACGACCTCGCCGGCGCGGACGTCGGCCACGCCATGCCCCCACAGCGTGTCGGCCAGGTCGGCCGGGCCGCCGACCACCCGGCCCTCCAGCGTGCCGGCCTCGGCGGGGAGGAGCAGGCCGCTGCCGCTCGCGCCCGTCGGCAGGGCCGCGTGCGCCGCCAGGAAGGCGCGCAGCAGCGGATCACGGGCCGCGCGCGCCGCGCCGGGGCCGCCGGGTACCAGCAGCGCGGCGGGTTCCGGCAGCGCCGCGTACAGGACGTGTGGGGTGCTGACCAGCCCGCCAGCCGTCACGATGCTGGCGCGCGAGCGGTTCACCGTCACGGCGCGGCCGTCCCCGCCGCACAGCCGGCACACGGTCAGCATCACGCCCAGTTCCAGTTCGCTGACCCCGGCGTAGACCGGGATGGCCACGACCGGTTCGGCGGCGGTCACGCGGACGCGAGGGGCCGCAGGACATACATGCGCCGCGCCACGGGCGGGCCGACCTCGCCCGCTGCGAGCAGCGCCGTCACGGCCTCCTCGCTGAGGCGCTCGACGCGCAGCAGGTAGTCGCGGGCCGCCGAGGGCGAGTCGAAGCGGCGCGGGTGCGGATCACCCTCGACACGCAGATCCAGCCACTCGATCATGGGCGCGTCACAGCTCCCGCAGGTCTTCCCACAGCTGCCAGCCCACACCCTCGGGCGTGCCGTCCAGCAGGGGACTCAGGGCTTCACTGGCGGCGGTCGCGTCGCCGTGCAGGGCCTCGTTGGTGGGCCGCTCGTCGTACACGCGCAGCACCGTGAACTGGTAGAAGGTCTGCGCGGCCGTCGGCTCTCCGTTCTCGAAGAACGCGAAGGGCGGCTGCACCTGGTCCCACAGCACGTGCGCGCCCTCCTGGTCCGGGTCGGGCCGGGCGGACAGGTCCAGTTCACGCGGCAGGAAGTGCTCCAGGTCGACGTCGGCGTCCTGCGGGTGCCAGACGTAGCCCTGCAGCAGTCGGACGGCGGCGCGGCCACGCGTGGACGGATCGGTGGAACTCACGCCGCCCAGCATACCCGCTCAGGGCCGCCGTGACGGGAGAGCGGCCAGCATGCCCACCCGCAGGGCGTCGGAGGGCCGCAGTCCGCCGTCCATGGCGCCGGGCAGCAGCGAGCGCACCACGTCGGCCGCGTCCGGCCGGGCCGCCTCCAGCGCGCGGCCCACCTCGCGCCACACGCCATCCCGGAACGGCTGGAGGGACGCGGGCGTCAGCGCCTCTGCCACCCACGTCACGGTCGCTGCGCCCTCGTGGATGGTCGCGCGGGCCTCCAGCGCGAGGAGTTGCGCGTGCAGGCCGGGGTCCGGCGGCTCGGTCGAGGCGGGCTGCACGCGGCGCAGCAGGGCATGGGCGCGGTTCACGTCGGCCAGCGCAGCGGCGGTGTCGCCGGCCCGCAGCAGGGCCTCGGCGCGCTGGGCACGGGCCTGCGCCTCCTCGTACGGGTGGGCGGCGAGTGCCAGGGCGCGGGTACAGGCCTCCAGCGCCGCGTGGGCGTCCGGATCGGCCAGGGCGCGGCTGAGGTGCATGTCGAAGGTCAGGATCACGTCGCGGTCGCTGCCGCCCGCCGCGTGCGCGATCACGTCGTCCAGCAGGGCGCGCGCCTGGCGCAGGTCCGGGTGATCCGTCGTCGGCCCGCCCAGCGGCTGGAGGTACGGCACACCCAGACCGCGGGTGACGTACGCGAGCGCCAGGCGGTAGCGGGTGCGCCGGTCGCGGTAGCGGGTCTCGGCGGGGCGGGCGGCGGTGCCGCGCAGCAGCTCGAGCGCGCGCTGCCCCTGCGCGAGCGCGTCGTCCGGGCGGTTCAGGGCCAGCAGGATCGGTACGCCTTCCGACAGCAGGCGGGCGCGGGGCACGCCGTCCGGCCGGCGGCGGTCGTCGTCCGGCACCAGCGCGAGCGCAAGCGCCAGCGTCCCCAACGCCTCGTCCGGGCGGCCCAGGCGGCGCAGGGCGGTCGCGCCGCGGGCCAGGACGCGGGCGCGCTCGTCGGCCGCGCCGCCGGCCGCGTCCAGGCGCGCAGCGGCGTCCAGCAGCGCCTCCAGCGCCGCGTGGGGCTGGCCCAGCCGCAGGCGCAGGTCGCCCTCCTGATAACGGGCGCGGGCCGACAGCAGCGGACTGCGGCGCGGCACGGCCTGGAGGCGACGCAGCGCCTCGTCCCAGCGGCCGGCATCCTTGGCGATCACGCCGCGCCACAGCTCGGCGCGCGGCCCGCCCACCGCCGTCCGGGGATCGGCCGCGTACCGCGTCGCCGCGTCGAGGTCGCCCTCCCAGCGGGCCAGCGCGGCGCACACCAGCAGGACGTCCGCGTGGGCGGCCACGCTCCACGGGTCGGCGACGTCCATGCCGGACACGTCCGGATGCTCGAGCTGCCGGCGGGCAGAGTCCATCTGCCCGGCCTCCAGGCTGCTCTCGGCGAGCTTCACACGGGCCCACGCGCGCACCGGGTCGTGCGGCGACTCCAGCAGCGTGAACAGGGCGTCGCGCAGGCGCGGTTCGCCGTACTCGCCGCGGCCCGCGTGGTGCGCCACCACCGCCCTCGCGAGCACCTCGCGCTCCGGCCCGCTGGCCGCCGACCGGACCAGCGGCCACAGTGGCGGCAGGTGCCGCGCGTCGTCCGGCCGCTGGGCCAGGACAGCGGTCAGTGCCGACCACTCCGCAAGGTGAGCAAGGGCCGCAAGGCGGAAGGGCATCAGCGCATCGTCTTCCTCGGCGGCGATCCGGCGCAGGGCCGCGTGGACCGCCGCCGACTCCGGCGCGGTCCACGCGGCGCGCAGGACCGGGGTGGGGGCGGCCGCGCCGTCCTCGGTGAACCGCAGCAGGGCCCGGGCGTGCGGGGGGAGCTGGGCGGGATCGGTCCCCAGCGCGGACCGGAGCAGCGCTTGCGGCCACGCCGCGTGTGGGTCGTGCGCTGTCACGCGGACCAGCGCAGCAGCGGCCTCGACCAGCCGGCGGGTGTCGGGATCGGAACGCAGGTTGCCGGCGTCCGCGTCGCCGGAGCGGAGGCTGACCAGCAGCGTCAGTCGGTCGAGGTGGCGCCCGGTCTCGCGCACCAGGGCGTGCGCCTCGGCCTGAGGCACGCCCAGGCGCGTCATCACATAGGTGCGCGCCTCGGCTGTGGTGGGCGGGCGCAGGTCGATCACCTCGGCCGGGCTGTCCTCCAGGCCGCGCCGTGACTCGGTGGCCAGCAGCACCGCCACGCCGGGCGGCGCCGCCGCGAGCAGGCGCGTGGCCGCCCACGCACCCGGGCTGAGGGGCGCGCCGTCCGGGCCGCGCGGCGGGTCACCCGCAAAGTGCAGGTCGTCCGTCACGCGGAGCAGCAGGGCGCCGCTGGCCGGCAGCGCGCGCCGCGCGGCGTCCGCCTGGGCCTGTGCGAGGGCGGCGTACGACGATCCGGCCGGCGGCGGCATGGGCAACACGGCCGCAGCGTCTCCGGTCAGGGCCACCCGCGTGACCGGCACGCCCGCCTCGCGCAGCGCCGCGTCCAGGCGGTCAAGCAGTACGGTCTTGCCGGCGCCCGCGCGGCCGGTCACGATCAGGCGCGGCGCGCGGCCCGCCCGCATGCCGGCCAGGAACTGCCTGTACGCGCGCTTCTTGGAGCGGCCCAGCAGGTCGAGTTCGTCCGGTATGGCCGCCGGTGCCGGTGCGGGCCGCTGCGGCAGATCGTGGCCGGTCTCGCGGGCCAGGTCTGCCAGGATGCCGTGCAGGGCGGCCTTGTCGGCGGCGGTGCCGACGTCGCGGTACACGATGTTGCGCAGTGCGGCAGGGTTCGCGCCGCGTGCGCGCATCTCGGCCTCCAGCCAGCGCAGGCTGCCGCGCTGCTGCCGCCCGGAGGCCGGCGGGGGCAGGTGGCGGCGCACCTCGGCCAGCACGCCCTTCCAGTCCACACCGCCCGTGTCCATGCTGCGCCGAGCGTAGCACCCGCCCGCGCCCCGCAGGCCGCTGTACTCCGTTCAGAACAGCCCGGGAGTGCCGTACCTGTCGGGGTCGTCAGGTTCGGTTCAGGGCCAGGCATGTATACTCCGGCACAGTTTTCACAGTCCGCACCCACCGCATCCGCCTGTACCCGGAGGAGTCCACCCATGCGCATGACCGCCCTGTCCGCTGTTCTCGCCCTGTCCGTCACCGCCGCTGCCCAGAGCCAGCCGGCCGCCCAGGCCCTGCTCGACCAGGGCAAGTGGCAGGAGGCCGCGTCGGCCGGCGCGGCGCTGAACACCAGCGCCGGCCTGACCCTGGCCGCCGAGGCCACCACCGCCGGCGCGTCCCTGGTGCCTGACAACCAGAAAAAGGCGCTGTTCCAGAAGGCCCAGGACTACGCGAGCGCCGCCATCGCCAAGGACCGCAGCAACGCCGACGCGTACTTCGAACTCGCGCGCGCGCAGGGCCGCCTCGCGCAGTTCGTGGGCGTGTTCCAGAGCCTAGGCCTCGCCAAGGACGTGAAGGCCAATCTCGACAAGGCGCTGGAACTCAACCCCAAGATGGCCGGCGGCTACGTGGCGCTGGGCCTGTGGAACGCCACCCTGGACTCCGGCGGCCTCAAGGGCGCGATCGCCGTGCAGGCGACCGGCGCGAGCCGCTCGAACGTCGCCCCGAACTTCGAGAAGGCCATCAGCCTGGAGCCGAACACGCCCATCCACCGCATCGAGTACGCCAACGCGCTGCTGCTCCAGGGCAAGAAGGCCGAGGCGGCCGCGCAGCTCGACAAGGCCGTCGCCATGCCCGCCGTGACGTTCTGGGAAAAACGCGACCTGGAGCAGGCCAAGGCGACCCTCGCCAAGCTGCGCTGAGGCCCTGATCCCGCGCCCCGGTCCGCTGTGGTGGCCGGGGCGCCGCCGCTTAGGCGCAGGCGTTAGATTGACGCCATGATCGCGTACAGCGAGGTGCGGGCCTTCACGGCCACGCCCGGCCAGGGCAACCGCGCGGGCGTGGTGCTGGACGCCGCCGCCCTGACCGACGCGGAGATGCAGGCCCTGGCGACCTACCTGGACGCGCCGGAGACAGTATTCGTGATCCGCATGGGCGACGGCCGCGTGCGGGTGCGCTACTTCACGCCGACGTGCGAGGTCGCGTTCTGCGGGCACGCGACCGTCGCGCTGGGCCTGATGCTCGCGCAGGCCGGGTACTGGGCGGGCGAGGCGCTGGAACTCGAAACGCTGTCGGGCCGCGTGCCGCTGAGATTGATCAGCGACGCGGGGGTGCCGGTGCAGGTGTGGATGCGTCAGCACCGCCACGAGTCCCGGCTGCTGCCGACCACGCTGCGCTCCCGCCTGGCCGACGCGCTGGGCATCAGCGACCGCATGGTGCACCGGGGCCTGCCGCTGGCGGCCGCGAGCAGCGGGCAGTGGTCAGCCTTCGTTCCGCTGCTGGACGCCGTGATCCTCGACGGCCTTGACCCGGACCTGCCGGCCATCGAGCAGCTCAGCGAGGAGCTGGACGTGGAGTCGGTGTACGCCTACGCGCCGATGGGCGTGAACCGCTTCGCCGCCCGCGACTTCGCGCCCCGCGTGGGCATCCCCGAAGACCCTGTGACCGGCAGTGCGGGGGGCGCGCTGATGGGCCTGCTCGCGCACCACGGGCGGCTGCCGGTGCGCTCGGGCCGCGCGGCGGGCATGGTGTACCAGGGCCACGCGGTCGGGTCGCCCGGAGAGGTCGAGGTGGAGGTCGAGGTGGACGGCACGCAGGTCGTGGCGATCCACGTGGGCGGCTGCGCCGTGCTGGAACGCGAGGGCCGCTGGCAGCGCTGAGCCGGGAGCTGTCCATCTGCCGGCCGCCCGGTCGGCCGGGTGACCCCTACACTGGGCCGGATGCTTGGACTGATCTGTGTGGATGTGGACGGCACCCTGGTGGGCACGGGGAACACCGTCCGGGACGATGTGTGGGCCGCCATGGCAGACGCCCGCGCGCGCGGCGTGCGGATCGCGCTGTGCTCCGGCCGGCCGGCGGTGGGCAACGCGCTCGCCTACGCCCGGCGACTGGACGGTGACGGCTGGCACGTCTTCCAGAACGGCGCGAGCATCGTGAATGTCGGCAGCCACGAGAGCCTGTCCGAAGCGATGCCGCCGGGCGCGGTGCCGGCCCTGCTGGCGCACGCCGAGCGCACCGGGCGGCTGCTGGAGGTCTACACCGACACCGAGTACGCCTTCAACCAGCCCGGCGAGCTGGCCGAACGCCACGCGGCGCTGCTGGGCCTGCCGTACGAGCCGCGCACGCCGGCGTCGCTGGTGGGCACGGTGGTGCGGGCGCAGTGGGTCGTGCCTACCGGGGAGCAGGCCGAGGTGATGGCCGAACCGCACGAGGGCCTGGCGCTGCATCCGGCAGGAAGTCCCGCCATGCCGGACACCATGTTCATCTCGGTCACCAAGGCCGGGGTGGGCAAGGGCGCCGCGGTGCGCAAGGTCGCGCAGCGCTACGGCCTGGACATGGACCGCGTGATGATGGTTGGCGACGGCGAGAACGACGTGGACGCGATGTCCGTCGTGGGCCACCCGGTCGCCATGGGCAACGCGGTCGCCGCCGCCCGCGCGGCCTCGCGCTACACCGTTGCGGACGTGGATGCCGGCGGCCTGCGCGAAGCGGTGGAGCTGGCGCTCACGCTCTGAGAGCGGGCTCCAGGACCGCACCTCGGGAACTGGTCTCGACCTGCCGTGACCATCCGGGCCGCTACGGCGCCAGGCAGCACTATGCTCGGGCGCATGACGGAACGCGACGATCCGCCGGCCAGCCCGGCCGCTTCCACCGACCGGCCCAAGGACACCCCACGTGACGAGGTGAGCGTCACCCACCACAGCGTCACCCTAAACGGGCGGACGCTGGCGTACACCGTGACGGCCGGGACGATGGTACTGAACGACGAGGCCCACGCCAAGGACGGCGAGAGCGAGGGCGTCAAGCCCCGCGCCCGCGTGTTCTTCGTGGCCTACGCGCTGGACGGCGCGCCCGACCCCCGGACGCGGCCCGTGACGTTCTCCTTCAACGGCGGACCCGGCAGCAGCAGCGTGTGGCTGCATCTGGGCGTGCTCGGCCCGCGCCGCGTGGTCATGGGGGACGCCGGCGCCCTGACCGGCCCGCCGTATGACCTCACCGACAACGATTTCACCCTGCTGACCGAGTCCGATCTGGTGTTCATTGACCCGGTGAGCACGGGGTACTCGCGCGTGACTGAGGGCGAGAAGCCCGGCGACTTCCACGGCTTCGGGCGGGACATCGAATCGGTGGGCGACTTCATCCGCCTGTGGGTGAGCCGCGCGGGGCGCTGGCTGAGCCCGAAGTTCCTGATCGGGGAGAGTTACGGCACCACGCGCGCCGCCGGGCTGAGCGGGTACCTCCAGCAGCGCCACGGCCTGTTCCTGAACGGGATCATGCTGGTGAGTTCCATCCTGGATTTCTCCACGGTGGACTTCACGCCGGGGCACGATCTGCCGTACGTGGTGCACCTGCCCACGCAGGCCGCGACCGCGTGGTACCACGGCGCCCTGGATGGCGACCGGACGCTCGCGGCCGTGCTGGCCGAAGCCGAGGCCTTCGCGGACGGCGAGTACGCCGCAGCGCTGCACCTGGGCGCCCGCCTGGACGACACGCGCCGGGCCGAGGTGGCGCGCACCTACGCCCGCCTGAGCGGCCTGAGCGAGGACTTCATCCTGCGGAGCGACCTGCGGGTCACGCTGGCCCGCTTCCGCAAGGAACTGCTGCGGGGGCGCGGCGTGACGGTCGGGCGCCTCGACAGCCGTTTCACCGGCCTCGACCGCGATTCGGGCGGCGCGGAACCGTCGGACGACCCCAGCATGACCGCGATCCTCGGGTCGTACACGGCGGCCATGAACCACTACGTGCGCGTGGAACTCGGCTTCGAGTCCGACCTGCCGTACGAGATCCTCACCGGCCGCGTGCGCCCGTGGAGCTACAAGGAATTCGAGAACAAGCACGTGCGCGTGTCGGACACGCTGCGCGAGGCGATGCACCAGAACCAACACCTGAAGGTCTTCGTGGCGTCCGGGTACTACGACTTCGCCACGCCGTACCACGCGACCCGCCACACCCTCGACCACCTCGCCCTGCACGGCTCGCTGCGCGGCAACGTCCGTGTGGCCTACTACGAGGCCGGGCACATGATGTATGTCCACCAGCCCAGCCTGGCAGCGCTGGCCGACGACCTGCGCACGTTCCTCGCGTGGGCCGTGGAACGTTGACGGGGGTGGACGCCGACGCGTCTACCCCATGCTCTGGGTCGAACATCTCCAGGTGAACCGGACGGCAGCTCATCCCGTCAGTTCGCGGTCTTGATGTGACGCGAATACGATCCGTCTCCACGTCCTGTTGGTGACTTCAGGGGTTCATAGGCGTCCTATTTAACCTCAGGCGGATCGGCAGACCGGGATCAGCCCTCTATGGCCGTGTTGATCGCTTCGACGATACGGTCGCCATACGCCTCGATGCGCTTCGGGCCGAGACCGGGCAGGCCCTGGAGGGCCGCCACCGTGCGCGGCTGCCGCGCCGCCAGGGCGTCCAGGGCGGCGTTCGGGAAGATCACAAAGGCGCTGTGGCCGGTCTCGCGGGCCAGTTCGCGGCGCAGCTCACGCAGGGCCTCGGCGACCTCGGGGCTGGGTTCCTCGGGCGAGTGCTCCGGCAGCAGCGGCGCAGGGGCCACGCTGGCGCGGGGTCTGAGCAGGCCCAGCACCGCGCTATTCGAGCGGGCGCCGAGTTCGGCGGGCGTGGGAGGGCGCGTCGCGCGGGCCGTGCCCTGGTGCTGCTGGACGATGCCCAGCACGTCGTCCCCGAAGTCTGCGAGCTTGCGCTGCCCCACGCCACTGACGGTGCCGAGCGTGGCGTGGCTGCCGGGCCGCAGCTCCGCGATGCCTTTCAGGGACGCGTCCGTGAAGATCACGTAGGGCGGCACGGCCAGCTCGCGCGCCTTGGCGAGCCGCCACGCGCGCAGGGCCTCGAACAGGGGCTGGTCGTGGGCCTCCACGGGCGCGCGGCCCCCGCCGATCCGGCCGCGGTCCCGGTCGCGGCGGCTCACCTGCGGCACCAGACTGTCCTCGCGCAGGGCCAGCGTGGTCTCCCCCTTCAGCAGCGCGCGGGCTTTGCCGGTGGTGCTCAGGCCGTGGTGCTCGCCGGCCGCGAGGTAGCCCAGGCTGACGAGCTGCCGAAGCACGCTGCGCCACGTCTTCTCGTCGTGCGCGGCGCCGACGCCGAAGGTGGGCAGCGTGTGGTGGTTCATCGACACGACCTTCTCGGTCGCGCGGCCCAACAGGATGTCGGTCAGGTGCGCCGCGCCGAAGCGGTTGCCGCTGCGCACGGCCGCCGACAGCGCCATCTGCGCCTCGCGGGTCATGTCGCGCACCCGTGGGGGATTCAGGCACACGTCGCAGTTTCCGCACGGCTGCGCGGAATCCTCACCGAAGTAGCCCAGCAGGATCTGGCGGCGGCACGTGGCGGCCTCGCAGTACGTGAGCAGCGCGTCCAGCTTGGCGGCCTCGACGCGCTTGACCTCCTCGGGCGCGTCGCTGGACGCAAGCATGCGCCTCACGTTCACCACGTCGGCCAGGCCGTACACCATCCACGCGGTGCTGGGCAGTCCGTCGCGGCCGGCGCGGCCGGTCTCCTGGTAGTAGCCCTCCATGCTCTTGGGCAGGTCGAGGTGCGCCACGAAGCGCACGTTGGGCTTGTCGATGCCCATGCCGAACGCGACGGTCGCGCACACGATCAGGCCTTCCTCGTTCAGGAAGCGCTCCTGGGCGGACGACCGCTCGCGCGGCGACAGGCCCGCGTGGTACGGCACGGCGTCCACGCCCTGCGCGACGAGCCACTGCGCGGTCTCCTCGACCGACTTGCGCGACAGGCAGTACACGATGCCGGCGTCACCAGGATGCTCGGCACGGATGAAGTCCAGCAGCTGGGTCTTGGGGCCTTCCTTGTTCGCCACGCGGTACTGGATGTTCGGGCGATCGAAGCTGGAGATGAACTGCGGCGCGCCGTGCAGGTCCAGCACACTCAGGATGTCCGCGCGGGTACGGTCGTCGGCGGTGGCGGTCAGCGCCACGCGCGGGATGTCCGGGAAGCGCTCGGGCAGCACGCGCAGGCCCTGGTACTCCGGCCGGAAGTCGTGTCCCCACTGCGATACGCAGTGCGCCTCGTCGACGGCGAACAGGCCCAGCGGCACGCGCTCCAGCAGCTCCAGCGTACGCGGCAGCAGCAGCCGTTCCGGCGCGACATACAGCAGGTCGAGGTCCCCCGAGGCGAGGGCGCCCTCTACTTCACGGGTGTCCTGCGGGCTCAGGCTGGAGTTCAGGTATGCGGCCCGTACGCCCAGTTGCCTCAGCGTGTCCACCTGGTCCTTCATCAGGGCGATCAGGGGCGACACCACCACGCCCACGCCGGGGCGCAGCAGGCTGGGCAGCTGGTAGCACAGGCTCTTACCGCCGCCGGTCGGCATCAGCACCAGGGCGTTGCCGCCGTCCACCAGCGTCCGGACGATGTCGGCCTGCACGCCCCGGAACGCGTCGTAGCCCCACATGCGCTTGAGGGCGGCCAGGGCGCGGGGCATCGGGTCGGCGGGCGCGGTCGTCATCACACGCCAGGATAGCGTGCTCCACCCGGCACATTCTGTGCAGGACGTAACCGGCCCGTCAGACGTCCAGTTCCCTCTTTTCCTTGCCGAACTTCTCGCGCAGGAACCGCTGGTGGGTCAGCAGGTCCTGGCCGCCCGAGCGCAGCGCGCCCGCCAGGATGTCCTGCACCGCGCCCAGCAGCAGGTCGAGCTGCTCGCGCAGCAGGTCGTGGCCGGTCCTGTCGCCCTCGATGGGCGTCACGTCCGCCTGGGTGCGCGGCAGGTTCAGGTACGCCCGCACGGACGCCGGCGCGTACTCGTCGCGGATCGCACGGGCCACGTACGCTCCCTCACTCCCCTCCTGCCCCAGCGCCTTCAGGTGGTTCAGGGCCTCGGCCGTGCGGAGGTCCAGCGCGACGAGCTGCGCGCGGACATCCCCGGGTAGCCGGTCGTCGAGTTGCAGGGCCGTGAACGGGTCGGTCCCGTCCGGCGCCGCGCTGGCGTGACGCCGGGGCGGCACATATGCGGCCGGCATGACGGGCTCGGCCCGCCCTGGCGCGGTCGGCATCATGGGCAGTCCGCCCGCGTGCTCCGGCAGGGCGGCCGGCTCTGCGCTGGGGCCGGTGGTCTCGCGGCCGGGCCACGCCCCCGTGGACAGGGCCGTGAAGACCCACACCACGGCCATCACGCCCAGCGGGAAGATCAGCCATGTGGCACCCTGCACCATGAACAGGGCCGCCGCGAGCAGGCCGGCCAGCAGCGCCGTGCCGTCCTGCCGCCAGCGGTGGAAGGCCCGGCTGCCGAAGTACCCGAGCAGCATGCCCGCCGCAGGGTGCAGCACCCAGCCGGCGCCCAGCACCGACAGCACCAGCAGGATCAGCGCGGCGCGCAGGAGGAAGGCCGGGTTCTTGCCCAGCCGCGAGTACAGCACCGATGCCCAGTGCGCCAGCGCGAAGCCGGCCGCCGGGTGCACGATCCACGCGACCGCGTCCGGAAGCAGGTTCAGGTGCAGGCCGGGCATCATGCGCGCCGGCCAGGGAGACCATCACAGTGGAGCCGCATCCCACCGTTACGCGGACGCAGGCGCCTCCGTTCCGGCGGGGGTGGCCGGGGCCGGCGACTCCAGGTCGAGTTGCAGGAACACCAGGTCCAGCCAGCGGCCGAACTTGTGCCCGACGTGCCGGAAGTGCGCGACCCGCGCGAAGCCCAGCCCCTCGTGGAAAGCGAGGCTGCCGGCGTTGTCGGCGTCCACGCCGCCCACCAGGGTCCGCAGGCCGCGCTCCCGCGCCAGCGCAATGAGCGCGCGCAGCAGCGTGCGGCCCACCCCGCGGCCCCGGCAGTCCTCGCGGACGTACACGGAATGCTCGGCGGTGAAGCGGTAGCCGGGCTTCTCGCGGAAGGGCCCGTAGGTCGCCCAGCCCGTGATCTCCCCACCCTCCTCTGCCACCAACACGGGCCAGCCGTCCGCAACCTTGTGGTCGTACCACGCCAGCCGCGAGTCCACGCTGACCGGTTCCAGGTCATACGACGCGGTCGTGTGCAGCACCGCGTGGTTGTAGATCGCCACGATGGCGGGGACGTCCGCGCGGGTGGCTAGACGCACCGTCACACCATCGGGAAGGGTGATGGATTTACTCATCCCGTTACCGTAGACCGTGTCCCGGCCGCGTTCAATAGCCTTCCCATGTCCTCTGACATCAATGTTTCCGATAGATTGGGAATGCTACCGTCTTCCCATGGATCTGGACGACCTGCGCACCTTCGACCACATCGTCCGCGAGGGCTCGTTCAGCCGCGCCGCGTGGGTGCAGGGCGTGGCCCAGGCCACCGTGAGCGCCCGCATCCAGGGCCTTGAGCGCGAGGTTGGCGGGGCGCTGTTCACGCGGGGGCGCAAGGTCGCCCTGACGCAGCGGGGCGTGAGCTTCCTGCCGTATGTCCGCCGCGCCCTCGGCGTGCTCCAGGACGGGCTGGACGCGGCGCGGCTCGCCAGCACCGGCGAACGCGGGCGGCTGGCGGTCGGGGCGCTGCGGTCACTGTCCGGGGCGTTCCTGGCGCCGGCCGTCGCGCAGGCGTACCGGCAGCACCCCGGC